>JAFTVM010000036.1 GCA_017465745.1 Oscillospiraceae bacterium
GACACTTGCGACGGCAGGACAATACTTGGCCTACCCGGGAAACCAGGTAAAGCCAACACAAATATTCCCCCTTAGCTCAGTCGGTAGAGCGACGGACTGTTAATCCGCAGGTCGTTGGTTCAAGTCCAACAGGGGGAGCCAAAAATCGGCAATCTTCGAAAGAAGGTTGCCGATTTTATTTCTTCACGATTATCGGCTCACTCTTCACTCTCTCTTAGAGAGCCGATTTTGAGGTAAGAAGTAATAGTGAAAAGTGAAGAGTTCTATAATGTCATAAACAGGGCGCAGCCGTTTTCGGCTGCGCCCTTTTCCTATATTCAGATCAGTTCCGCAATATCGCAGACCAGCTTCTCCGTCTCCGCCCAGCCGATGCAGGGGTCGGTGATGGATTTGCCGTAGATGCCCTGGCCAATCTTCTGGGCACCGGGCTCCAGATAGCTCTCGATCATGAAGCCCTTGACCATGGACTGGATGTGTTCGGAATGGCGGCAGGAGTGAAGGACTTCCTTGCAGATCCGGGGCTGCTCCATATACTTCTTGGCGGAATTGGAGTGGTTGGCGTCCACGATCACCGCCATGTTCTGCAGACCCTTGGCGGCGTAAATGTCGTACAGGTGCTCCAGTTCCTCAAAATGGTAATTGGGACGGGCCTCGCCGTGGTGGTTGACATAACCGCGCAGGATGGCGTGGGCCAGGTCATTGCCGGTGGTGTTGACTTCCCAGCCGCGATAGATGAAGGTGTGCTTGTGCTGGGCGGCCATGATGGAGTTGAGCATGACGGACAGGTCGCCGCTGGTGGGGTTTTTCATGCCCACAGGCACGGCGATGCCGCTGGAGGTCAGGCGGTGCTCCTGATTTTCCACACTCCGGGCGCCCACGGCAACATAGGCCAGCAGGTCGGAAAGATAGCGGTAGTTGTCGGGGTAGAGCATCTCATCGGCGGTGGAAAGGCCGGTGTTGGCCAGCACATTGGTGTGGAGCCGGCGGATGGCGATGACGCCCTCCAGCATATCCACATCCTGTTCCGGGTTGGGCTGGTGCAGCAGACCCTTGTAGCCGTCGCCGGTGGTGCGGGGCTTGTTGGTATAGACCCGGGGGATCAGCACCAGCCGGTCAGAGACCTTTTCCTGCAGCTTTGCCAGACGCTCGCAGTAGTCCAGCACAGCGTCCTCCCGGTCGGCAGAGCAGGGGCCGATGATCAGCACCATCTTGTCGCTCTTGCCGGTGAAGACGTCGGCAATGACCTCATCACGGGTGGCTTTGATCTTCGCCAGTGCTTCCGTCAGGGGGTAGCGGGCCTTGATGTCCATGGGAATGGGCAGCTTCCGTTTGAAATGCATGTTTTTCATGGGGGAACCCTCTCTCTTTGTCAGATGGTTACACTTTACCATTTTGCGTCATAAATTTCAATATGGGAAATTCTGTTTGTGTGATTTTATCACGGAAACACGGAATCCTTTTGGGTATACTGTAGTCAAACAAAAGAAATGAAAGGAGCTGCTGAAAAATGGCTGCTGTGAATATGAATTCTGAAAAGTTTAACGAAATGATCCGGGGCGACAAGCCCGTTCTGGTGGATTTCTGGGCGCCCTGGTGCGGCTACTGCCGCCGGATCGGCCCCGCCTATGACAGGATCGCCCAGCAGATGGACGGCGAAATGGTGGTGGCAAAGATCAACATCGATGACGAGCCTCTGATCGCCCACCAGGAGCAGATCGAAGTCATCCCCACGCTGGTGCTTTATCGAAACGGTGAGGTGCTGGGCTCCATCGTGGCCCCCGAATCCAAGGCCCGCATCGAACAGTTCATCGAAGAATCCCTGGTATAAGGAGGGGCGGCAATGATCCATGACATGATCATCATCGGCGGCGGGCCGGCGGGATACAGCGCCGCTCTCTACGCCGCCCGGGCAGGGCTTAGGACCCTGGTTCTGGAAAAGCTGTCCGCCGGTGGCCAGATGGCTCTGACGGACGTGATCGACAATTATCCCGGCTTCGTCGAAGGCATCGACGGCTTCGAGCTGGGGGAGCGGATGCAGCAAAGCGCCGAGCGCTTCGGCGCGGTGACGGAGCTGGCGGAGGTCTACAGGCTGGATCTGAAGGCAGATCCCAAGGTAGTGGATACCGATCAGGGCGTTTTCCTGGCCCGCAGCGTCGTCATCGCCACCGGAGCCGGCCCCAGGGAACTGGGACTCCCCGGCGAACAGGCCCTGGTGGGCCGCGGCGTCCACTACTGCGCCGCCTGCGACGGGATGCGCTACCGGGGCAGGACTGTGGCGGTCATCGGCGGCGGCAACAGCGCTGTGGCAGACGCCCTGCAGCTGGCGCGGGTAGCGGAAAAGGTCATCATCGTCCATCGCCGGGATTCCCTCCGGGCGGACAAGGTCTACCATGAGCCGCTGCAGAAGCTGCCCAACGTGGAATTCCGCTGGAACAGTGCGGTGTCTGAGATCCTTGCCGATGGCAAGGTCACGGGGCTGCGGCTGTGGGATACGGTCACCGGAGAAATGTCACAGATCGCCGTAGACGGCGTGTTCGTCAGCATCGGCCGCAAGCCTGCATCCGGCCTGGCGGAAGGCCAGCTGGAACTGGACCGGAGCGGCTATATCGTCGCCGACGAGTCCACCCGGACCAGCCTCCCCGGCGTCTACGCTGTGGGCGACGTCCGCACCAAACAGGTGCGCCAGGTGGTCACGGCCGTGGCTGACGGCGCGGTGGCGGTGCATTACGCCAGCGAGTATATGGCGTGACCGGCGGTCAACTGCAACAAATCACGGGCGGACACCTGGTGTCCGCCCGTTTTTCGCTTTTATCGATGATAATACACTCTTCTTCGTTCCTCTGGGCCCGGGGCTTCCGGGGCAGCCGCGGCGAAGAGCCCGTAAAGGCTGCCCATCAGGAATTCCCTGCGGCAGTAATCGCTGTCGTGGCGCTCTCCGGCGTTCAGGAAAGCGCCGGTCTTCCGCGCCTCCTTCAGCACCGTCCGTCCCGTATCGTTGAAAGCCAGTACCCGGGTGTAGGGGGCGGGGAAGCAGAGGTCTTCCGCCGTGAGCCCCAGGAAAGCGCACAGCAGCATCCGGTCGATGCGGGTGCGGGTGTAACGCTTGGATTTGGTGGCGGCGACGATCTGCTCCAGGGTGGTGCAGCTGCGGCAGGCGTGCATGAATTTCCGCCACAGGCCCTCAGAGCCGTAGGGGAGGGCTTCAAATTCATCGTCCGTCATGGTACGCAGTTTCCCCAGAATGGCGCGCTCGCCGGCTTCCAGGGCGTGGAGCGGCGCATTTTCGAAGATGGGATACGCTGGTTCCGGTGCCCATCGGCTCCATTCCCGGCCGTCCAGCATCAAACGCCGCAGGGCGGTGGCGGAGGGATTCTCGTCATCGGGACGTTCGTCATGGTAATCGCCGCCCCGGTGGATGGGCAGGGGAGACATGGCACATCGCTGGGACAGGATCGCCTTGCAGTACTCCACCGCCAGAATATTGTTGGGACTGGCCAGCAGGGAAGCATCCAGCCCCATTTCCTCCAATGCCCGCTGCCGGGCAGCGGGGAAGGAACAGCCGCTTTCCAGGGCGGTACGGAGCCGGGGCGGGAATTCGTCACTCAGAAGCGCCTTTGCAAGACGCATCAGGGCAGTCCCATCGGCATCCTCGGCGCCGAAGCACAGATGATGGCAGAAGGGGCCCAGAATGGAAACGCCGCCGGCGGCGAAGCCCTCCGCCGACGACAGGGCGTATTCCACAGGAAGTTCCAGCACCAGGTCGGCGCCGGCCAGGATGGCGGCTTTCGCCCGGGTGGATTTGTCAATGATGGCAGGCGCGCCCCGCTGGACGAAATTGCCGCTCATCAGGCAGACCACCGCCGTTTCGCTGCCGCAAAGCGAACGAATGGTGTCGATTTGTTTTTTGTGCCCCAGATGGAGGGGGTTATACTCGCAGATGATGCCGACAATTTTCAAATTTTTGCCACCTTTTCTTAAAAAAATTCCGCTCAGGACTTGAGAAATCGGAAACAACGATTTATAATATCATTAGCTATGGCTATCATAACACAAAACGATCAAAAAGAAAATATTTTTTAGGAGGCAGATTCCAATGAATGTTCTCATTATCAATGCCGGTTCCTCTTCCCTGAAGTATCAGCTGATGGATCCCGAGACCGGCGTCGTATCCGCCAAGGGCCTGTGCGAGCGTATCGGCATCGACGGCCGTCTGAACCACAATGCACATGGCGAGAAGGTCGTTAAGGACATCCCCATGCCCACCCACTCCGAGGCCATCGCAGCCACTCTGGAGATCCTGGTTGACCCCGTCAACGGTGTCATCAAGTCCGTGGACGAGATCGACGCTGTCGGTCACCGCGTCCTGCACGGCGGCATGGAGTTCTTCGATTCCTGCATCATCAATGACGAAGTCATCGCTGCCATCGAGAAGTGCATCCCCCTGGGCCCCCTGCATAACCCCGCTAACCTGATGGGCATCCGTGCCTGCCAGGCTGTTATGCCCACTACCCCCCAGGTCGCTGTCTTCGATACCGCTTTCCACATGACCATGCCTCCCAAGGCTTACCGTTACGCCATCCCCACTGAGTATTTCAAGAACGACTCCCTGCGCCGCTACGGCTTCCACGGCACCTCTCATAAGTACGTTGCCAAGCGTACCGCTGAGCTGGTGGGCAAGACCGCGTTCAAGATGGTCAACTGCCACCTGGGCAACGGTTCCTCCATGTCCGCCATCAAGGACGGCAAGTGCCAGGATACCACCATGGGCCTGACTCCTCTGGCCGGTGTTCCCATGGGCACCCGCTCCGGCGACATCGACGCTGCTGTCGTGCAGTTCATCTGCAACAAGTACGGCATGAACGTTGACGAGTGCCTGAACATGCTCAACAAGAAGTCCGGCGTTCTGGCTCTGTCCGGCAACGTTTCCTCCGACTTCCGCGATCTGGAGAACGGCGCCAAGGAAGGCAACGCTGACTGCGCTCTGGCCCGTGAGAAGTTCTGCTACGAAGTCGCCAAGTATGTCGGCGCCTACGCTGCTGCCATGAACGGCATCGACGTTCTGACCTTCACCGCCGGCGTCGGTGAGAACGACAAGGGCGTCCGCGCTGCTGTCTGCGAGTACCTGGGTTACCTGGGTGTTGAGATCGACCCCGAGCTGAACAACTGCCGCGGTAAGGAAGTCAAGATCTCCACCGCCAACTCCAAGGTTCAGGTCTGGATCGTTCCCACCAACGAAGAGCTGATGATCGCGCAGGATACCGCTGAGCTGGTCAAGGCTGCCAAGTAAGAAGAGTTTTCTTAAAACCGAGAGCCGCCGCATCCGCGGCGGCTCTTTTCCAAGCAATTCATCACAAGGAGAACCAACATGACCTCTGTTACCGAGCGCTTCCTGCGCTATATTTCCTTTGACACCCAGTCCGACGAAAATTCCCCCACCTGTCCCTCCACCGACAAGCAGAAGGTGCTGGGCGCTGCCATCGTGGAAGAGATGCTGGCCATGGGCATCAGCGACGCTCACATGGACGAGCACGGCTATGTCTACGGCACCGTCCCCGGCGATCCCAATCTCCCCACCATTGGTCTCATCGCCCACATGGACACCGCTCCCGGCTGCTCCGGCGCGGACATCAAGGCGAAGATCGTGGAGTATGGCGGCGGCGATATCTGCCTGAACGAGGAGCAGGGCATCTTCATGTCCCCTGTGGACTTCCCCAGCCTCAATAACCACCAAGGCAAGCACCTGATCGTCACCGACGGCACCACCCTGCTGGGCGCTGACGACAAGGCAGGCGTTGCCGAGATCCTCACCGCCGCCGAGCGGCTCATCACCTCCGGTGTCAACCACGCTACATTGAAGATCGGCTTCACCCCCGACGAGGAGATCGGCCGGGGCGCTGATAAGTTCAATCTGGCCGACTTCGGCGCGGACTACGCCTACACCTCCGACGGCGGCGCCGTGGGCGGCATCGAGTACGAGAATTTCAACGCCGCTTCCGTCAAGGCCAATTTCTACGGCCGCAGCATCCATCCCGGCTCCTCCAAGGGCAAGATGGTCAACGCCATTGTTCTGGCCATGGAGTATGCGGGCATGATGCCCCCTGCCCAGCGTCCTGAGCACACCGAGGGCTACGAGGGCTTCATCCACCTGATGGGCATTGAAGGCGATGTGGAGAACACCACCCTGAACTTCATCATCCGCGACCACGACATGGATAAGTTCCAGGCCAAGAAGGCACTGATGGAGTCCGCCGCCGCCTTCATCAAGGCCAAGTACGGCCAGAACGCCATGGAGTTGACCATCCGTGACAGTTACTTCAACATGAAGCAGTGCATCGAGCCGTGCATGTATGTGGTGGAGCGGGCCATGAAGGCCATGGCTGCCGTGGGCATGACCCCTGTCAATGTGCCCATCCGCGGCGGCACCGACGGCGCACGGCTCAGCTACGAGGGCCTGCCCTGTCCAAACCTGTGCACCGGCGGTGAGAACTACCACGGCCGCTTCGAATATATCCCTGTTGAGGATATGGAGCTGTGCGTGGACATGCTGGTGGAGCTTCTGACCAACGTGGAATAAAATCAAACAAAAAGACTCCCGCTTTTTCTTCGTGTTCTTAACGGATATTTCGTAGGGCGGGGGCTTGCTCCCGCCGCCAACTCCAATAAACTGCCGCCGCACCTATGATAGGTGCGGCGGTAAACTATTCGCAAAATTGCAGTTTGATGAACTGATTATATCACGGATACGACATTGTTTCAATATCCTATGGGTGGTGGCTTTCGGCGGGAGCAAGCCCCCGCCCTACATACGTGTGGCAAGCGGAACGTCCGGCTGTCCACCGGATGCAATTATCCGGGCTGTTGCCCTGACCCATATAGATACAAAAACTGGCAGGTCAAAAATAACCTGCCAGTTGCTTTATGCTATTTCTCCATTAAGAACATTTCCCATTTGGCGGGAGTCTTTTTGTACGTTTATAGGAAGAATCAGAATGCCCAGTTGCCGTTGCGGAACACGGGAACGGTGCTGCCGTCCTCGCAGATGGCGTCAATGTTCATGGAATCACAGCCGATCATGAAGTCCACATGGATCATGGAGTCGTTGACGCCCAGCTCCCGGATCTCATCCTTGGTCATGTCGTGATGGCCGGGGATGTTCTCGGGGAAGCCGCGGCCCACAGCCAGGTGGCAGGCGGCGTTCTCATCGAACAGGGTGTTGTAGAACATCAGACCGCTCTGGGCGATGGGGCTGGTGACGGGCACCAGGGCGCACTCGCCCAGGTAGCCGGCGTTCTCGTCCATGGTCAGCATCTGGCCCAGGTTCTCTTCGCCCACCTGTGCGTGCCATTCCACAGCCTTGCCGTTCTCGAAGCGGATGTTGAACCAGTCGATCAGCTGGCCCTGATAGCTCAGGGGCTTGGAGGAGTAGACGATGCCTTCGGCCTCGCCCTTCTTGGGGGTGACGAAGCACTCCTCGGTGGGAATGTTGGGGTTGAAGAAGACGCCCTGGCGGGTGGTGTGGCCGCCGCCGACGAACTGTGCGCCGGGGATGATGCCCACGGTCAGGTCGGTGCCGTTGTCGGCGGTGTAGTGCAGCTTGCGGATCTTCAGGCTGTTCAGGTACTCACAGCGCTTCTCCAGGTCAGCGTTATGAGCCTCCCAGGTGGCGATGGAATCCTCGGTGACGCGGGCAGCGTTCAGAATGGCCTCCCACAGCTTCTCGATGGCAGCGCTGGTGCGCAGGCCGGGGAAGATCTTCTTGGCCCAGGCTGCGCCGGGAACGGCTGCGCCGACCCACTGGTGCTGGCCGTCGATGGCCTCGCGGTACTGGCGCATGATGGGGTAGGTCATCTGGTTTGCCTTGTTCAGCTTGGAAATATTCATGCCCTTCAGGCCATCGGGATCGTCGGACAGCAGGATGATGCGGCAGGGCAGGATGTCGGCGTAGTGCTCGTAGCGGGCCTTCTGCCACTCTTCCACGGTGCCCAGGGTCTTCAGGCTCTGGTAGCGGACATGAACCTTGCTCAGGGGCTGGTAGTGCCAGTCCACGGTGACCTTGCGGGCCTTGGCCTTGTAGGCCTCCTCCACCACCATCTGGACGAACTCAGGCTGATCCAGGCCGGCAGTGATGACCACGTCCTGGCCCTTCTGGACCTTGGCGCCCATGCGGACGATCAGCTTTGCATATTCTCTCAATACGGTTTTCTTCATTATGACTAACTCCTTTGGATATTCGTATATTCACAGGTTCATTCATCATAACAGATTTTACCCAATTCGTCAATGTTTGTTGCATTATTTCCGGGGATAGAATATAATGTGGGGGATATTATAGTGTCATTGCGAGCCGGTGCGCACATTGGCGTGGCAATCTTCTCCGGATTCCGGAAACCCGAGGGGGATTGCCGCGTTGCTTCGCTCCTCGCAATGACATGGTTTTACGAGGTGTTACCATGCTCACGAGAGAACAATTTCACGCCCTGCTGGCAAATGGCCCCCTTCTGCTGGACGGCGCCACCGGCTCCAACCTGCAGAAAGCCGGCATGCCCAAGGGCTGCTGCACCGAGCAGTGGGTTCTGAACAACCCCGACGCTCTGGTGGCGCTGCAGCGGCGCTATGCCGAGTCGGGCTCCGATATCATCTACGCACCCACCTTCCAGGCCCAGCCCATCGCGCTGGAAAAGGTGGGACTTGCCGGCCGGACGGAGGAGATCAATAAAAAACTGGTGGAGCTGAGCCGTTCCGCCGCGCCAGGCTGCCTGATCGCAGGCGACCTGACCACGCTGGCTGTCTACTGTGACAGTTGGGATGAGGGAAATTTCGATCTGCTGGTGGAAAACTACCGCCGCCAGATCGCAGGATTGCTGGCAGGCGGCGCGGATCTGCTGGCGGCGGAGACGCTGATGTATCCCACGGAAGCGGAGGCCATCCTGACTGCTGCCGAGCTGGAGGGGGCGGAGTGTGTCCTGTACACCTTCACCATGCAGCCTGACGGGGCTTTGTTCTCCGGCCGGGAGGTGGGGCCTGTGCTGCGGGAGCTGGAGGAATCCGGCGCTGCCGCCGTGGGCTTCAACTGCGTGGCCGCCGACATGATGACCCCCGGCCTGGTGAGCAGGCTGCGCCGCTATGTGAAAGGCCCCCTGGTCTGCAAGCCCAACGCCGGCGTCCCTGTCATCGGTGCCGACGGCATTCCTGTCTATCCCCAGACCCCGGAGGAATTCGCGAAGATCGTCCTGGAATGCCGGGAAAATGGCGCCAATATTCTCGGCGGCTGCTGCGGCACCGCGCCGGAATTCATCGCGGCGGTAAGGGCGGCGCTGGGGGCATGAAAGAACAGATTCTGAAGCATCTGCCAGCGCCGCTGCGGGATTCGGTGCTCTATTTTGACACCGTTGATTCCACCAATACGCAGGCCAAGCGCCTGGCCGCCCAGGGCGCGCCCCACGGCACCGTTCTGATCGCCGACCATCAGACCGGGGGGCGGGGGAGACTGGGCCGGACATTCCTGTCTCCGGCGGGAACGGGCGTGTATATGAGCGTGATCCTGCGCCCCGGCTGCCTGCCGTCGGAGCTGATGCACCTGACCTGTGCCGCCGCGGTGGCGGCCTGTGACGCGGTGGAGCGCACCGTGGGCTTCCGCCCGGGCATCAAGTGGACGAACGACCTGGTCCACAACGGGAAGAAGCTGGCGGGTATCCTGACGGAGCTGGGCGTGTCCCCCAAAGGTACCGTGGACTGGGCGGTCATCGGCATCGGCATCAACTGCCTGCAGCGGCAGGATGATTTTGACCCCGCCATCCGTTCCTTTGCGGGGTCCCTTGCCATGTTCGCTCCCTGTGACCGGGCAAAACTGGCCGCCGCTCTGGCCGAAGCGCTGACGGGGATGGATCTGGCCGCCAGGGCGGAGATCATGACAATTTACCGCCGCAGCTGCATCACCCTGGGCAGGGAAGTGTCCCTGCTGCGCGCCGATGAGAAGCCCCGCCACGGCCGGGCCGTGGGAATCGATGAAGACGGCGCGCTGATGGTGGAATTTGCGCCGAATGTTGTGGAAATCATCAATTCCGGGGAGATCAGCATCCGCGGGATGTACGGATATACTTAAAAAGTCTTACAAATTGTTAAATTTTCGGTTGCTTTTTGGATATCCTACAGGTATAATGTTATCAGCACTAATTTTGGGAGGTTAACCTATCATGAAAAATGCTGCTCTGATCGCAAAGATCCTGACCGCTCTGGCCGCCCTCGTCGGTGTTGCCTACATCATTGCCACCTACGGCGAGCAGATCGTTGCCTGGGCTAAGAAGCTGCTGGCCGCCTGCCCCTGCAAGTGCGATGCTGAGGACTGCGCTGACTGCGAGTGCGAGCTGGACTGCCCCGCTGAGGAAGTCGTTGCCGAAGAGGAAGACGCTGCCGAGGAAGAGGCTGTTGTCGAAGAGACCGCAGAAGAGGTCGTCGAGGAGGCCGCTGAGGAAGCACCTGTTGCCGAAGAGACCGCTCCTGTCGCTGAAGAGGCTGACTTCGAGGGTTAATGCTGCAAGGAAAATCCCGGAACCGAAAGGTTCCGGGATTTTTGCATGGAGAGATGTCAAACATACTTGACATTATACAGGATGTAATGTAAAATATATTTGACAACAAGGAAAGGAGGGATGAGATATGTTACAAGGAATCGTTGCACTTATGGCCCTGATGGCTTCGTATACCGTCCTGGCTGTTCTGGTGGCGCTGCTGGTTCTGTATGGTGTGTGCCGGCTGCTGCTGCGGTGGGACGGCAAGCGGGAGGGACGGTACGATGAACGGCAGAAGGAGGCCCAGGGCAGGGCTTATCGGATAGCTTTCTGGGTAGGTATCGTTTATCTGTTTGCGGCCATGTTCTTGATCCAGATTGGTCTGTCTGTTGCGACCTGGCTGCTGTTGTTCCTGGGGTTGATGCTGATGCTCATGACCTACCGGTTCTGCTGTATGCTGTTGAAGGTGGGCAATCCCATCTTCCGCAATCCCAAGGAGTCACTCGTCTGCGATCTGATCCTCATTGGCATTTCTGCTGTAGATCTGTTCAGAGGGCTGGAAGGATGGTTTCGCAGGGGCGTCATGGACAGCCAGTTCTGGTTCGCCATCATCCTGGGAATCTGTTTTATCGTGCTGTGCGGCGTTGATATTATGGAGCTGCGGCGCGAGAGAGAGGAATAAACTATGGGCGCCAATTATGCAATGAAACAGGCACGGGCGCAGAAGGGGCTGTCCCAGCAGGCCCTGGCGGACGCCCTGGGGGTCTCCCGCCAGACCATCAACGCCATCGAGAAGGGTGATTACAACCCCACCATCCGGCTGTGTATCGGTATCTGTAAAGTTCTGGGGCTGACGCTCAATGACCTGTTCTGGGACGAGGAAGAATAAAGTCAGAAAAAAATAAAAAAAAGTACTTGCAATTTTATGCGCGGTATGATATGATAGCCGGGCGATTGAAATTGCTGGGGCAATTATGCCCTTTTACTTAATGAGAAAGAGGTGAACGAAATGAAGGAAGGTATCCATCCCAAGTACGAACAGACCACGATCCGCTGCAACTGTGGTAACGTCTTTACTACCGGCTCCACCAAGAAGGAGATTCGTGTTGAGATCTGCTCCAAGTGCCACCCTTTCTATACCGGCAAGCAGAAGCTGGTTGACACCGGTGGACGTGTTGATCGCTTCAACAAGCGTTTTGGCCTGAAGTAAAAACGAAACCCGCACGACGGTTTACCGTGGTGCGGGTTTTTTGTATTTTTTCGTCGAATTCATTGTCCGCACCATGGGGATTGTGGTATAATAACTAAAAAGAAAGTGTCATTGCGAACCAGTCCGCAGACTGGTGTGGCAATCCCCGCTACGATGGGGGACTGTCTGAAATCTTGGGGGATTCCCACGCCGGTGTGAGCACTGGCTCGGAATGACATCATGATTCGGAGGACGATATGGAAAATAATTTTGAAGAACACATCCCGGAGCGTGCGGTGCTGGTGGGTCTGAATGCCGACTGCTTCACCAAGGCACAGACCGCCACCGACGAGACCCTGGACGAGCTGGAAGCATTGCTGGAGACCGCCGGCGGCTTCTGCACCGGAAAGATCCTACAGAACCGCCACACCCCAGATTCCCACAGCTTCATCGGCGAGGGCAAGGCGCGGGAGGTGCGGATGCTGGTGGAGTTCACCAATTCCACCATGGTGGTTTTTGACAACGAGCTGTCCCCCGGCAACATCCGGGCCCTGGAGGAGATCATCGGCGTCACGGTCCTGGACCGCAGCGCCCTGATCCTGGACATCTTCGCCCAGCGGGCCAAGACCAAGGAAGGCCGCCTGCAGGTGGAGCTGGCCCAGTATAAATATCTGCTGCCCCGGCTTTCCGGCATGGGTGCATCCCTGAGCCGCCAGGGCGGCGGCATCGGCACCCGCGGCCCCGGCGAGACCAAGCTGGAGTCCGACCGCCGGCACATCCGCGAGCGCATCCACAGGCTCGAGCAGGAGCTGGAGCAGGTGCGCCAGGTCCGGAGCGTCCAGCGGCAGCACCGTATGAAAAATTCCGTCCCCGTGGTAGCCATCGTGGGCTATACCAACGCGGGCAAGTCTACCCTTTTGAACCATCTGACGGGCGCGGGTATTCCCGCCAACAACCGCCTGTTTGACACCCTGGACACCACCAGCCGCCAGCTGACGGTGTCCGACAATCTGGATGTCATCCTCTCCGACACCGTCGGCTTTATCGCCAAGCTCCCCCACCATCTGGTGGATGCATTCCGGGCCACCCTGGAGGAGCTGGAATACGCTGACCTGCTGCTGCACGTCATCGATGCATCCGATCCCAACCGGGAAGAGCATATCGAGGTCGTGGACAAGCTCATTGCCCAGCTGGCCAAGCCCGGCACCCCCGTCATCCGTGCCTACAACAAGGCGGATCTGGTGAGCCGGGAGGAAATCCCCGTGGGTCGCGATGTGGTGGCCATCTCCGCCAGACAGGGCCGGGGCATGGAGAAGCTGATGGAGGCCATCGAGGATGCCCTGGGGGCGGTACTGCACCATGTGGTGGTGACCCTGCCCTATTCCATGGGCGGCATGGTGGAGACGCTCCACAACAATGCCCAGGTCAAAAGCGTGGATTACACCGCCGGGGGTATCGAAATCGAAACCATTGTCGATGACATCCTCTACGGCAGATTAAGAGATTACGTGACGAAGGAGCTGTAAGCTTTGGACGAATATCTGGTGCCCACCCAGTTCGGTGAGGACGAATTTATAGAGAAAAAGTCCCGCTTCATCGGCCGGCTCTGGCCTGTGGAGACCGAGGAGGAGGCTCTGGATAAGATCCAGGCCATGAAAAAGCAGCACTACGACGCTACCCACAACTGCTGGGCCTATATCATCCGGGACGGCGCGGTCCGGTTCTCCGACGATGGCGAGCCCGGCGGCACCGCGGGAATGCCCATGCTGCAGGTGCTGCAGCGGGAGGGCCTTTTCAACTGTGTCTGCGTGGTGACCCGCTATTTCGGCGGCATCCTGCTGGGTGCCGGCGGCCTGGTCCGGGCCTATACCAAGGGCGCCAAGATCGCCGTGGATGCCGCGGGCAAATCCATGAAGCGGGTCTGGACGGTGCTGTACGTGCCCTGTCCCTACACCTTTTACGAGCGGGTGAAGCTGGAGGTGGCCGCCTTCGGCGGCATCATCCGCAGCACCGACTTTGGCGCAGAGGTGGAACTGGAGCTTCTGTTCCCGGAAGACCAGGCCCAGCCCTTCCTGGACCGATTGACTGATATGACGGCTGCCACCGTGGAGGGCATGGAGATCGGGCAGGAGTACCGGGCATTCCCCATTTGATAATTGCCGCATGGAATTGTGGTATGACTGCCGCTGGCAGTCATGGATATTCTAATTCGCTGCGCGCCGCTGGCGCGGAATGACAGGATAACTGGGAGGTGGATCACCATGACGGTCAGGGAAGAACTGGAACGGCTGGAACATAAGCGGCTGAACCCCAGGGCGGCCTTTGCCGACCGCAGCCGGGGCCGTCCCCGGCAGGTGGCGGAACGGGCAGAAGACGTGCGTACCTGCTACCAGCGGGATACCGACCGTATTGTCCATTCCAAGGCCTTCCGCCGCCTGATGCACAAGACTCAGGTATTCCTCAGCCCCGAGGGGGACCACTACCGCACCCGCATGACCCACACCATCGAGGTGGCCCGGATCGCCCGAACCATCACCCGGGCCCTGGGACTCAACGAGGACCTGGCCGAGGCCATTGCC
Organism: Oscillospiraceae bacterium; assembly: GCA_017465745.1. Classification (GTDB taxonomy): domain Bacteria; phylum Bacillota; class Clostridia; order Oscillospirales; family Oscillospiraceae; genus Faecousia. The sequence continues at coordinate 14,277 of JAFTVM010000036.1, forward strand.
ATGGGTCATGACCTGGGCCATACCCCCTTCGGCCACGCCGGAGAGCGGGCTCTGGACGCCCTGATGAGCGGGGGCTTTCGCCACAACGAGCAGAGCCTGCGGGTTGTGGACATCCTGGAAAACGATGGTGCGGGGCTGAACCTGACATACGAAGTCCGAAATGGGATCCTGTGTCACACCCGGGATCCCTGGCCGGAAACCCTGGAGGGCATGGCGGTGCGGCGCAGTGACCAGATCGCCTACATCAACCATGACATTGACGACGCCATTCGGGCGGGGATCCTGACCAATGACGATATTCCCCGGGAGATCACCGGCCTGCTGGGACACACCCACAGCACCCGGATCAACACCCTGGTCTGCGACGCCATTCAGACCTCCCGGGAAGCGGGCGTGGTGATGCTGTCGCCGCCTGTGGAAAAGGCGCTGAAGGATCTGCGGGAATTTATGTTCCGGCGGGTCTACCGCAACCCTGTCGCCAAAGGAGAGGAGTCCAAGGCCGTGGATATGCTCAGCCGCCTGTTTGAATACTACATCACCCGTCCCGAGACGCTGCCGGAGGATTTTCATCCCCAGCTCAGCTTCGAGGGACTGGAGCGCACCGTCTGCGACTACATTGCCGGCATGACGGACAACTACGCCGTTGATAAATTTAACGAAATATTCATTCCCGTGGGTTGGCATATTCGGGGCTAATGTGCTATAATAAATCATTCAAAAGCCTGCACGGCCATGCGGAACATAGAGGAGAGAGAACATGAAAAACAAGAAGCTGACCAATACCCTGCTGTACATCCTTCCGGCGGTGGCTGCTGTGCTGAACGCCCTGCCCTGGTGTGTGCGGCTTCAGTTCGCTTCCGGCCCGGATGAATCCTTTTATGAATTTTTCTCCGGCTACAGCCTGATCCCTGTGGGCTACGGCATGTGGAGCCACATGCTGGCGGGCGTCTTCGGCGTGATCCTGCTGGCGATGGGGCTGCTCCACGCCCGCAGTGAAAACGCCAGGCTGCGCAAATGGATGCTGACGGTTGCCATCGTGGCGCTGCTGATGAGTGTGACACCCCTGACCTTCGGCACTGCCACCGCTGTCAGTACCCTGGTGGCCCTGGCCCTGGGCGCGGAGGCTGCGATCCTCTATCGCCTGAGCGAGGAGACGTAAACATTTTTGATACAAACTTCGGAAAGGAGGAGGCAATATGGCATTTCCACCGTCATTTTTGGATGAACTGATGGCCCGCAATCCAATCGAGGATGTGGTGGGCCAGTATGTGAGCCTGAAGCGTTCCGGCTCCAATCTCTTCGGCCTGTGCCCCTTCCATGGGGAAAAGACCGCCTCCTTCTCCGTTGCCCCGGACAAGGGCATCTACTACTGCTTCGGCTGCCACAAGGGCGGCGGCCCTGTGAACTTCATGATGGAGATCGAAGGACTCAGCTACCCCGACGCCGTCCGTGCCCTGGCCAAGCGCGCCGGCATGGAAGTCCCCGAGGACGAGCAGTATCAGTCCCGCTACCGCCAGCAGGAGCGGCTCTGGGCGCTCCATAAGGAGGCAGCCCGGTTCTTCCACAGCAGGCTCACCGCCCCTGAGGGGGCGGCTGCATTGCAGTATGCCCTGGGCCGCGGCATGCCCAAATCCACCATCATCAAATTCGGCATCGGCTACGCCCCCGACACCTGGACGGCCCTGACCGACGCCATGCGGAAAAAGGGCTACACCGATCAGGAACTGAAGGACTCGGGCCTGGTGACGGTATCCCAGAAGAACGGCAGAATTTTCGACCGGTTCCGGGACCGGCTCATGTTTCCCATCATCGACGTCCGGGGCAATGTCATCGGCTTCGGCGGCCGCATCATGAAAAAGGACGACAATGCCGCTAAATACCTCAATTCCCCGGAAACGCTGATTTTCAACAAGCGAAAGAATCTCTTCGCCCTGAATATCGCCAAGAAAACGAAGCTGCCCTACCTGATCCTGGTGGAGGGCTACATGGACGCCATTGCCCTGCACCAGTACGGCTTCGACTGCGCCGTGGCAAGCCTTGGTACCAGCCTGACGGAGGATCACGCCGCCCTGCTGACCCGCTATACGGAGCAGGTGGTTCTCATCTATGATGGCGACCAGGCCGGCCAGCGGGCCACCCAGCGGGCCATCCCCATGCTGGAGAAGGCGGGCCTCCAGGTCAAGGTGCTGCAGATGCGCGACGCCAAGGACCCCGATGAATTCCTCCACAAATTCGGTGCCGACAAGTTCAAGGTGCTGCTGGAGGATTCCGCCAACCGGGTGGAGTATCAACTGAATGCCATCCGCCGCAAGTATAACCTTGCCGAGGATGAGCAGAAGGTGCAGTTCATCAACGAGGCGGCTGAGCTGATCAGCACGCTCTCCAACGCCGTCCAGCGGGAGGTCTACGGCCACCGGGTGGCGGACGCCGCCAAGATCAGCTATGACGCCATGAAGATCGAGGTCAATAAGGCCTACAAACGCCGGGTCTACCGGGAGAAAAAGCGCCAGGAGAAAATTGATCTGGCTCCGGCCCAGGCGTACCAGCCCAAGGCCCGCTCCATTCGCTATGATAATATGAAATCTGCCATGGCCGAGGAAACCATCATCGCCATGGCTCTGAAAGAACCTGCCCTGCTGGATCAGGCGCAGGATCTGCGCAGTGAGGAATTCTCCTCCGGACTGCTGGGCAGCGTGTATCTGCAGCTGCGCCAGCGCCACGACCGGGGACTGGATGTGTCCCTGGGCGTCCTGGAGGAACTGACGCCCGACGAAATGAGTCACATCTCCGGCATCTACAGCCGCCAGGAGGGGCCTGTCAACGAACGGGCATTCCTCGATTGCGTGCGCACCATCCACCGGGAGCATCAGGCATCCAAAGTCACCTCCACGGACGATCTGATGGCCCTGCGCAACAAGTTCAAGGAAAGCAAAGGAATCAAAGCATGACCCTGATGGAAAAAGAACCTCCCGTCGTTTTCGCCGGTGAGGATGATATGCGCCAGTACCTCAGCGAGATCCGCCGCTACCCCCGGCTGACCGCGGAGGAGGAGCGTGCCCTGGCACAGCGCTGCGCCGCAGGCGATCAGGAGGCCATCCGGCAGATGGTCAATTCCAATCTGCGCCTGGTGGTGAGCGTGGCCCGGGAGTACGCCGGCCGGGGCGTGCCGCTGCTGGACCTGATCCAGGAGGGCAGTATCGGCCTGCTGGCGGCGGCGCGGAAATTTGACTATACCCTGGATTTCCGCTTTTCTACATACGCCACCAAATGGATCCGCCAGGGCGTGACCCGGTGCATCCTGAACCACGGCCAGCTGATCCGGGTGCCTCTGCACACCGCCGAGCGGATGCGCAAGATCGACGCCACCCGCAACCGGCTCCGCCAGGAGACCGGCGAAGAGCCTGCCGATGAGGCTGTGGCCGCAGCCTGCGAGCTGCCGGTGGCCAAGGTGCGTCAGCTCATGCAGCTGACCCCCGAGATGTGCAGCCTGGACGCCCCCACCGGCGACGGGGAGGACGGTACCTTGGCGATCCTGCTGGAAGACCTTCAGGCGCCCCAGCCCCAGGAGGAACTGATCCGGGAGGAACTGGGCGGCATCATGGAGACATTGCTTGGGATGCTGAATGACCGCCAGCGCCAGGTGCTGCGGCTCCACTTCGGCATGGACGACGGCGTTTGCCACTCGCTGGAGGAGATCGGGGGATACCTGGGTATCTCCAAGGAACGGGTGCGGCAGATAGAGAAACAGGCCATGGACAAGCTCCAGAAGCTGGGTGCCAGCCTGGGATTGGAGGAATTCCTGAATGAATGAATTTACCTTTGAGGCCACCCCCTGGGAACTGGCGCGCGATGAGATGACCGATGGTATGAGCATTTCCGCCGTCCGGTTCCTGACCCTGCTGGAAGAGGCGGGGGAGGCCGAGGTGGAGGACGCGCTGCTGGATCTGGAAGAGCGGCGTATCACCCTGGATATTTCCGAGCTGCCCAGGGTACACGGTACCGGTGAAGCTGCCCTGCGGCTGCGCCGGGAGGAAGAGCTGGTGGAAAGCGGTGCGCTGGATACTTCTCTGGAAGAAAACGATCCTCTGCGCCTGTATCTGGATGAGGTGGCGCTTACCCCCGCCTGCGGTGATGAGGCCATCCTGGCCGAAGAAGCTGCTGCCGGCGACCGGGGCGCCATGGAGCGGCTGACCCATCTGGGGCTGAGCCATGTCATCTCCCTGGCGGAAGAATATGTAGGCCACGGTGTGTTGCTGCTGGATCTGATCCAGGAGGGCAGTCTGGGCCTGTGGCAGGCCATCGGCAATTACGCCGGCGGCGATTACGAATCCCACCGGGACTGGTGGATCCGCCAGCACCTGGCCAAGGCCGTGACCCTGCAGGCCCGCGCTTCCGGCCTGGGTCACAAGATGCGCCAGGCTCTGGAGGATTACCGGGCCGTGGACGAGCGCCTGCTGGGCGACCTGGGCCGCAATGCCACCATCGAGGAGATCGCGGAGGAACTCCACATGAGCGTGGAGGAGACCATGGCGGTGGCCCGGATGATGGACAATGCCCGCCGCATCCACTGGGCCAAGGCTGAGGTGGAGCCTCCCGAGGAGACCGAGGAGGACGAGCGCCACGTGGAGGACACCGCCCTGTTCCAGATGCGCCAGCGGATCATGGATCTGCTGAGCGTGCTGAGCAAGGAAGACGCCAAGCTGCTGAATCTGCGCTTCGGTCTGGAGGGCGGCCGCCCCCTGACACCTGCCGAGACCGGCCGGAAGCTTGGCCTGACCCCCGAGGAAGTGGTGGCCAGAGAAGCCGCCGCCCTGTCCAAACTGAGAGATACGAACTGATTGATATCAGAGAAAGAAGGAATACTTATGGCAAAGACTTATTCCATCGCCATCGACGGTCCCTCCGGCGCGGGCAAGAGCACCATCGCCCGGAAGCTGGCCGCAGAGCTGGGCTACCATTATGTGGACACCGGCGCCATCTACCGCACCGTGGCTTATTTCCTGGACCTGCTGGGCGTCAGCCCCAAGGACGTGGACGGCGTGGAGCGTTACATCGACGAGCTGACCATCGGCATCGAGTATGACGAGGAAGGCAAGCAGCACATGATCATGAACGGTATGGACGTTTCCGACGACATCCGTACCCAGGACATCGCCCAGAAGGCCAGCCTGGTTTCCGCCCACGCTGTGGTGCGGGAAATGCTGCTGGACATGCAGCGGGACATCGCCAAAGAATACAACGTCATCATGGACGGCCGGGACATCGGCACCGTGGTGCTGCCCAAGGCCACCGTCAAGATCTTCCTGACCGCCGCTCCTGAGGTCCGCGCCCGCCGCCGCTGCGATGAGCTGCTGGCTAAGGGCCAGAAGGCCAACTATGAAACCGTCCTGAAAGAAGTCATCCAGCGCGACTACCAGGACACCCATCGGGAGATCGCGCCCCTGAAGCTGGCACGGGATTCCATCAAGGTGGATACTTCCGAGATGGACATCGACCAGGTGGTTGCCGCCATCCGGGAGATCGTGGGAAAGAAGATCGCCGTATGAGTGTGAAGCTTGCCAAGAGCGCCGGATTCTGCTTCGGCGTGGACCGTGCCGTGGAGCTGGTGCAGAAGACCGCAGCCGAAGGCCACAAGGTGGTGACCCTGGGTCCCATCATCCACAACCGCCATGTGGTGGACAAGTTCCGCGGCCTGGGTGTGGGCGTCATCGACCAGCCCGAGGAGGCAGGGGAGGAGAACACCGTTATCATCCGCTCCCACGGCGTTACCCGTGACGTCTGCCAGCGGCTGGAGGCCACGGGCTGCAAGGTCATCGACGCCACCTGTCCCTTCGTCAAGCGCATCCACGGCCTTGTCAGCCGCGCCGAGGAGGAGGGGCGGCTGCCCATCATCATCGGTACCCGGGCCCATCCGGAGGTGGAGGGCATCGCCGGCTGGTGCGGCCGATGCCTGATCTTTGAAAGCCCCGAGGAGCTGGAAAACTGGATCAAAACAGAGAATCCTGCGAAGGATTTGCCGATTTGTATGGTTTCACAAACAACCTCCACTGAATTTTTGTGGAAAATGTGCGGAGAAATCGCAAAAAAACAGTTTACTAACTTGAAAATTTTTGATACAATATGTAGAGCAACTGAGTATAGGCAAAGCGAAGCGGCAGAATTGAGCAAACTCTGCCAGGCAATGGTCGTAGTCGGAGATCCCAAAAGTTCCAACACTGGCCGTCTTGCTATGATTTGCCGGGAGCATTGCGGTAACGTTGCGTTGGTGGATTCTGCCGCCGACCTTAACCCCGACGATTACCGCGGTGTGGCTGATGTTGGTATCACGGCCGGTGCGTCGACTCCGGCGTGGATTATAAAGGAGGTCAACAAGACTATGAGCGAAATTATCAATGAGACTCTGCAGGAGGACTTTGCTACTCTTCTGGAGCAGAGCATCAAGACTTTAAATACAGGAGATAAGGTCATGGGTACCGTCACCGGTATCGGCAACACCGAGGTCCAGGTCGACCTGGGCACCAAGCACGCCGGTTACATCCCCTACGACGAGGTCAGCACCGATCCTTCTGTGAAGCCCGAGGACATCCTGAAGGTTGGCGACGAGATCGAGGTCTTCGTCGTTCGCGTCAACGACCAGGAAGGCACTGTTCAGCTGTCCAAGAAGAAGCTGGACGGCCTGAAGGTTTGGGACGACATGGCTGCATGGGCCGAGGAGAAGGTCACCGTTGAGGGTACCATCACCGAGGAGAACAAGGGCGGCCTGGTTGCTACCATCAAGGGCATCCGCGTCTTTATCCCCGCTTCCCAGTCCGGCATCGCCAAGGGTGGCGACATGGCCGGTATGGTCGGCAAGACCGTTCAGATGAAGATCACCGAGGTCAACCGCGCACGCCGCCGTGTCATCGGCTCCATCCGCGCTGTTTCCTCCGAGGCCCGCAAGGCTGCTCAGGAGAAGATCTGGGCTGAGATCGAGAACGGCAAGAAGTACCACGGCACCGTCAAGAGCCTGACCTCTTACGGCGCATTCGTGGACATCGGCGGCGTTGACGGCATGGTCCACGTTTCCGAGCTGTCCTGGAACCACATCAAGACTCCCTCTGAGGTTGTCAAGGTTGGCGACGAGATCGACGTTTACGTCATCTCCTTCGACCCCGAGAAGCGTAAGATCTCTCTGGGCTACAAGACCGCTGAGATGAACCCCTGGAACCAGTTCATGACCAACTACAACGTCGGCGACGTCGTTGATGCCAAGGTCGTGAAGCTGATGACCTTCGGCGCCTTCGCAGAGATCCTGCCCGGCGTTGACGGCCTGATCCACATTTCCCAGATCGCTGACCGCCGCATCGGCAAGCCCGAGGATGTTCTGTCCGAGGGTCAGGATGTCAAGGTCAAGATCACCGATGTGGACGCTGAGAGCAAGCGCATCTCCCTGTCCATCCGTGCTCTGCTGGAGCAGAACGAGGACGCTGAGTAATTTCGCAAATAATACCGGGGCCGTGAAATACCGACCCCGGTATTTTTTATGAATGTGAGGAATTCATTATGAAAGCAATCGTTACCGTCGTCGGCAAGGACCGTGTGGGTATCATCGCCTCCGTCTGTGTCAAGCTGGCTGAGTACAATGTCAACGTGCTGGACATCACCCAGACTGTCCTGCAGGACTACTTTACCATGATGATGGTGGTGGATGTATCCGCCTGCACCATCCCCGTGGCTGACCTGGTGGTGCTGCTGGAGAACCAGGGCAAGGATATGGGTCTGTCCATCCGCCTGCAGCGGGAGGATATCTTCGAGGCCATGCACAGGATCTGAGGTGGATTATGATCAGACGCAAAGAAATTCTCAAGACCCTGGACATGATCGACAAGCGGCATCTGGATATCCGTACCATCACCATGGGCATCAGCCTGCTGGACTGCTGCGACCCGGATCTGGATCGCTGCTGCGAGAAGATCTACAACAAGATCACCACCTACGCCAAAAATCTGGTGAAGGTGGGCTGCGATATCGAGAAGGAATTCGGTATTCCCATCGTCAACAAGCGCATTTCCGTCACCCCCATCGCCCTGGTGGCGGGCGCCTGCCAGACGGATTCCTATGTGAAGATCGCCCAGACCCTGGACCGTGCCGCCGAGACCTGCGGCGTCAACTTCCTGGGCGGCTTCTCCGCCCTGGTCCAGAAGGGCTGCACCAAGGGCGACTGGACCCTGATGCGCTCCATCCCCGAGGCCATGGCCACCACCAACCGGGTCTGTGCCAGTGTCAATGTGGGCTCCACCAGGGCCGGCATCAACATGGATGCCGTTGCCGAAATGGGCCGCATCATCAAGCAGACTGCCGAGATCACCGCCGACAACGACGGCCTGGGCTGTGCCAAGCTGGTGGTTTTCGCCAACGCGGTGGAGGACAATCCCTTCATGGCTGGAGCCTTTCACGGCGTAGGCGAGCCTGAGTGTGTGCTGAACGTGGGTGTTTCCGGCCCCGGCGTGGTGTACCACGCCCTGCAGAGCGTCAAGGGGCAGCCCTTCGATGTGGTTGCGGAAACCGTCAAGAAGACCGCCTTCCAGATCACCCGTATGGGTCAGCTGGTGGGCCAGGAGGCCTCCCGCCGTCTGGGTGTGCCCTTCGGCATTCTGGATCTGAGCCTTGCCCCCACCCCCGCCGTGGGCGACAGCGTTGCCCGGATCCTGGAGGAGATGGGCCTGGAGGTCTGCGGCACCCATGGCACCACGGCAGCCCTGGCGCTGCTGAATGATGCCGTCAAGAAGGGCGGCGTCATGGCGTCCAATCATGTGGGCGGTCTGTCCGGCGCCTTCATCCCTGTGTCTGAGGATGAGGGCATGATCGCCGCGGCTCAGCGGGGCACCCTGTGCCTGGACAAGCTGGAGGCCATGACCTGCGTGTGTTCCGTGGGTCTGGACATGATCGCCGTTCCCGGCGATACCTCCGCTGCGACGATCTCTGCCATCATCGCGGACGAAGCCGCCATCGGCATGGTCAACTCCAAGACCACCGCTGTGCGCATCATTCCCGCTCCCGGCAAGACCGTGGGCGACATGGTGGAAATGGGCGGTCTGCTGGGCAGCGCCCCGGTCATGCCTGTTCACAGCGAGGGCAGCTTCGACTTCATCGCCCGGGGCGGCCGCATCCCTGCCCCTCTGCAGAGTTTGAAGAACTGATATTTGACAATCGGAGCAGCCTGTCAGGCTGCTCCTTCTTTTTAGTTGCAAACTGGCAAGAATGTTGGTAAAATAAAGAAAAATACAGCAAAGGAGCCAACATTATGAACATTGAACGGATCATCGGCAAGCTGACCCTGGAAGAGAAGGCTGCCCTGCTGCAGGGCTGGACCACCTGGACCACCCGGGATGTGCCCCGGCTGAACATCCCTGCCATTTTCCTGGCCGACGGCCCCCACGGTATGCGTAAACAGACGGATATTGAGGACCGCATCGGTCTGAATGAATCCGTTCCGGCCACCTGCTTTCCCACCGCTGCGGCCATGGCCAATTCCTGGGATCCGGAACTGGGGCAGGAGATGGGCCGTGCACTTGGCCGGGAGGCCGCAGCCATGGACGTCCATGTGGTGCTGGGCCCGGGTCTGAACATGAAGCGCTCCCCCCTGTGCGGCCGGAATTTTGAGTATTATTCTGAGGACCCATACCTGGCGGGTAAAATGGCCGCCGCCCTCATCCGGGGCATCCAGGAAGAAGGTCCCGCCGCATGCGCCAAGCATTTTGCTGTCAATTCCCAGGAACTGCGGCGCATGAGCACGGATTCCGTGGTGGACGAGCGCACCCTGCGGGAAATCTACCTGACGGGCTTCGAGATCGCTGTGCGGGAAGGTCACGTCAAGAGCATCATGTCCTCCTATAACATGGTCAATGGCACCTACGCCAATGAAAACGCGCATCTGCTGACGGAGATCCTCCGGGATGAATGGGGCTATGACGGCTTTGTCATGACCGACTGGGGTGCCGATAATGTCCACTCCGCCGGTGTACGCAGCGGCTCCAATCTGGTGATGCCCGCACCCGGCCCTGACTGCGCCGTGGGTCTTCTGAAGGATCTGGAAGCGGGAAAGGTGACGGAGGAGGAGATCGACCGGCGTGTCCGGGAGCTGCTGAATGTAGCGTTCCGGGTTCACGACAGCGTTTCCAGGGCGCCCAAGACCTTCGACGCCGATGCGCACCATGCCATCGCCCGAAAATGCGCCGAAAGCGCCATCGTCCTGCTGGATAACGACGGCATCCTGCCCCTGGCGCCCGATGCCTCTGTGGCGGTCATCGGCGACTTTGCCAAGACACCCCGCTACCAGGGCGCCGGCTCTTCCCAGGTCAATCCCACCAGGCTGGACAGCTTCCTGGACTGCGCCAAGGCTGCGGGACTGAACATCACCGGCTACGCCCAGGGCTTCTCCCGCACGGATCCCGCCCCTCAGAACGCTCTGATCGAAGAGGCTGTGGAGCTGGCGAAAAAGGCGGAAACGCTGCTGCTGTTTGTGGGTCTGGATGAGATCATGGAATCCGAAGGCTCTGACCGCCTCCATATGGAGATAAGCCGTGGTCAGCAGACGCTGATCAATGCGGTTGCCGAGGTCAACCGGAATGTCGTCCTGGTTCTTTCCGGCGGCTCTCCCTTTGAAATGCCTGATCGTGGCCTGTACCGGGCAGCCATCCACGGGTACCTGGGTGGTCAGGCCGGCGCGGGGGCCATGGTGAATGTCCTCACCGGCAGGGTCAACCCCAGCGGCAAGCTCAGCGAGAGCTGGCCCCACAAGCTGAAGGAAAATCCCTCCCATCCCTGGTTCCCCGGCGAGGAGCGCACGGTGGAATACCGGGAAGGTCTGTACATCGGCTATCGCTATTATGATACCGCGGCCGTCAGCGTCCGTTACCCCTTCGGCCATGGCCTGAGCTATACGAATTTTGTGTATTCTGGTATTTCCGCAGCGAAGGATGCGGTCACTTTCACAATTACGAACACGGGGGAAGTGGACGGCGCGGAGGTGGCGCAGGTCTATGTTTCCTGTCCCGGCGGAAAGGTATTCCGCCCCAGAAAAGAACTGAAGGGCTTTGCCAAGGTTTTCCTGAAGGCGGGCCAGAGCAGAACTGTTACCGTGAAGCTGGACGACAAGGCCTTCCGTTATTTCAATGTGGCCACCAACCGCTGGGAAGTGGAAACGGCCGATTACGAGATCATCGTTGCCGCCAGCGTTTCTGATGTCAGGCTGAACACAGTGCTCCACATCGATGGCACCAACGCGCCCACCCCCTACGGCAGCCTGCCAGCCTATGAAAGCGGAAAAATCATGGCGGTTTCCGATGCCGAATTTGAAGCCCTCCTGGGGCGCCCCATTCCTGATGGGCACTGGGGCGGCACCCTGGACAGAAATGACACGGTCCGCCAGATGTACTACGCCAAGTCCCCCCTGGCGCGGCTGGTCTACAGGTACCTGACCAGAAAGGTGGATAAGATGCAGATCAGCGGCGAACCGGATCTGGCCATCATGATGATCTACAATATGCCCTTCCGCACCATGGCCAAGATGTCGGCAGGTTTGATCTCCGACAAAATGGTGGACGACATTCTTCTGATCGTCAACGGCCATTTCTTCCCCGGTGCCCCCCGGCTGATTCGCCACTGGTTTGCCAACCGCAAAGCCAACAAGGAATTTGTGAAAAAGCTCCATATTGAATAAGCACAGAAAAGCCCCGGAAAGCTGGGGTTACAGTGATAAGGAACCAGCGTTCTTATCAGCCGTCAGCTGACGGTATCCGGGGTGCATACGGACAAATCCCGTCTGATTTCTAACAGGAAGTCAGACGGGATCGTTACTGTTTGATATTCCGGGGACATGCCGTGAAAGCGTGATGATCTTGTGTCTGATAGTATGGACAGCCGGTGCGTGGAACAGCAATTTGCAGAGGACAGCAGATCGCAGTTGACACCATCGCTGCAGAGATAAGATGAGGCGATTGGATGCGCAGATCTCATTTTGAACAGCGATCCCGATGCTTATTTGAAAGCTGTAACGGCACACATGACTTTGGTTAAGAAGAAACCGCTACAGCATCTGCACCAGGCGGAATAGAAGCGGCGCGGTTCTTTTTTATTCGGGAACGGGAGTGGTTTGGAAATATTCAAAATGAATTCACAGCATATATATTGACAAACTTCGATGTGATGTATATAATAATATATATTGATGATCTTGAATGTGAGGCGAAGTGCATGGCATCTGAATATGTTGACAACGCAAGGGTGTTCAAAGCGTTTTGTGATGAAAACCGTCTGCGTATTCTGGAACTGCTGCGCAGTGGAGAGAAATGCGCCTGTGTGTTGCTGGATGATCTTCATATCACACAGTCCACACTCTCTCACCACATGAAGATCCTTTGCGATTCAGGGGTCGTTCAAGGCCGCAAAGAAGGTAAATGGGTGCACTATACCATTGATCCGGAAGGTGCCGCATATGCGGTGCAGCTCCTGAAGCAGCAAATAACACCGGGCATTCAAAGGGAATTAACACAATCGTGCTGCTCGGATCAAGAGAAATGAGCCATCAGAAAAGATGGCTTCTCTAAAAAACAAAATATCGATATTTTTGAATATGTGAATATGAAAGGGGCATGTTATGGAAGCATTAAAGACTGCCTGGGATTTTTTTCAGACAGAGCTATTGGGTATGCATTGGTTGAATCGTTTGATTGGCAGCATCGTGGAAGCGTTCGGTCTTGATCCGGCAAGTCGTACAGGAGGGAGTATTCAGTATTTCTTCTACGACACCATCAAAATCATGGTGCTGCTGGGTGTTCTGATCTTCCTGATTTCTTATATCCAGAGTTTCTTCCCGCCGGAGATAACAAAACAGATCCTGGGACGATTCCGTGGAATGGGTGCAAATTGCGTGGCTGCTTTGCTGGGAACGGTTACGCCCTTCTGCTCCTGTTCCTCCATTCCGCTGTTTATCGGCTTCACCGGTGCCGGTCTGCCGTTGGGTGTGACTTTTTCCTTCCTGATTTCTTCTCCGATGGTGGATTTGGGAAGCCTGGTACTGCTGATGAGTATCTTTGGCTGGAAGGTCGCGATCGTCTATGTGGTGCTTGGTCTGGTGGTCGCCGTGATTGGCGGCACCATGATTGAGAAGCTGCATCTGGAGAATGAAATTGAAGCGTATATCCGCAGGGGCAAAGCCATGGATGTGCCCCAGAGGGAATTGCGCCCTGCAGACCGCATGAAATACGCCTGGGAGCAGGTGGGATCCACCGCCAGGAAAGTATTCCCCTATGTGCTGATTGGTGTTGGCGTTGGTGCATTGATCCACAACTGGATCCCCGCGGAATTCATCGTAGAACTGTTGGGGAATAACAATCCCTTTGGCGTAGTTCTGGCCACCATTGCCGGTGTTCCCATGTATGCTGATATTTTCGGCACCATTCCCATTGCGGAAGCTCTTCTTGCAAAGGGAGCGCTGCTTGGCGTTGTCCTCAGCTTCATGATGGGTGTGACTACCTTGAGTCTGCCCTCCATGATTATGCTCCGCAAGGCGGTAAAGCCGAAGCTGCTGGGTATTTTTGTGGCAATCTGTACGGTGGGTATCATCATCGTCGGTTATTTCTTTAACGCAATTCAAGGATTTATTATTTAACGGAGGTTGTATTATGGCACTGTTTCATTTTGGTAAGAAGAAAGAAGAAAAGAAAGGGCCTGTCTGCTGCTGCGGGAAGCCTGTAGAGGGCATCTGCTGTATTAAGGTTCTGGGCGCAGGCTGCAAGTCCTGCCATGAGCAGTATGAGAATGCGAAAAAAGCTGTCAGCAATCTCGGTCTTGGCATCGAGGTGGCGTATATCACCGATATGGAAAAAATCATGGAATATGGTGTGATGTCCATGCCTGCTATCGTGGTCAACGACAAGGTGGTTGCGTCCGGTAAGGTGCTGAAGACCGCAGAAGTCGAAAAGCTGCTGAAGATTTGAGCCGATGAAAAAAGTAGCATTTATCTGCGTTCATAATTCCTGCCGCAGTCAGATTGCGGAAGCATTGGGCAGGAAACTGGCTTCTGATGTGTTCGAAAGCTACTCCGCCGGTACGGAAACGAAGCCGCAGATCAATCAGGATGCTGTCCGATTGATGAAGCAGGTGTATGGTATTGACATGGAAGCGACCCAATACAGCAAGCTGCTGTCCGATATTCCAGAGGCAGATGTAGTCATCACAATGGGCTGCAATGTCCGGTGTCCGTTCCTGCCTTGCGCGCACCGGGAGGATTGGGGGTTGGATGATCCAACAGGCCAATCAGATGAAGTATTTCTCCAAGCCATTTATCAGATCGAGCAGAAGATCATCCGGCTAAAAGCTGAATTAAAGTAAAATAAAACCGCTGTGCAGTTCATCCCCGCAAAGTGATGGAAGCCGCAGCGGTTTTTCTTTTTGTGGGTTTTGTGCGAAATCTATATCCACCGTCTTCTCAAAATCGGTCAATGGCTTTAGAATATACTTGACCGCATCGGTTAATGGAGGAATTGCGATGAACGAACGTTTTTTTATCCTGCCGCCGGAGAAGCAGCAGGCTATCATCAATGCAGGCTATCGGGTGTTTTCCCAAAACTCGTATAAGAATAGTCCAATGAGCGAGATCGCTGATGCAGCGGGTATCAGCAAATCCCTGCTGTTTCACTATTTCCGCAATAAGAAGGAACTATATCTGTTTTTGTGGGATAAGTGTGCGGAGACGACCATTGAATATCTGACTGAATATGGGTGCTACGGTCAAACCGAGCTGTTTGAGAGCATGGAACGGGGGATGCGTGCCAAAATGGAGATCATTCGCCAGTATCCGGATATGGGTACCTTTACCATTAAGGCTTTTTACGAAAAAGATCCTGAAATTTGTGCTGCCATCCAGGAAAGCTATCACAAATATTTCAATCTGAAAGCGGATAAGACACGGCTGAATCTTGACCCTTCCCAATTTATCCCCGGCCTTGATGTGGCAATGATGTACCGTGAAATGTATTGGGCATCCGAAGGGTATCTTTGGGAAATGGTTCAGCGTGGCAATATGGATATTGACCAAATAGAGAAAGACTTTACGAAGCTGCTGGCGTTTTGGAAAAGCATCTACCTGCGCAAGGAGTGATGATTCATGGATGCGATTAAGATTACGAAATTAACGAAGTATTATGGCAGACACAGAGGTATTGTCGATCTCGATCTTTCTGTGAAGATGGGAGATTTTTTCGGCTTTATCGGACCAAAC
This sequence comes from Oscillospiraceae bacterium, assembly GCA_017465745.1. GTDB lineage: Bacteria > Bacillota > Clostridia > Oscillospirales > Oscillospiraceae > Faecousia. The sequence goes on from JAFTVM010000036.1 coordinate 29,539, forward strand.
GGAGCCGGAAAATCCACAACAATCCGTACACTCCTTGGATTGATTTCCCCAACCGGCGGAAGTGCACAGATATTTGGGATGGATGCACTCAAAGACAAACAGACCATCTTGCAAAAAATCGGGTATCTTCCCGCCGAGGCGGCATTTTATCCCGGCATGAAAGTGAAGGATGTTTTGAAGCTGTCTGCCGATCTGCGCAGGACGGGTTGTGGTACCGAGACAAAATTACTCTGTGAGAGATTGCAGCTTGACACCGCACGAAGGGTGGAGGAGCTTTCCTTCGGCAACAGAAAGAAGGTGGCCATCGTCTGCGCTCTGCAGCATTGCCCGGAGCTTTTGATTCTGGATGAACCCACCGGAGGTCTGGACCCGCTGATGCAGAAGGAATTCTTTGATATCCTGCAGGAGCGGAATAAACAGGGAACCACAATTTTCCTGTCCAGCCATGTCCTTTCGGAAATTCAGCGCAACTGCACCCGTGCAGCGATCATTCGTGACGGCAGGATCATTGCCTGTGACAGCGTGGATGCCCTTTCCAAAACCAGAGCAAAACGCATTACGGTTCATGGGCAGGTGAACTTGGATAACCTGGACGGTGTTCGTGACAGGAAAGAATCCGGGGATTCCGTCAGCTTCCTTTTCGGCGGCGACATCAATGATTTGATTCGGGCGTTATCCACCTGTCGTGTAACCGATCTCACGGTCACTGAGCCGGATATGGAGGAGATTTTTCTGCATTATTACGAAAAGGATGGTAATCCCGTATGACACTTGTAAGACATGAATTAAAGCAGGGAAAACTGTCGTTTCTGATATGGACGGTCTGCATCGGCTTTTTGCTGACCGTCTGCGTTTTCCTCTTCCCGGAAATGAAGGGACAGATGGAGGGGATCAGTGAAACATTTGCTTCCATGGGATCGTTTACGGCAGCATTTGGTATGGACCGATTGAATTTCGGTACGCTGATTGGATTTTATGCCATCGAATGCGGCAATGTCCTGGGGCTTGGCGGTGGGTTTTACGCATCCCTCTGCGCCGTTCATATTCTCTGCAAAGAGGAAAAGGACAAAACAGCCGAGTTTCTTCTTGCCCATCCCGTCAGCCGTTCAAGAATCATCACCGAAAAACTGATTGCTGTTCTGATTCAGATCACAGCGTTGAATCTGATTATTTATGTTCTTTCCGTCGGCTCTATGACCATGATCGGTGAGGAGATCCCCTGGAAAGAAATGAATCTTCTGCACCTTGCCTATTATCTGCTTCAAATTGAATTGGCGGGTATCTGCTTTGGCCTTTCCGCCTTCCTGTGCAAAGGCAGTGCCGGTGTGGGGCTTGGCATTGCGGCGATGATGTATTTTCTGAATCTGATCGCCAATATTGCCGAGGTTGCGGAGTTTTTGAAATACATCACACCCTTTGGCTATTGTGAGGGCGCCGATATCGTGAGCGATGGGCGTCTAAACGGTGCTATGGTAGCTATTGGTATGGCAATAGGTATCGCAGGAACCGCGGTTGCCTATCTCAAATACACAGGAAAGGATATCCGTTAGGCAGCGCAGATGGATACCTTCTGAAACGACATTGTCGCATCCATACAGTTGTCCTGTTTTTGAAACGGATTTGTCCTCATTTGAACCCATGGTCCATGTAAGACCCACGTGGAACAGAAAAACGGCGTGACCGAAGGGTCACGCCGTTCTTGTGCAGCTTAAATGGTTTCTTATCGCCATTATGCCTGCGCTTTTCCGGGACGATTTTTGATCTCAGCCGTTCAGAAGTGCCACAGCCACGTCGTTGACGTTGGTGCCGGTGGGACCGGTGATGATCAGGCCGCCGGTTTTCTGCAGGGCATGGTAGGCGTCGTTGTCCTGGAGGACATGATAGATGGCGATACCCCGGGCTTTCAGCTCGGCAGCGGTCTGGTAATCCACGTAGCCGCCTGCGGCGTCGGTGGGGCCGTCGGTGCCGTCGGAGCCGACACTGAACACAGCGGTGCCGGGGATACCGTCGATGCCCACAGCGGCTGCCAGCGCCAGCTCCTGGTTGCGGCCGCCCTTGCCGTGACCGGTCAGGTGAACAACGGTCTCGCCGCCTGCGATAAAGGCCAGCTTCCTGCCGCTGCCTGCGTGGGTCTTCAGAACGGAAGCCAGGAAGCTGCCTGCTTCCTTGGCCTGGCATACCAGCTGGTCGGTCAGGGTGATGGGCTCATAGCCCAGCTCCCGGGCCACGTTGGCGGCAGCCACGCACAGTTCCCGGACAGAGCCGTTGATCTGGGTGGTGACGTTATCCAGGCGCTTGGGGGTCTCCCGGGTCAGCAGAGCCTTGGCCTCGTCCGTCAGCTTCAAATCATATTTTTCCGCGATGGCCACAGCCTGGCCGCAGGTGCTGGTGTCAGGCACAGCGGGGCCGGAGGCGATCATATCCAGGGGATCGCCCAGAATATCGGACAGGACGATGGAGAAGACCTGGGCGGGGGCACAGGCCTGGGCGAACCGGCCGCCCTTGACGGCGGACAGGCGCTTGCGGATGGTGTTGATCTCGATGATATCCGCGCCGCAGGCCAGCAGCTGGTTTGTAATGTCCTGAAGGACGGGGCCGGGAACCAGGGGCTTCTCGAACAGAGCGCTGCCGCCGCCGGACAGCAGGAACAGCACCGTGTCGGTGGGATTCAGGTCGGCCACCAGGTCCAGAGCCTTCTGGGTACCGGCGAAGGAATTCTCGTCGGGGACGGGATGGCCCGCCTCGCAGCAGGTGAAGTTGCCGATGGGACCCATGACATGGTCGTACTTGGTGACGACAACGCCGGCGTCGATGCGGCTGCCCATGCAGTCATAGGCAGCCTTGGCCATCTGCCAGGCGGCCTTGCCGGCTGCCACCAGCACCACTCTGCCGGGGAATTCCTGACCGGCCAGGGCGCGGCTGACGGCCTCGTCGGGCTGGACAGCCTTGATGGAGGCGGCCACGATGGCATCGGCGTGGGAACGAAGGATTTTATCCATTGATTACCCTCCTGATAAGAATACGGGGTGGGCAAGCCCACCCCGCGGGATTGAGAAAGCTTAGAAGAACAGGGAGACGATGAAGATGCCGATGATGGAGGCAACGCCCATGACCAGCGTCAGAACAGTCTGGGTCTTGTAGCCCTGATCGGGAGTCATATCGCCAAAGTTGGTGACGACCCAGAAGTAGGAGTCGTTGGCGTGGGACACGGTCATGGCGCCGGCACCGATGGCCATAACGGTCAGTGCGCCCATGACGGGGCCGCCCAGGCCCAGGGATTCCATCATGGGAGCCATGATACCGGCGGTGGTGGTGATGGCGACGGTGGAGGAGCCCTGTGCGGTCTTCAGGATGGCAGCCAGCAGGAAGGGGAAGAAGATGCCCAGGTTCATCAGGAAGCCTGCGTTCTCGGTGATGAAGCTGACCATGGTGGTGGAAGAAATGACCTTGCCCAGAACGCCGCCGGCAGCGGTGACGAACAGGATGGGGCCGACGGTCTTCAGGGTGTCGTTGGTGATCTGATAGAAGGCGTCCATCTTCTTGGCGATGGCCAGCTGTGCGATGGCAAAGATGGTACCCACAGCCAGAGCGATGATGGGAGTACCCAGGAAGTTCAGAATGTCCAGCAGCACGCCGGTGATGCCAATCTGCTTGCCGATGGTGCCCATGGCCATCAGAATGACGGGGACAATGATGGGAGCCAGGGCGTTAAAGCCGCCGGGCAGCTTGCCGTACGCAGCAACCAGCTCTTCGTAGGTCTTGGTGACGCCCTCGGAGGCGGCCAGCTCGTCGGCGCTCTTGACCCGCTTGCCGATGAATTTGGCGAAGATCAGACCTGCGATCAGGGGGAAGATGGAGCACAGCACGCCCATGCCGATGACCAGCAGCAGGTTGTCACCGATGCCCAGGGTATTGGCGGCAGCGATGGGGCCGGGGGTGGGGGGGATGAACACATGGGAGATGTACAGGCCGGTGGACAGGGCCACGGTCATGGCGACGCTGGAAGTGCCGGTGCGGCGGACCAGAGCCTTGCGGATGGGGTCAAGGATGACGAAGCCGGAGTCACAGAACACGGGGATGGAGACGACCCAGCCCATGAGTTCCATTGCCAGTTCGGGATTCTTCTTGCCTACCAGCTTGACCACCATGTCAGCCAGCTTCAGAGCGGCGCCGGTCTGCTCCAGAATGGAGCCGATCAGAGCGCCCAGGATGATGACGATACCGATGGAACTGAAGGTGCCGGAGAAGCCGGCGCCGATAACGGAAGCGATACCGGATTTGGTAACGCCGTCAACCGTGGTATCGACCAGGGGGATACCGGCCACCATGGCCAGCAGCAGGGAAACTGCCATGATCGCCAGGAAGGGGTGCACCTTGAACTTGGAGATCGCCACGATCATGAGGACGACTGCAAGCACAAATGCGATGATAAGGGATAAACCAGTCATTTTATTTTCCTCCTTGTTGATTTTTTGAACAAGATGCACAAAAGGATACAGGCAACATCCTGTTCAGATGGAACTATTATACAACAAGGATCGATAAAATGCTATCTTTTTTGCATTGTAGAAAATGTCGAAATTTGACGGCGGACATGCCTGTTTGAAACGGTTCAAATGGTGAGTATGCTGTGTCTGTTACCGCCAGGAAACCAGTTCCTCCATTTCCTTGCGCTTCTTGGCGCGAAGCTTGTCGCCCTCCCTGGCGTATCCCAGGGTAATGACCAGGCGGACGGGATATTCCAGGCCGCAGAGTGTGCGGATTTTATCGTCATCCAGCCAGCCCAGGATGCAGGTGGACAAACCCTGGGCCGCAGCCTCGGCCGTGAGGTATGCAGTGACAATGCCCATGTCAATGGAGCGGTAGTCGGTGCCCTTGAGTTTGACACCCAGGGCTGCGCCCTTGCAGTAGGGCATTTCGGAGATCACGATACAGACGGGGGCCTGGGGGGCGAATTTATTCATGCCGCCGGGACCCTTGGTGGCCAGGGCAACCTCCTTGGCGGTCTCACCCCGGCAGACGGTGAGATGGTAGGGCTGACCGTTGCAGGCGGAGGGCGCAAGGCGGGCAGCCTCCAGGATGGCGTTCAGCTTTTCTTCCTCAACGGGGCGGTTTTCATCGTAAGCCCGGCAGGACTGGCGGGCGTTGGCAATCTGTAAAAAGTTCATAAAATGACCTCCTTTTTCTTTACATTATAAAGTGCCGGAGGCGCAAAGTAAAGCCCGAACGCAGAGCGTCCGGGCTTGGTTTTTTATTTCTGTGCCACCAGGCTGTCCACAAACTGGGTGGCGGCCCGGGCGGAGCGGCCGCCCCGGCCCAGAGCAAACTGCTCGGCCTTCAACTCCAGTTCCTTTACATCCATTTCCACGCCCCTGTCAGCGGCAAGGTGGCGGACAATGTCCAGATAAGTTGCCTTATTGGGCTTCTGGAAGGTGATCTGGATGCCGAAGCGCTCACTCAGGGAGATCATCTCCTGAAGCGTGTCGTTGCGGTGGATGTCGTCGCCCTCCCGGTCGGAGAAAGTCTCCTTCACCAGATGGCGGCGGTTGGAGGTGGCGTAGATCACCACATTGGAGGATCGGGCGGACACGCTGCCCTCCAGAATGGCCTTCAGAGCGCTGAAATTGTCGTCATCGCGCTGGAAGCTGAGGTCGTCGATGAAGAGGATAAATTTCAGCGGATTGCTGTTCAGCTCATCGATGATGGCGGGAATCTGGTGGAGCTGTTCTTTGCGCACCTCCAGGATCCGCAGGCCCTCCTGCCACAGCTCGTTGACAACGGCCTTGATGGTGGAGGATTTGCCGGTTCCGGCGTCGCCGGTGAGCAGGATGTTGGCAGCGGGTTTGCCTGCCAGCAGGGCCTTGGTGTTGTCCACGATGATCTGCTGCTCCCGCTTGTAGTCGATGAGGGAGGACAGCCGGGTCTGATCCGGGTTGCGCACCGGGACGATTTTGGCTTCCGGATTCAGGTAGAACATGTGGTATTTTGCATAGATGCCGTAGCCGAAGCGGCCGATATTGGCACAGCGCTCCCGGTAGCCCCCGGGGATATCCAGCTGCTTCACGGCAAATTTCGGCAGATAACCCTTCCAGTTCAGGGGCGCACGCAGGGTATCCGGGGTCAGGTCGGCCACCGTCTGCAGTACAGACAGCTCTTCCCGGACGTCATCGGCCATTTCCGGCCAGGGTTCGGCGCCTCTGCCGATCATACGGATGTAGGAATTCTCGTCACAGCCCGCAATGCTCTGGATGTAGCCCGCCAGAGTCCGTTTTTCCGTACCGTAGAGGCATGCCACGAAGGCGGCGTATTTGGAAATGGAAGCAGCCTCGTTATCCTGTTCCAGACTGTCGAGATATGCGCACAGAGCGGAAATCACGGGATCATCCAGGAGGCTTCGGAAAATGGCCAGGGAGCGCAGCCGCAGGTTCAGCTGCTGCAATTCGGTTCTCATACGTTCAGGATGGCGCCCTTGGCACCGGAGGAAACCAGGGCAGCATAGCGCTTCAGATAACCGGACAGCTCCTTCTTCCTGGGAACGAAGTTTGCCATTCGTTCCGCCAGCTCCTCGTCGCTGATCTTCAGCTCCAGTTTGTTATTGGGGATGTCGATGGAGATGATATCGCCGTCGCGGACCACACCGATGACGCCGCCGGAAGCGGCTTCGGGGGACACATGGCCGATGCAGGCGCCCCGGGTTGCGCCGGAGAAGCGGCCGTCGGTGATGAGGGCCACGGAATTGCCCAGGCCCATGCCCATGATGGCGGAGGTGGGGTTCAGCATTTCACGCATGCCGGGGCCACCCTTGGGGCCTTCGTAGCGGATGACCACCACGTCGCCGGCAACGATCTTGCCTGCATTGATGGCAGCCTGTGCGTCCTCCTCGCACTCAAAGACCTTGGCGGGGCCTTCGTGGACCAGCATCTCGGGTAGTACGGCGCTGCGCTTGACCACGCCGCCGTCCATGGCCAGATTGCCCTTCAGCACGGCGATGCCGCCGGTGGCAGAATAGGGATTCTCCACGGGGCGGATGACGGTTTCGTCCTTATTGATGACGCCTTCCAGATTCTCGGCCAAGGTCTTGCCGGTGCAGGTGAGGACGGAGGTGTCCAGCAGATCCAGCTTGGTCAGCTCCTTCAGCACGGCGTAGACGCCGCCGGCTTCGTTCAGATCCTCCATGTAGGTGGGGCCTGCGGGAGCCAGATGGCACAGGTTGGGGGTCACGGCGGAGATGCCGTTGGCCATGTCCAGATCAAAGTCCACACCGCACTCATTGGCGATGGCGGGCAAATGGAGCATGGAGTTGGTGGAGCAGCCCAGGGCCATGTCGGCAGTCAGGGCGTTGCGGATGGCGGCGGCGGTCATGATATCCCGGGGACGGATGTTCTTGCGTACCAGCTCCATGACCTGCATACCGGCGTGCTTGGCCAGCTCAATGCGCTGGGAGTAGACGGCGGGGATGGTGCCGTTGCCCCGCAGACCCATGCCCAGGACCTCCGTCAGGCAGTTCATGGAATTGGCAGTGTACATGCCGGAGCAGGAGCCGCAGGTGGGGCAGGTGTTCTCCTCGCAGATGGTCAGCTGCTTTTCGTCGATCTTGCCGGCGTTGAAGGCGCCCACGGCTTCGAACATGGAGGAGAGGGAAGTTTTCTTGCCATTGACTCTGCCGGCCAGCATGGGGCCGCCGGAGACGAAGATGGTGGGAATATTTACACGGGCCGCGGCCATCAGCAGGCCGGGGACGTTCTTGTCGCAGTTGGGGACCATGACCACGCCGTCAAAGCCGTGGGCGCGGATCATGGCTTCGGTGGAGTCGGCGATGAGGTCGCGGGTGACGAGGCTGTACTTCATACCCTCGTGGCCCATGGCGATGCCGTCGCAGACAGCGATGGCGGGGAAGACGATGGGGGTACCGCCGGCCATGGCCACACCCAGCTTCACGGCGTCGACGATCTTGTCGATGTTCATGTGGCCGGGGACGATCTCGTTGTAGGAGCTGACGACGGCGATGAGGGGGCGTTCCTGCTCTTCCTTGGTCAGGCCAAGGGCGTGGTAAAGGCTGCGGTGGGGGGCGTTCTGGGCACCGCAGACGATGGTGTCTTTGATCATAACAGCATTCCTGCTTTCTTTGGAAATGTTGAAAGGGGAGGGGCGGTGCCCCTCCCCGTGGAATCAGAAGATTAGTTGTTGATCAGCTTATCCTCGTCGGACCAGCTGTACAGCTTGCGGACTTCCTCGCCGACGACTTCGACGGGATGCTCAGCGGCCAGCTTGCGCATGGCGTTGAAGTGGACCTGGCTGCCTGCCTCGGACATATCCAGCAGGAAGTCCTTGGCGAAGGTGCCGTCCTGGATGTCGGCCAGGATCTTCTTCATGGCCTTCTTGGTCTCATCGGTGATGATCTTGGGGCCGGTGATGTAGTCGCCGTACTCAGCGGTGTTGGAGACGGAGTAGCGCATGCCGGCGAAACCGGACTGGTAGATCAGGTCGACGATCAGCTTCATCTCGTGGACACACTCGAAGTAAGCGTTTCTGGGGTCGTAACCGGCTTCCACCAGCGTTTCGAAGCCAGCCTGCATCAGGGCGCAGACGCCGCCGCAGAGGACAGCCTGCTCGCCGAAGAGGTCGGTCTCGGTTTCGGTGCGGAAGTTAGTCTCCAGAACGCCGGCGCGGGCGCCGCCGATGCCCAGGGCGTAGGCCAGGCCGATCTCCAGAGCGTCGCCGGTGGCGTCCTGCTCCACAGCGATCAGGCAGGGAACACCCTTGCCGGCCTGGTACTCAGAGCGGACGGTGTGGCCGGGGCCCTTGGGGGCGATCATGATGACGTTGACGTTCTTGGGGGGCTTGATGCAGCCAAAGTGGATATTGAAGCCGTGTGCGAAAGCCAGAGTCTTGCCCTCGGTCAGGTTAGGCTCGATGCTCTGCTTGTACAGCTTGGCCTGCTTCTCATCGTTGATCAGGATCATGATCAGGTCGGCAGCCTTGGCGGCATCGGCGGCGGTCATGACGGTCATGCCCTGTGCCTCAGCCTTTGCCCAGCTCTTGGAGCCTTCGTACAGGCCGACGATGACATTGACGCCGCTCTCCTTCAGATTCAGAGCGTGTGCGTGGCCCTGGGAGCCGTAGCCGATGATGGCGACGGTCTTGCCGGCGAGCTTCTGCAGATCGCAGTCCTGCTGATAGAAAATCCGATTCATAATTATTACCTCTTTTTCAAAGAAATTTACAAAGTTTAGAAATTGGTGACCTTGCGGATGGTGGAAGCGCCCCGCTGCAGGGAGACGATGCCGGTGCGGCAGATCTCCATGATGCCGAATTCCTTCATCAGCGTGATGAAATTATCGATCTTGCGGCTGTCGCCCACCATCTGGATGGTCAGGGATTCCTTGGTGTAGTCCACGATCTTGCCCTCGAAGGCGTCGATGGCGCTGCGGACGTGATCCCGGGATTCGGGATCATTGTGCATCTTGATCAGCAGCAGCTCCCGGTTGACGGTCTCTTCGCTGCTGAGCTCAGCCACGGAAACAATGTCGGGCAGCTTGTAGAGCTGGTTGACCAGCTGCTGCTGCTTGACCTCGTCGCCCTCGGACTGGACGGTGATGCGGGAGAATTCCTCGGATTCCGTTTCGGAAACGGTGAGGGAGGTGATGTTGAACTGGCGGCGGCGGAACATGCTGGTGACGCGGTTCAGAACGCCGAACTGATTGTTAACGAGAATGGCAACGGTAAATTTCATGGCGTCAGTCTCCGATCTTCACAATGATGTCATCCATGGAACCGCCGGGAGGCAGCATGGGCAGGACGAACTCGTCCTTGTCGAGGATGCAGTCGATGAGGAAGGGGCCGTCGGCGGCAAAGCCCTGGGCGAGGGCTGCGTCCAGCTCTTCCAGAGTGGTGGCCCGGGTGCCGGAAGCGCCAAAGGCCTCTGCCAGCTTAACGAAATCGGTCTTGCGCTGGTCCAGCATGGTGTTGGAGTAGTGCTTGTTGAAGAACAGGGTCTGCCACTGGCGGACCATGCCCAGCACGGAGTTGTTCAGCACCAGCACGATCAGGGGCACGTTCTCAGCAACGGCAGTGGCCAGCTCATTCAGGTTCATGCCGAAGGAGCCGTCGCCGGTGACCAGAACAGTACGCTCACCGGTGGCCATGGCTGCGCCCATTGCCGCGCCCATGCCAAAGCCCATGGTGCCCAGGCCGCCGGAGGAAATGAAGCGGCGGGGGGTCTTGAAATTGATGTAGCGGGCTGCCCACATCTGATGCTGACCCACATCGGTGGCCACAGGGGTGTTGGGACCCAGGTGCTTGTTGACGGTCTTCATGATGTTGCGGGGGGTGATGCCGGGGCGCTGGTCAAGACCTGCTTCCTCGTCATCCCTCAGCTTCTTGACCTCGGCCTGCCACTCGGGGCGGCTGACATTGGCCAGCAGGGGGATCAGCTTCTGCAGCGTCATCTTGATATCGCCCCGCAGGCCGTGGGTGGCCTTGACGGTCTTGTTCAGCTCCGCGCCGTCGATATCGATGTGGACGATCTTGGCATCCACGGCGAACTTGGAGCGGTCACCGGTGACCCGGTCGTTGAAGCGGCCGCCCAGGGCGATGATGCAGTCGGCATGGTGCATGGCGGTGGAGCTGGCGTAGCGGCCGTGCATGCCCTGCATACCCAGGAATCTGGGATGGTCGGTGGGGACACCGGAAATACCCATCATGGAACAGCCGATGGGGGCATCGATCAGGTCGGCCAGGGCCAGGACCTCCTCCTGGGCGCCGGAAGTCAGCATACCGCCGCCGAAGTAGATGAAGGGCTTCTTGCAGGCGTTGATGGTGACCGCTGCCTGCTGGATGCGGATATCCTTGGCAGCCCAGGGGGCGTCAGGGGTGACGGGACGCCGGGGCTCATAATCGTACATGGCGGTCTGGACGTCCTTGGGCACGTCGATGAGAACGGGGCCGGGACGGCCGGAGGCGGCGATCTGAAAAGCTTCCCGGATGGTATCTGCCAGATCGGCCACATTGCCGACGAAGTAGTTATGCTTGGTGATGGGGATGGTGACACCGGTGATATCGATTTCCTGGAAGCCGTCGGTGCCAATGACGGAGTTGGGAACGTTGCCGGTGATGGCAACCAGGGGAACGGAGTCGATATAGGCAGTGGCGATGCCGGTGACCAGATTGGTTGCGCCGGGACCGGAGGTGGCGATGACAACGCCCACCTTGCCGGTGGCGCGGGCGTAGCCGTCGGCGGCATGGGATGCACCCTGCTCGTGGGCGGTCAGCACATGCTTCAGCTCGTCACGGTACTTGTAGAGGGAGTCGTAGATGTTGATGACCTGACCGCCGGGGTAGCCGTAGACCACGTCCACGCCCTGTTCGATCAAGGTACGCACAATGATGTCAGAACCGGAAAGTTTCAATATCATCTTCCTTTCTATTTAGAGCTGTTCGAGGATCAGCTTACCCATTTCCGTACAGCCCACCTTTTTGCAGCCGGGGGAGAAAATGTCGCCGGTGCGGTAGCCGGCATCCAGAACGCGGGATACGGCATTTTCGATGCAGTCGGCTTCGGCGGCCATGTTGAAGGAGAAGCGCAGCATCATGGCGGCGGAGAGGATGGTGCCGATGGGGTTGGCGATATCCCTGCCCGCAATGTCCGGGGCGGAGCCGTGGATTGGCTCGTACAGGCCGCAGCTGGTTGCGCCCAGGCTGGAGGAGGGGATCATGCCGATGGAGCCGGTGATCATGGAGGCCTCATCGGAGAGGATATCACCGAACATGTTCTCCGTGACCACCACGTCGAACTGGCTGGGATCCTTGACGATCTGCATGGCGCAGTTATCCACCAGCATATCGCTCAGCTGAACATCGGGATACTCCGCTGCCAGCTCATGCATGACCTTCTTCCAGAGGCGGGAGGAGTCCAGTACGTTGCTCTTTTCCACGCTGCAAAGGCGCTTGCCGCGCTTCTGTGCAGTTTCGAAGCCGATACGGCCGATGCGGCGGATCTCCTCTTCGGAGTAGGTCAGCTCGTCAATGGCGACCTTCTGGCCGTCTTTTTCAATGGTTTCATGCTTGCCGAAGTAGATGCCGCCGATCAGCTCCCGGACGATGATGAAGTCGATGCCCTTTTCAACAATCTCGGGCTTCAGGGGGGAGGCGTCGGCCAGCTGGGGCCAGATTTTGGCGGGGCGGTTGTTGGAGTAGACGCCCATGCCGGCTCTGAGCCGCAGCAGACCCTTTTCGGGGCGCATGGGGCCGGGAACATCGTTCCACTTGGGGCCGCCTACGGCGCCCAGCAGGACGCTGTCGGAAGCGGTGCATTTATCCAGCTCGGACTGGGGCAGGGGGTCGCCGAACTTGTCGATGGCACAGCCGCCCATGTCCACGTCGGTGTATGTAAATTCGTGGCCGAACTTGTCGGCTATTTTATCCAGCACCAGCAGCGCCTGATTCACGATCTCGGGACCGATGCCGTCGCCGCGGATGACAGCGATGTTCTTTTTCATACTTTAGCCCTCCTTCAGGGAAGCCAGCAGGCCGCCCTTGGCGATGATGTTCTGAATGAAGGGAGGGAAGGGCGCGGCCTGGTAGGTCTTGCCCGTGGTGATGTCGGAGATGACGCCGGTGTCGAAGTCGATGGCGACTTCATCGCCGGGCTGGATCTCTTCCGCCGCCTGCTCGCATTCGAGAATCGGCATGCCGATATTGATGGCGTTGCGGTAGAAGATCCGGGCGAAGCTCTTGGCGATGACGCAGCCGGTGCCGCAGGTCTTGATGACCAGGGGGGCGTGCTCCCGGGAGGAGCCGCAGCCGAAGTTCCATCCGGCTACCATCACGTCGCCGGGCTGGACGTTATTGACATATTCGGCGTCGATGTCCTCCATGCAGTGCTTCGCCAGTTCGTGTGCGTCAGAGGTGTTCAGATAACGGGCGGGGATGATGACGTCGGTGTCCACATTATCTGGATACTTGAATACATGTCCGCGTGTTTTCATATCTTATCACACCTCCGTGGGAATTGCAATATATCCTGTCAAAGCACTGGCCGCCGCAGTGGCGGGGCTTGCCAGGTAAACTTCACTGTTGACGTGACCCATACGGCCCACGAAATTGCGGTTGGTGGTGGCGATGCAGCGCTCGCCGGCTGCCAGGATGCCCATATAGCCGCCCAGGCAGGGACCGCAGGTGGGGGTGGAGACCACCGCGCCCGCGTCGATGAAGGCGGTGACCCAGCCCCGCTCCACGCACTCACGGTAGATGGCCATGGTGGCGGGAATGATGATGCAGCGGACGCCGGGAGCCACGGTCTTGCCCTTCAGGGTCTTGTAGGCGGCTTCCATATCCTCCATGCGGCCGTTGGTGCAGGAGCCAATGACCACCTGGTCGATCTTGATGTGAGAAAGCTCCGCGGCGGGATGGGTGTTCTCCGGCAGATGGGGACAGGCGACCGTGGGAACGATCTTACTCAGGTCAATTTCGATGACCTTTTCGTATTCTGCGTCGGGATCTGCGGTGTAGATGACGGGCTGACGCTCACAGCGGCTCTCCATATACTTCTCGGTGATTTCATCGACCGGGAAGATGCCGTTCTTGGCGCCGGCTTCGATGGCCATGTTGCAGATGCACAGGCGGTCGTCCATGGAAAGGGAAGCGACGCCGGGGCCGGTGAATTCCATGCTCTTATAGAGAGCGCCGTCCACGCCGATCATGCCGATGATGGTCAGGATCACGTCCTTGCCGCTGCAGTTGGCGGGCAGAGAATTTGTCAGATTGAAGCGGATGGCAGAGGGGACCTTGAACCAGGCGGTGCCGGTGGCCATGCCCGCTGCCATGTCGGTGGAGCCGACGCCTGTGGAGAAGGCGCCCAGCGCGCCGTAGGTGCAGGTGTGGGAGTCTGCGCCGATGATGCAGTCGCCGGCGGTGACCACGCCCTGCTCGGGCAGCAGCGCGTGCTCGATGCCCATTTTGCCCACGTCATAGAAGTGGCTGACGCAGTGGGTGCAGGCGAATTCCCGGCACTGCTTGCTCTGCTCGGCGGCCTTGATGTCCTTGTTGGGGACGAAATGGTCGAGAACGATGGCAATCTTATCTTTGTCAAAGACGGAATCGAAGCCCGCCTTCCTGAATTCGTTGACCGCCACGGGAGTGGTGATGTCATTGCCCAGGACGATGTCCAGCTTGGCGCTGATGAGCTGTCCGGGTACCACGGATTTCAGGCCAGCATGTGCAGCCAGGATCTTTTGGGTCATGGTCATTCCCATATCTCTTACCTCACTCTCGGATCATGTTATTGTAGGCGCTCAGCAGTGCGTAGATACTGGCGCGGGTGATGTCGGTGTTGGTGCCGGCGCCCCAGTACATCTTTCCGTCCTCGCCCTCAATGCCGATGTAGGCGGCGGCGGTGGAGTTGGAGGCCTTTTCCTGCACGGAGTGTTCGGTATAGACCTTCAGGGTGTACCTGGAGCCGGTGTAATCGTGAAGCGCCTGGCTGACGGCGTCCAGGGAGCCGTTGCCGGTGGCGGCAATGGTGGTGGGCACGCCGTGGCGCAGGAAGGTGACATTGGCGTGGACCTTGTCGGGGGCGGAGCGGGTGATGTGCATCTCCGAGATGCCGATGGGCTCGTGAACATTCAGGTAGTGATCCATGAAAATGCCCAGCACATCCTCGCCCAGCAGCTCCCGGTGATCGTGGTCGGAAATGCTCTTGCAGAGGTAGCTGAAATGCTCGCGCATCTTCGGGGGCAGGTTGTAGCCGTAGGTCTGCTCCAGCAGGTAGCCGATGCCGCCCTTGCCGGACTGGGAGTTGACCCGGATGACGTCGGCGTCGTAAGTTCTGCTGATGTCCTTGGGATCGATGGGGATGTAGGGGACGCTCCACTGGTGGAGATTCTTTTCCTTGCGCCAGTTCATGCCCTTGGCGATGGCGTCCTGATGGCTGCCGGAGAAAGCGGCGAAGACCAGCGCGCCTGCGTAGGGGCTGCGCTCGTATACATGCATCCGGGTGCATTTCTCGTAGGTTTTGCAGATGGCAGGCATATCGGAGAAGTCCAGGAGGGGGTCCACACCGTGGGAGTACATATTCATGGCCAGGGTGATGATGTCCACATTGCCCGTCCGCTCGCCGTTGCCGAAGAGGGTACCTTCCACCCGGTCAGCGCCTGCCAGCAGAGCAAGCTCTGTATCGGCCACGCCGGTGCCACGGTCGTTGTGGGGGTGGAGGGAAATGGTGACGTATTCCCGGTATTTCAGGTTCTCGTGCATGTATTCCACCTGGCTGGCGTAAACGTGGGGCATGCTCATCTCCACGGTGACGGGCAGGTTGATGATGACATTGTTGTCAGGGCGGGGCTCCAGGACATCCAGGACGGCGTTGCATACCTCCAGGGCGTATTCGGGCTCGGTGCCGGTGAAGCTCTCGGGGGAGTACTCGAAGCGGAAATTGCCTTCATACTCGCCGGCCAGCTTCTTGACAAGCTTCGCGCCGTCCACGGCGATCTGCTTGATCTCCTCCTTGCTCTTGCGGAAGACCTGCTCCCGCTGGGCTACGCTGGTGGAATTATAGAAATGGATGATGGCGCTGGGGGCACCCTTACAGGCGTCAAAGGTCTTGCGGATGATGTGCTCCCGGCACTGGGTCAGCACCTGGACCGTGACGTCCTGGGGGATCATATCATTGTCGATGAGGGTCCGCAGGAATTCGAATTCCGTTTCGGAGGCGGCGGGGAAGCCGACTTCGATTTCCTTGAAGCCCACCTTCAGCAGTAGTCGATAGAACGCCAGCTTCTCTTCCAGGCTCATGGGAATGACCAGGCTCTGGTTGCCGTCACGCAGGTCCACGCTGCACCACTGGGGGGCGCGCTCAATGTGATCCTTCTGGACCCACTTGCAGTGGGTTCCCGGGGCGGGATAATAACCGATGCTGTACTTGCTGGTGTCCATCATAGCTGCTGCTCCTTTACTGTTCTACGATTTTGAAGCCCTCTGTGCGCAGGGCGTTGATGATTTGCTGTACGTGTTCGTAATTGCGGGTCTCCATGGTGATGCGCAGGTAGCATCCGTTGATGCTGGCGGTCTGGGAATTGCGCTCGTGGTGGACGCCGGTGACGTTGCCGCCGAGTCCCGCGATGATCCGGGAGACGTCCATCAGCTGGCCGGGCTTATCCACCAGCTCAATGAGGAGGGTGGAGGAACGGCCGGACTTCATCAGGCCACGCTCGATGACACGGGAGAGGCTGGTGACGTCGATGTTGCCGCCGGAGACCAGGCTGACCACCTTCTTACCCTCCAGGGGGAATTTATTGAACATGGCGGCGGCCACGGCCACGGCGCCGGCGCCCTCGGCGATCATCTTCTGCTTCTCGATGAGGGCCAGAATGGCGGAGGAGATCTCATCCTCGGTGACCAGGGCGATGTCATCGACGTATTTGCTGACCATTTCGAAGGTCATGTCACCGGGGCGCTTGACGGCAATGCCGTCGGCAATGGTGGAGACGTTGGCCAGGGCCTGGATCTTGCCGGCCTGGCGGGCGGCGTGCATGCTGGGAGCGCCCAGGGCCTGAACGCCGTATACTTTGACATGGGGGGCGATGGATTTGATGGCGCAGGCCACGCCTGCGATCAGGCCGCCGCCGCCGATGGGAACAATGACAGCGTCCACATCGTCCATATCCTGGATGATCTCCAGGCCGATGGTACCCTGGCCGGCGATGACGTATTCATCGTCAAAGGGATGGACAAAGGTCATGCCCCGCTCGTCCTTCAGCTCCAGCGCCCGGTTGTAGGCGTCGTCATAAACGCCCTCGACGAGACAGATCTCTGCGCCATAGGCTTTGGTGGCCTCCACCTTGGAAATAGGGGCGGAGTCGGGCAGACAGATCAGGGAGGGGATGCCGTATTTGCTGGCGGCCAGGGCCACGCCCTGGGCGTGGTTGCCGGCAGAACAGGCGATGACGCCCTTGGCCCGCTCCTGGGCGGACAGCTGGGAGATCTTGTAGCCGGAGCCGCGCAGCTTGAACGAGCCGGTGTACTGCAGGTTCTCGGGCTTCAGGTACAGGTCGCACTGGGGGGCGATGCCAGCGGTTTTGGTCAGGGGGGTGGGGCGGATGATGCTCTTGAGCACCACGGATGCATGGAAGATCTTGTCGATGGTCACCATATGTATGTCCAATCCTTTCGGTTGATGGGTAATGGCACCCTCTGAAAACTCTTTTTTAATGGACTGGGCGAGAGATTTGATTCCAAATAAAGTTACGAAAATTCCGGAATACTTTGTGTATTGTGGGATTTGCGGAACGCATAGTTGGGATCGAAGATCCGGCCAGGATGCAAAAGGGGAGTTTTTAGAGGTGCCCCAATAAAAAATGCCCTGTCTCTTGCATAAAGAGACAGGGCATAGCCTTGCGGTACCACTCTTCTTGCCGTTCGGGGAACGGCCGCTCACTGTGATCTGACAATCACATCCCGCTGTATCGGTCGGGCTCCGTCTGTCCTACTGAAGGTACACTTGTTGGGAACAGCCGCTCCGAGGCCAGTATACAGTCCAGCCCTCAATCGCCTCACACCAGCCGGCGACTCTCTGCATTCGGGTAGCGGACTGCTTTTTCCTCATCTCTGCGTTATGCACTATTTGCAAAGGATTATAGCATTTTTTGTACAATCTGTCAAGCACGGAAAGACAAAAGTCTTTGTCTGACGGCCTGACGAAAAGTTAGCGCCAATTATTCGATGACCTGGATCCAGCCAGCGGGGGCTTCGATGCGACCCATCTGGATGCCGGTGAGGGTGTCGTAGAGCTTCTGGATGGTGGGACCGAAGCCGGCATAATTGATTTCCCTGCCGTGGTCGACGATGGTGCCCACGGGGGAGATGACGGCGGCGGTGCCGCACAGGCCGCACTCGGTGAACTGATCCAGCTCGTCCAGGCGGACCTCCCGTTCCTCGACCTCCATGCCCAGATAATCCTTGGCAACCTGCAGCAGGGAGCGGCGGGTGATGGAGGGCAGGATGGTATCGGACTTGGGAGTCACCAGTTTGCCATCCCTGGTGATGAAAATAATATTGGCGCCGCCGGTTTCCTCGATGTGGGTGCGGGTGGCGGAATCCACATAGACGTTCTCATCGTAGCCCTGCTCGTGGGCGTCCACGATGTTGTAGAGGCTCATGGCGTAGTTCAGACCTGCCTTGATGTGGCCGGTGCCCCGGGGCGCGGCACGGTCCAGATCGGAGATGCGCAGGGTCAGGGGCTTGACGCCGCCCTTGAAGTAGGGGCCGACAGGGGTGACGAAGACCCGGAACTGGTATTCGTCGGCGGGCTTGACGCCAATGACGGCGGAGCTGCCGAACATGTAGGGACGGATATACAGCGTTGCGCCGGAGCCGAAGGGGGGGACCCACTCCTTGTTGGCCCGGACGGTCTCGATGACTGCCTCCAGGAATTTTTCCTCGGGGAAGACGGGCATCTTCAGCTGGCGGCAGGAGTCGGCCATACGGGCGGCGTTCAGGTCGGGGCGGAAGCAGACGATCCTGCCATCCTCGGTGGTGTAGGCCTTCAGACCCTCGAAGCAGGTCTGGGCGTACTGCAGCACACCGGCGCACTCGGTGATGGTGATGGTGGACTGATCGGTGAGGCCGCCGGCATCCCACTTGCCGTCAGTGTAATTTGCCACATAGCGCCACTCGGTGGGCATGTATCCGAAACCCAGGTTACCCCAGTCGATATTCTTCTTATCCATAAAAAAGCACCTCTTTATTTGGTCAGTTTCACTATATTTTAACACGCTGATTTGGAAAGTCAAGGCTTTGGGACCCAAAATGTTTGTCAGGGGAACACAAATGTTTTTAGGGACAGACCGCGCGGTCTGTCCCAATTTATCAATTGTTTGTGTAGGTATATACGATTTTGCCTGTGGTGAGGTTGTAGTCCACCCGGTAGCAGCCCGTTGCAGCGCCGTCGATGAGCGGGGTCAGGGACTTTCGGATCTGATCCACCGTGCCGGAGCGGTCAGCATCCGCATACTCCAGGCAGACCTGATGCTGAGGCTGGCTGTAGGCAATGATGACCACAGCACCGGCGACACACACCTCTGTAACATCCCCATCGGCGGGAATTACGGAGCCGATGACGGCTTCCGTCTCCTCCAGGGTGAAGCTGGTGGTGTTTTCCACAAGATCATAGCTCAGGGCGTTGCGGAAATTCGGATGATCCAGAATGGTATCCGCCAGGGCCAGTTCCGCATCCGTAAGAGCCAGTGCGGGGACCCGATCCAGTGCGTCAGCCTGGGACAGCTCGCCGTCATTTCCTCCGGCAAATGCGATCAAAAACAGAAGCAGGCACGCCGCCGCAACAGCGAAGCCGATGATGGCGTTTTTCTTCTTTGCGGCATGAACCTGTGCAATATAATCCTCCATAGTCAGCCCCTTTTAGTGGAAAGGATCAAAATCCGTATGCTCATCCACCCGGCAGAGGAACTCCGCGATCAGCTCGATACAGTTTTCGATATCTGCAAGATTGCAGACCTCGGCGGGGGCGTGCATGTAACGCAGGGGCAGGGACACCAGAGCGGTGATGGTGTTGGTGCCGCCCAGGTGGATGGTATCGGCGTCGGTGCAGGTGCGGCCGATGAAGGTCTCCATCTGATAGGGGATATTTCGTTCTTTGGCGCAGGTCCTGAGCAGGTCGTTGACCTTCCTGCCGGACATGGAGCCGTTGCACAGCACGGGACCCTTGCCCAGGCAGATCTTGCCGGATTCCTCGGGGTGGGTGCCGGGAACGTCGGTACAGTAGGTTACATCCACGGCGATGGCTACCTTTGCGCCGACGGCGTTGCCGGCCCAGCGGGCACCCCGGCCGGTGGTCTCCTCGCCCACGGTGGTGGCGGTGTAGACGCCCACTTTGCAGCCCCGCTCCTTTGCACGCTTCATGGCTTCCAGCACGATGAACGCGCCGGCCCGGTCATCGATGGCCCGGGCAGTGAGATTGCCGTTCAGCATCTCCTGATGGTAGGTGTGCAGGGTGACGGGATCACCGGTCTGCACATGCTGCCGGGCGTCGTCGCCGTCTTTGGCGCCGATGTCAATATAGAGGTCTTCGGCCTTCAGACCCTCTTTCACCAGACCGTGGTAGTTGACCACAGCGCCATACACAGGGCCGTTTTCGCCGTGGACCACCACCTGATGGCCGGGGTATACATGGGGGTAGATACCGCCTGCCTTGGTGACCCGCAGCAGGCCGTCGTCCTGGATCAGGGTGACCACCAGACCGATCTCGTCGATATGGCCTGCCAGCAGCACCTTGCAGAGGGCATCGGGGTTGATGATGGAATAGACATTGCCGGTGCAGTCGGTGCGGATCTCGTCGCAGTGGGGCGTCATCTCGGCAATGACCTTCTTTTGCAGGGGAATCTCATGGCCGGTGACGGACATGGAATCCAGCAGGGAGTAGAGAAATTCCTTATTCATGGTTTGCCTCCGTAACAGTTTTTGCAATTTCAAGGGCGATATGGAAATGGGTCAGCCGTTCGTCCAGACCGATGCTGGACAGGATCCCCTCGTCCCATTCGGCGTGATCCAGATTGTCTGCGGAATAGAAAAAGGCGTAAAGCTCATAACCCCGGAAGTCCGCCACGGCCTGGCAGGCGGACAGCTCCATGTCCACACTGATGCAGCCGGCAGCCTTCCGAAGCTCCATATTTCGCCGGGTTTCACGGTAAAAGGCGTCGGTGGTCCAGTTTTTGCCCTTGGCGCAGGGGATGTTCAGCCGGTTCAGTACTTTTTCCACAAGGATATGGTTTGGGATATCGATGAAGTCGGCGGCGGGAACATAGTGATAGCTGACGCCCTCGTCCCGATAGGACGCCGTGGGCACGATGAGCTTTCCGTAGGTCTGGGTACTGTCCAGACCGCCGCAGGAGCCGAAGAGGATGAATTTGCCGCAGGAGAAGCGGTGGGCAGAAGCTTCCATCACGCTGATGGTGTAGGCGGCGCCCACCTGGGTCTGAGCCACGCCGATATTGGTGCCCTTGAATGCGTACATGGTGACAGCGCTGGAAACAAAGCGGATGGCTTCTTCTTCCACAACCTCCAGAAGACTGTCCTGCAGGAGGGCGTCCATGATCTGGCGGGAGAAATTGATGATGATGGCGTCCAGCTTCCGCTCGTGACGCAGGGTATTGGTCTCGGGATTGATGACGGCGGACCGTTCCGGATCGTAGGTATGAATGATGCTCATGGCGTTACCTCCTGTTTCAGAATATGAATTATTCTACCACAGGGCCGGGGATAATGCAAGAAAAAGCCCGCTGCATTACGCAGCGGGCTTTGCGTTATGGATTACTCGTGGTTGTGCAGCAGATCGTGGATCTTGTGCTTGAAGATGGGATTCTGATAGAAGAAATCCATCAGGGGGTTCTCGTTGGACTTCTTCAGGACCATCTTGCGATCGGTGCGGTAGATACCCTCGTCACGCTCCTCGACCACGGGCTTGTGGTCCAGGCGGGTGGGCTGACCGCCGCCCATGACACAGCCGCCGGGGCAGGCCATGACTTCGATCAGGTGGTATTCCTTCTCGCCGTTCTTGACAGCGTCCATGACCTTGCGGGCGTTGCCCAGGCCGGAAGCGACGCAGATCTTGACGTCCATGCCGTTATAGGGCACGGTGATCTCCTTGATGCCATCGTTGCCGCGGACACCGGACTTAGCCACAGCCTCCAGGGACTTGGGGCTGTGATCCTGGATCAGGCGGCGCAGGACGGCCTCGGTAACACCGCCGGTGACGCCGAAGATGACGCCGCCGCCGGAGCCCATGCCGAAGGGCATGTCGCAGGATTCCTCGGGCAGGTTGGCGAAGTCCAGACCGAACTGGCGGATCATCTGGATCAGCTCGGTGGTGGTCAGAACAGCGTCGGTATCTTTCTCACCGTAGGTGTAGGAGTTGGGGCGCTCGGACTCCATCTTCTTGGCGGTACAGGGCATGATGGAGACCACGAAGGTCTTCTTGTTGCTCTGGTTGTGCTCGGGGGCACGGTAGTACTCCTTCAGCACGGCGGAGAACATGCCCTGGGGAGAGCGGCAGGTGGAGACGTTCTGCTTGAATTCGGGATACTCGTTGTCCACGAACTTGACCCAGGCGGGGCAGCAGGAGGTCAGCAGAGGCAGCTTCTGGCCATGAGCCACACGGCCCAGGAACTCGGCGGACTCTTCCATGATGGTCAGGTCAGCGGTGTAGGTGGTGTCGAAGACCCGGTTGAAGCCCATCATATGCAGGGCGGAAACCAGCTTGTACAGGGCGTTCTGGCCGGTGGGCAGGCCGAAGGCGTCGCCGATGGCAACACGGACGGCGGGCGCGATCTGGCAGACCACACGGGTCTCGGGATCGTTCAGGGCAGCCCAGACCTTGTCAACATGGCTGCGGATGGTCAGGGCACCGGTGTCACAGACCACACGGCACTGGCCGCAACTGACGCACTTGGTGGAAGCCAGAGGACGGTTGAAGGCAGGGGTGACGGTGGCCTCGGAGCCGCGGAATGCGAAGTCCAGGGCGCCGACGGTCTGCACCTCGTTGCACTCACGGACGCAGTTGCCGCAGAGGATGCACTTGTTGGGGTCGCGAATGATGGCGTAGGAGCTGTCGTCGATGGGCTGACGCTCCTTGTAGTTGGCGAAGCGCACATCAGAGACGCCCAGACGGCGGGCAACGTTCTGCAGGGGGCAGTGGCCGTTTTTCTCACAGGTGGTGCACTCGCGGTCGTGGGAAGCCAGCAGCAGCTCCACGATCAGCTTGCGGTACTTGCGCAGCTTCTCGGTGTTGGTGTAGATGACCATGCCGTCCCGGGGCTCTTCGGAGCAGGAGGCGAAGAAGCGGCCGCGGTCGTCCTCGACGGTGCACAGACGGCAGGCGCCGAAGGTGGACAGCTCGGGCTGATAGCACAGGGTGGGGATGTCGATACCAGCCTTGCGGATGATGGTCAGCACGTTCTTTTCATTGGTAAACTCGACCTTGCGGCCGTTGATAGTAATATAACCCATGATCTCCCCTCCTTATGCTTCGATGTGGATTGCATCAAAGGCGCAGTTATCCATACAGGCGCCGCACTTGATGCAGGTGTTGGGATCGATGGTGTAGGGACTCTTGACCTTGCCGGAGATGGCATTGACGGGGCAGTTCTTGGCGCACTTGGAGCAGCCCTTGCACTTGTCGGGATCGATGACGTACTTGCGCAGGGCGGTGCAGATCTTGGCGCGGCACTTCTTGTCCACGATGTGCTCCACATACTCGTCCCGGAAGGTCTTCAGGGTGGAGATGACAGGCAGGGGGGCGGACTTGCCCAGGCCGCACAGAGCCATGGTCTGGATCATTCTTGCCAGCTCTTCCAGCTTGTCCAGATCCTCCAGTTCACCCTGGCCATTGACGATGCGCTCCAGGATCTCCAGCATGCGCTTGGTGCCTTCGCGGCAGGGGATGCACTTGCCGCAGGACTCGCGCTGGGTGAAGGACATGAAGAAGCGGGCGACCTCCACCATACAGGTGTTCTTGTCCATGACGACCATGCCGCCGGAACCGACGATGGCGTCGAACTTCTTGACGGAGTCGAAGTCCAGGGGCTCGTCCAGGTGCTTCTCAGTCAGACAGCCGCCGGAGGGGCCGCCGATCTGAACAGCCTTGAACTCCGCGCCGTTCTTCAGGCCGCCGCCGATGTCGAAGATGATCTCCCGCAGGGTGGAGCCCATGGGCACTTCGATCAGGCCGGTGTTCTCAATGGCGCCGGTCAGGGAGAAGGTCTTGCAGCCGGGGCTGCCGGCGGTGCCTATGGAACGGAACCACTCAGCGCCTTCCAGGATGATCTTGGGCACGTTGGCGTAGGTCTCGACATTGTTCAGCACAGTGGGCTTCTCGAACAGGCCCTTCTCAACGGTTCTGGGGGGCTTGACGCGGGGCATGCCGCGGTTGCCTTCGATGGAGGCAGTCAGAGCGGAGCCTTCGCCGCAGACGAACGCGCCTGCGCCGCGGTTGATGTGCATATGGAAATTGAAGCCGGTGCCCAGGATGTTGTCACCCAGCAGGCCGCGCTCTTCCAGCTGTGCGATGGCGCCGCGCAGACGGGCAACGGACATGGGGTACTCGGCACGGACATAGATGTAGCCGTTCTCAGCCTTGACGGCGTAGGCGGCCAGCATCATGCCTTCGATGAGCTTGAAGGGATCGCCTTCCATGACGGAGCCGTCCATGAAAGCGCCGGGGTCGCCTTCGTCACCGTTACAGACGACATAGCGGCAGGTTTCCTTCTGACGGGCAACCTGCTTCCACTTGCGGCCGGCGGGGAAGCCGCCGCCGCCTCTGCCGCGCAGGCCGGAGGCGTCCACCACGTCGATGACCTCGTCGGGGGTCATCTCGAACATGGCTTTCTCCAGAGCCTTGAAGCCGCCTGCAGCCAGGTACTCGTCCAGGGACTCGGAGTCGAACTTGCCGCAGTTCTCCAGAACGATTCTGGTCTGCTTGGCAATGAAGGGGATCTCATCGGGGGCGGTGTAGTGCTTGTCGTTCTTGTGGTAGAGCAGGCGCTCGATGACCTCGTCACCCAGAACGGAGCGCTGGAAGATGTCTTCGCAGTCCTCGCGCTGGACCTTGACGTACTGCACGACCTTGTCGCCCTTCTGGATGCGGACCAGGGGGCCCAGCTCACAGAAGCCCTGGCAGCCGGTCTTCTTGACGCCGACGACCTTGTCATCGTCATGGCCGCCGCATTCGGAGAACACCACGGTAATGTTGGGGCAGTCTTCCACCAGGCCCTTGAAGACGTCATAGATCTTGTTGGAGCCGGTAGCGATACAGCCGGTGCCGGAGCAGACCAGAATTCTGCAGTCATAGCTGTTCAGCGCCTGAACAGCCTGTTCGCGCACCTTGGAGAATTCTTCACGATTGTTGATCATCAGCCGTTACCTCTCAGTTCAGCGATCAAAGCCACTGCCTTTTCGGGGGTCATGGAGGGATAAACCTGCTCATTGACCATGATGGTGGGAGCCAGACCGCAGGCGCCCAGGCAGGACACCGTCTCAACGGTGAACAGCATATCGTCCGTGGTGTGCTTCTTCTTGCTCAGGCCCAGTTCCTTCCAGAAAGCCTCCAGCACGGGAGTGGAGTGGCGGACATGGCAGGCGGTGCCGTCACAGACCTTGATGACGTACTTGCCCTTGGCTTCGAAGGAGAAGTTTTCATAGAAGGTGGCAACGGAGTAGGCCTTGGCCTCGGTGATGCCGATCTGCTCGGCAACGTAAGTCAGCAGCTCTCCGGGCAGGTAACGGTATTCTGCCTGAATATCCTGCATGACGGGGATCAGAGACCGGGCGTCCCGGGTGTACCGGGCGATGATCTCATCCGTTTTGCGGTAGTAGGATTCATCCAGCATAAGCATTTTTCCTCCTGTGTGTAATGGTACGTTAAAATGGGCGCAGTGCCGCACCCATAGATTGCCAGATACATTATACCATTGAATCAAAGGATTGGCTATAAACGAAGATGCCAAAAATGGGATAGAAATTTGTATTTTTCTGCTATGATGTACAAATTTTGCCCCGGAATCAGTTTTATTATGGTGCATTTTTATCGATAATACCCGTGCAAAAGAAGATCCGCCCTGCCGCAATGGCAGGGCGGATGGTAAGCAGTTACTCCAGCATATTGGTCATGGAATGGACCGTGACGGCCAGGGTGGAGGCGTTGTGCAGCAGGGCAGAGGTGGCGGGGGGCAGGATGCCCAGCACGCCCAGGAGGATGAGCATACTGTTGAAGCCCATGATGAAGCGGTAGTTTCTGCCGATGCGGTCCATCAGGGCTGTGGACAGCCGCCGCAGGGTCACCAGGGCGTACAGGTCTTCCGCCGTCAGGGTAATGTCGGCCACCTCCCGGGCAATGGCGGACGAGTGGGCAATGGCCACGCCCACATCTGCCTCGGCCAGGGCCAGGGAATCGTTGATGCCGTCGCCGATCATGATGACCTTCCGGCCGGCTTCCCGTTCGGCCCGGATGAAGGAGGCCTTGTCGTCGGGCAGGACTTCGGCATAGAATTCGTCCACGCCGATGGCGGTGGCGATGCGCCTGGCGATTTTTTTATTGTCGCCGGTCATGATGACCACCCGCTTGATGCCCAGATTGTGCAGCTGCTTCACCACTTCCACCGCTTCATAGCGGAACGGATCCCAGATGCAGATGACGGCGGCCAGTTTGCCGGAAATGGCCATATACAGGTGGGAGCAGTCGTCCCGGATGGCGTCGTAGGCCGCCCGGTCCTCGTCGGCGACCACACAGCCCTCGTCCTGGAAGACAAAGTGGTGGCTGCCGATGACCACCTTTTCCTCATTGACCGTGCTGGCGATGCCATGGGCCACGATGTACTCCACCCAGGAGTGGCACTCTTCGTGGTGCAGGCCCCGGCGAACCGCTTCATTGATGACGGCGTTGGCCATGGAGTGGGGATAGTGCTCCTCCAGGCAGGCGGCCAGGCGCAGCATCTCATTCTCGTCGTGACCGCCGAAGGGGACGACCTCGATGACGGTGGGGCAGGCGTAGGTCAGGGTGCCGGTCTTGTCGAAGACGATGGTATCGGCCTGGGCCACGGCTTCCAGATACTTGCCACCTTTGGCGGAGATATTGTTCATGCGGCCTTCGCGCATGGCGGACAGCACCGCCACGGGCATGGCCAACTTCAGGGCACAGGAGAAATCCACCATCAGGATGGAGATGGCCCGGGTGGCGTTTCGTGTGATCAGGTAGGTCAGGATGGTGCCGGCCAGGGTGTAGGGAACAAGGTTGTCAGCCAGGTTGGAGGCCTTGGATTCGGCGGCGGATTTCAGCTTCTCGGACTCCTCGATCATGTTGACGATCCGGTCATAACGGCCGCTGCCGCTGACCTTGGAGACCTCGATGACGATCTCTCCCTCTTCGATGACGGTGCCGGCAAAGACGGAGCTGCCCGACTCCTTGCGGACGGGGACGGATTCGCCGGTCATGGAGGCCTGGTTGACCATGGCCTCGCCGCTGTGGACGTAGCCGTCCAGGGGGATCAGATTGCCGGTGCGGACGATGACCAGGTCGCCCTTCTTCACATTCTCGATGGGCACTTCGACTTCGGTGTCGCCGGTTTTCAGCCACACCCGGTCGATGTTCAGGCTCATGGTCCGTGCCAGATCATCCACAGTCTTCTTCCGGGTCCACTCTTCCAGGTGCTCGCTGAAATTCAGCAGGAACATGATGGAGTTGGCGCTCTGCCAGTCACCCCGGATCAGACTCACCACAATGGATGTGGCGTCCAGCACCGCGATATCCAGCTGGCCCTGACGAATGGAATCCCAGGCCCGCCTGATGTATTTGAAAGAGCGGATAAAGGTGATGATCTTGCGGATGGGAGCAGGGACGAAAAGCTTCATCAAGCCCCGGCGCACGACTTTCAGCACCAGCTCATCCTCGAATTCCCGGTTCAGGGCCCGGCCGGTGTGCTCGGGAACGAGGGCGGTATTTGCTTCATATGTAAATTTCGCCAGGGCATCCAGAACATTCTGCCGGGGGCAGGCATACAGCACGGTGGCGCAGCAGGTGCGGTCGTTGACCTTCACCTCGGTGATGCCGGGGATGCTCAGCAGATAATATTCCAGGATATCCGCCTGGGCCAGGGTCATGCGGCTCTGCGCCATCTTCACCCGGATGCGGCCTCTGGTTTCATGCATGATCGTGCATTTCATAGTTTTTGCTCCATGCTTGTAGGGGCCGATGCCCACATCGGCCCACGGTGAATGACAACGAATCTATAAAGGGGCAATGTGGGCATTGCCCCCTACAGAAAAAGAGTGGAGAAGCCATGGGCATGGCTTCTCCGTCGGTAATGGCAGTGATTATTCGGCGTTCTCGACGACGGTCTCGGCTTCTGCGGCGGCGCGGTCTTCGTTGATCTGCTTTGCCTCGGCCAGAATGTCTTCTGCGTTCTCCTTCAGGGTGGTTGCGGTGGTCATGGCGTAGTCAGCGACGCGCAGAGCGGCGGCGGTGGTGTGGGCATAGACCTTCTTGGCGTCCTTGCTGGTCAGCAGGGTGATACCGGCGGAACCAAACAGGGAACCTGCGATGAAACATGCGAGTTTACCCCATCCCATAGAAATACCTCCTTGGGTCGATTTTGATTGTGTAATCTTATTATACAGCAGATTTTTGGTAAGTCAATGCTAACTTTCTATACATTTTCCGCCGAAATGTCGCTTTTTGCGGATTGGAATACCCCTTGCCGATCCGCATGCCAAACAAAAACACCATCCAGATGGATGGTGTTTTTCTGGTGGGGGAAGGTGGATTCGATTTACATTTTCTTTCGCGCGGGGCGAAAGAAAATAAAGGTGTCGATCCCGTCGAGCCTGGATCGAGCGACAGTTTTCTTCATTAAACAAAAAACACCATCCAAACGGATGGTGTTTTTTGCTTGGTGGGGGAAGGTGGATTCGAACCACCGAAGCGATAAGCAGCAGATTTACAGTCTGTCCCCTTTGGCCACTCGGGAATTCCCCCAGTTATGTACGCTCTGTGTCGCACAGAACTTCTTTATTATAGCACGCAAAAGGGA
>JAFTVM010000085.1 GCA_017465745.1 Oscillospiraceae bacterium
TTGAGCTGGCCGATCTCATCGCCGGAATACAGCACGGGGATTCCGGACTGGAAGAGCATCATGGCGTGGAGCATGGTGATCTTCCGGATGGCGGTTTCCGTGTCAGCCCCTTCCAGGCCGCACAGGGATGCGGTGGTACCGCAGAGCCGGGCGTCCTGGGTAATGGGGTCTTCGTTATACAGCTCGCCCCGGGCGTCGGCGCCGGTGAGGCCACGGAAATAATCGTTCAGGTACTTCTTATGAGGAACCTCCTCGAAGCCCCAGTTTCGCAGCGTGGGATAATCCAGGCCCCAGCCGATGTCGTCATGGCAGCGCAGGTAGTTCAGGAACACATGTTCTTTGGGCAGGCGGCTGACCACGTCCAGCTGCTGGCGCAGCAGGCGGACATCCTGGGTAGCCACGGTGTGCCAGGTGGTGGCCATGGTGGTGCAGTTATAGAGCAGGTGGCACTCGGGTTTCTCCACGGTGCCGAAATAGGGTGCCAGATACTCGGGCGCCATGACCACCTCGCCCAGCAGGATCACGCTGGGACAGACGATCTCACCGATGAGGCGCATCATGCGCATAATGGTGTGGACCTGGGGGAGGTTCCGGCAGGTGGTGCCGATTTCCTTCCAGATATAGGGGGTCGCGTCCACGCGAACCACGTCCACGCCCCGGTTGGCCAGATACAGGAAATTGTACATCATCTCGTTGAAGACCACGGGATTGGCGTAGTTCAGATCCCACTGGTAGGGATAGAAGGTGGTCATGACATAATGCTCCGCATCGGGGAGCCAGGTGAAATTGCCGGGGGCGGTGGTGGGGAAGACCTGGGGGACGGTCTTTTCGTAGGCGGCGGGAACGGAGGGGTCAGCGTAAAAGAAATAGCGGCTCATGTACTTGCCTTCGCCGGCTCTGGCCCGCTTGGCCCATTCGTGATCCTCGGAGGTGTGGTTCATGACGAAGTCCATGCACACGTTCATGCCCTTTTCGTGACATGCGGCGGTGAGGGTTTCCAGATCCGCCATGGTGCCGAGGTCGGGACGGACTTTCCGGAAATCCGCCACGGCGTAGCCGCCGTCGCTGCGTTCCGGAACGGTGTCCAGGAAGGGCATCAGGTGGAGGTAGTTGACATTGGCCTTTTCGAGATAGGCCAGCCTCTCCCGGACGCCACGGAGGTTCCCGGCGAAATTGTCGATGTAGAACATCATGCCCAGCAACGCCTCGGACTTATACCAGTCGGTGCCTCCCTTGATCTCGTCCCGTCGCTTCAGATCCTCCCGGCGGCCATCGTAAAACGCCCGGAGGTTTTCGACCAATGCCTGATACATGGCTTCGTTGCCGTAAAGGCTCAGGTAGAGTTCTTTCAGTTCGGATTCATGCCGTTCCAGACGGGAACGGAAAATGGATTCACAGGTGTTCATGATCAGAATCTCCCATTATTGATACATTTCGATGTCGGAAAATACTGCCTGTCCCAGAGAGAACAGACCCAGGTTTCCGGCGGTCAGATCATACATCCGGAAGCTCAGGGCTGCTTCTGCGTTGACATAGGCGGTGGCGGCGCTGCCCTCCCAAATGACTTCCAGGGTGTATTTGTCGTCCACGGTTT
The DNA here is from genome assembly GCA_017465745.1 of Oscillospiraceae bacterium. Taxonomy (GTDB): domain Bacteria; phylum Bacillota; class Clostridia; order Oscillospirales; family Oscillospiraceae; genus Faecousia. The sequence continues at coordinate 1,595 of JAFTVM010000085.1, forward strand.
TGCGCAGGGGCACTTCCATTTCCACATCATAGGGGAAGGTTTTTCCGCCCTCTTCGTACATCCGCAGCCAGGAGCGGTATACCAGGCGGTTCTGTTCCGGTTCCAGGCACAGGTAGTACCCCCTGCCCAGATCCTCCGCGGCCCGCAGAATGACGCCGGTCTGCCGGGCGTCGGTGGCGCGGATGGCCGCCCGGAGACAGCCGCGATTTGGCATAGGCTGCATCAGCGCCAGGGATTGAGCTGCGGTGGAAACGGCACACAGTCCCTCCGGAGTTTCCTGCCAGCTGGGCGTACACAGACGGAGCTGATTTTCCACAGGTTTCCGGAACAAACGCCGCTTTCCGTCCGGCAGGCACAGGCCCAGATCGCCGTCGGGCAGCTGCCGCAGCTGATGGATCACCAGGCTGCCGCCCCAGTCCCAGGTGCGGTAGTCCTGCGCCTCCATCCGGTCAGGCCAGAAGCCGAAGATGTTTTCTTCCTTGGTGGGCAGCCAGCCGAAGAGGTAGCGTTCGGCTCCGTGTCCGGCGGTCTTGGCGGCGTAGAAGCCCCGGCTGTCCAGACGATGGTTCCGGGGGAGCTGCCACTGCTTGCTGCCCAGAGGGCGTTTGACATAGTAGTTGCCGAAGAGGGTGGTATAGGAAGAGAAGACCAGGTATTCCCAATCCCCCATGGAGAAGATATCCGGGCACTCGCAGGCGCCGTTGAACCGCCGGGGGTAGTATTCCGGCTGCCGGTATTCCCAGTGCTTCAGGTCTTTGGAGACGCACAGGCCGACACAGCCGGTCTGGCTGTGGGACTCGTTGACCCGGGCGGCCAGGCGCATCCGGAATTCCCCGGCCTCCGGGCAGTACTCGATCCGGGGATCCCGCCAGTCGGAGGGATGGTAGATGACACCGTCAGGGCCGAAGGTGTCCGCCTCCTGCAGCGCCCAGTGATCCAGGGAACCGTCTTTGGAGATGTAGTGGGTCACCAGCTGCTTGCCGTCGGGGAAGATGCAGGCAAACAGGTGCCACTGTCCGTTGTGGAAGATCAGATCACCGGTGCCGCCCCGGACATGGATGGGGGTCTCCTGGCTCATATGCAGAAGATCTTTCGATTCCATCCGGTGCCAGCCGGGGACAAAGGCGGGATCGGAGCGGTCTGTCCAGTTTTTCAGATAAAACAGCTGGTAGGTACCGTCAATGTATTTGGGGATCACGTCGCCGGTGCGGGCATTGGGGGCCTGATAAAAAAGCTGGTCGTTCATGGCGTTTCCTCAGTTTTCAGAGTAAGCGGAATCCATTTCCCACAGCATCAGACGGTCAATCTCGCCGCTGACCTGGAAGAATCGTTCACCCTCCCAGTAGTTGCGCAGGGTCACGGATTTGGTTTCGTTCAGATAGAGTTCGATCATGGAGTGATCCAGGTAGCAGGTAAAGCGGATGGGATCATCCCCGATGTCCACATCGTCCACGCTGCCCCGGTACCGGCCCACGGGGTTACCTACGGCATCCAGAACCTCCAGACGGCGGGCATGACGGTCATAGCGGACCTCCAGGCGGTGATCACCTGCACAGACAGATACGCTGGCGGTATCGCCCGGGGCGGTGACCTCCAGGGAGAGCCGGTCGCCGGGATGCTGTCTCAAGCCATCGTTGGCGGCGGTGGCTGCGTCCAGCAGGAGCCTGCTTCGCAACGTCTCCATCTCACGGATGGGGCGGACGCCCAGACCACCGTTTTTCCAGAACAGCTCCACCGGGATGCCGCCATTGTGGGCCCAGCCTGCGTGGAGTTCTTCCGGGTAGCGGCGGCGACCCTGGGCAATGGTGAACAGGATGCTTCTGCCGTCGGGGGTCACAAAACCACTGGGGCCTGTGAAACAGCCTCTTCCCAGATCAATAAGTCGGGCCTTTTCGTGGAGCTTTGTAAAGGACCGGTTCTCCGGATCCCAATGCCCCAGGAAATAGTAGGTTTCTACGATATCCCCTTCGATCTGGCAGGCGCACAGCAGGAGGGCATGGCAGACCACAGTGCCGTATTCGTCCCGCAGGGGCAGGAGAACAGGCAGTTCCCATACGTGGCCCACCTCGGAATTGATGCTGTAATCGTAATCCACCAGCATGCCGTGACTGGTCCAGTCCATTCCGTCGGGGGAGGAATAGAGGGCTGCGTTGCCGCCGCCGTTGTTTTCGTCGCCGGTGCCGACCAGCATGAAGTAGGTGTCATTCTCCAGCCAGACAAAGGGGTCCCGGTATTCGCCCATCCAGCCGATGTCCTGGGTCTGGATGATCGCGGGGTGCTGGTTCCAGTGAAGCAGCTTTCCATCATCCCGGGTGGCGGGAGTGGCCAGTGCCACAGCTTGATTGGGGAAAGCCTGATGGTTTCCGGCGGTGAAGTACAGACGGGGGACGCCGTCCTTGCCCACCACGGAGGAGCCGGACCAGATGCCGTCGGGGGCGACGGCGCCGCCCTCGGGGGTCAGTGCCAGGGGGCAGTCCAGCCAGTGAACCATGTCCCGGCTGATGAGGTGGCCCCAGGCCAGATGATCCCAGATGGGGGCGTGGGGGTTGGCCTGATAGAAAATATGGTACCAGCCGTCAAAGTACATGGGGCCGTGGGGCTCGTTCATCCATTTTCCCGGCGGAATCAGATGATAGGCAGGGCGGTGGCGGTCGGCGCGGTAGGCCTTGCGGTCTGGCATGCCCAGAGCCACGGTGCCGGCCTCGTATTCGCCGGTGAAGTGACGGCGGTGGAGGGAAAGGACTTCCCCCTGGGTGAGTGCGGAATCGTCAAAGGTCACCCAATCCATAAAGCCGTAGTAGCAGCCTGCGAAGTCGTACTCCGTGAAGCGTTTGCCCAGATACCAGGGGCTTTGGGGCAGGCAGAGCAGCGTGTGGCGGCGGAACTGCTTGCGGTTGGAGAAAACGCCGTTGATGTAGAGATCGCACCAGCCGGCATTTCCCCGGAATATCAAGGTCAGAATATTAGTGACTCCCGGAAGCGCGTGGGCATTCCGGGAGGAAAAGGCGATGGTTTCACGGCCCAGACCCAGCCGGACATTGATAACGCCGCCCTTTTTCAGCAGGATCTGAAGACCTGCATGTTCCTTCTCCTCGCAGCAGCTGATCAGGCCGTCGGTATGGGCAGAGAAGGTCAGGGGCAGAAAGCGCAGGCTGACGGAAAAGCATTCCCGGTCAGCCACAGGAAGGGTCTCTCCCCGGAAATACATGGAGTAGCCGTCAAAGAGCAGTCTGCCGCCGGTGAGAACGGTCTGCTGATTCCGGCAGCAGTCCGGACGAACCAGAGTCAGAGCCTGTTCTTCGCTGGCGCAGGTGAGGGTACCGTTGTGGTTGGAAAAGGTGAATATCATGGCGTTCAGCTCCTTTCGGATTCGGCCTGGCGGAAGGATTCCTCGATCTCGAAGGCATCATTCAGCCGGTCGTACAGCAGATGCTGGGAGAAAAAGACGGGATACCAGATGCCGATGACCGGCAGGACCAGCAGCGTCCAGGGGGCAAACAGCAGGAAGAAGGCGAAATAACCCAGCTGCAGCAGGGCAGTGCCGAAGACCCGGAGGAAATTCTGGAGGGTAAACAGCAGGCAGTTGCGCAGACGGATGAAGCCGCTCTGGCGGAACAGCACCAGCTGGGGCCAGTAGAGATTCACGATGGTCAGCGCCAGAAGCATGGACAGCAGATACAGCACGATGGTGCTGAGGGCAGGAGGGACCACCGCCCACCAGAAGAGCATGCCCATGAAGCAGAACAGACCGGTCATGACACCCAGAATGGCGCCGGGGAGCAGACTGCCCAGGGCGTTCTGCTTCCAGCTTTTGGCGTAATTCATCCGCCAGGGCATGACGTCGTCCCGCATCCGGCGCAGCATGCTGTCATAAAGACCCGACAGGAAGGGGCCGAAGATCATGCCGCCCAGGGCCGAGCAGGGGATCAGCAGCAGGATGCTGGAGGCGGCGATGGAGATCAGGATGCCGCCCACAAGGGGCAGCGCACCCAGCAGGGTAATGGCGTTGATGACCAGCCATTCCTTGAAATGGCGCGACAACAGCTGCTTGTAGCGGTTGAAGCCAACCTGACGGCGCTCTTCGTTATATTCTCTGTCTTCCGGTATCAGCAGTCCCATGGATGACCCTCCTGTCAGTTTGCGTAATGGATATTGTTCAAAAAGTCAGTCAGAGTCTCCTGCAGATCCAGAGGGAAATCCTCTGCACAGGAGATCTCGGCATTGACGGCATAGTTTCCGTGGATTCCGAAGGCGGAAATACCTGCGGAGAAGTGCCCGGAATCATCCGGGAAACGGTAGGGAAGCAGCGTGAAGCTTCCGGCGGGCACAGGCGCTTCGGCGATGTAGTTTTCCTGAGCCAGGGCCTGCCAGGCGTTCAGGCAGTCATCTGCCGCCTGGGGGGAGTCGCATTCCTGGAGCAACAGAAAGATCTGGGCGGGATAGACGGTCTCCCCATCGTCATTCTCGGCGGGCGTACCGCAGCTCCAGGCTGCAAAATACATACCCTCCGCAGCGAGGACATCCTCATTTCGCTGGGCAGTCCATCCATCCAGAGGTTCCACGCCTGCAACGGTGCCGAGATTGGTCCAGTCAGCACCCCAAGGGGTGCCGTCCGCGGCGGTTTCGGGCATCGCCTGGGGGGCGCAGCCCCCCAGCAGCAGACTGAAGATCAGACAGATGATGATGGTTCTCTTTTTCATACGATACTACCTTCTATCAGTTTGTTCCACAGCAGGCCGCATCCTTCGGCGAACTGGGTTTCGGTCTCTGTCCAGAAGCCCCGTCTGGCCAGGGCAAGATCTCCGTTTTCTTCCCGCAGGACGCCGGAGAGGGCAGGGCAGTTTTGCAGCAGAATATACATTCCTTCGGCAGACCGGTCGGAATCTTCCGGCAGTGTACCGTCCGGATAGCACAGCGTGTGCATCTCCTTCTGAAATCCTTCCGGATCCTCCAGAAGGAAGAAATAGCTGTCACAGGCAGTGATGTCCGCGATCAGCTGGGCAGCCGCTGCCTGGGCATAGTAGAGGGAATCGGAATCACCGGTGGCGTAGCTGACGTATTGGTTCACCGCTACCTCAATATGACCGTCGCCGTTCTCGTCCCGTCCCAGGGCTGCGAATTCCTGCTTCAGCGCTTCCACAGTCTCTTCCGGCAGGGCAGTACTGCCCACATAGGCGATGGCGTAGTCGGGCTTCACCTGCCCGATACCAAGGGCGCTCCAGATCAGGCTCAGGACGATACCCAGCAGCACAACGCCGATGAGCACGTGATATTGATGGTAGTGCCACCAGTTTCTGCGCTTTTCCGCTTTGGTCAGTTCCCGCTTTTCTTCGGGCTTCACATCCCGGGCCAGCCATCTGTAATATTCTCCGGCCATGGCGCTCACTCCCGGGTGGTGCCGCCTGCGGCATAGCTGACGGGCAGGCAGATCATGGCAGGCACGGCGGAACGATCCTCGGTCAGAACCAGATTGACACAGGTCTGGGCGATCTGCTCCACCGGCTGAACGATGGTGGAACAGTGAAGCTCCTGGTCACCGAACCGGCGCAGACCGTCAAAGCCGATGATCTGCACATCGCCGGGAACGGAAACGCCCATCTCTTCCAGCAAATTGCGAATGACAAATGCCATCCGGTCGGTGCCGCAGAAGATTCCGTCGATGGTCAGTTTACCGTCCACCAGATGCTCTCTGAGATACTGTTCGAATCTGGGGTCAGTATCCTGGGCGTCAAAGAACTCCAGAATTTCATAATCCAGATTCTGAGAGATACAATAGGATTCAAATCCCTGCCGGCGCTTGTCGGTTTCGCCGGGGACGGAGGACGCGGTCCGCAAAAAGGCCAGCTTTTTGCAGCCAAGCTGATTCAATTTCTCGGCGGCCATTCTGCCGCCGCCGAAGTTGTCGGCGGCCACACAGGGGACGGTGGAGCTGAAATAGCGGTCGATGGCCACAAACGGCAGATTACCGTCCAATTTCAGATTCGGATTGTAGGTAAGACCGATGGCGCCGTCAACCTTATTTTGCTGCATCATCTGAATACATGCCTGTTCTGCCTGGGGGTCAAAGTCGGTGAGCAGCAGCATGGTGCGGTAATTGCGCTGGGCCAGGGCCTTGGTCAGCTCGTGCGTCAGCAGAGAGAAGTAGGGGTGGATCAGGCTGGGAATGATCAGGGCGATCGTATATGTTTTGTTGGTCTTCAGACCACGGGCATAGTTATTGACCTGATAGCCCAGCTTCTTGGCGGCAGCTTCCACCTTCAGGCGGTAGCTTTCGCCCACGGGGAGACCGTTGATGACCTTGGACACAGTGCCCAGAGCCACACCGGCTTCTTTGGCCACATCCTTCATGGTGGGCATGGAATTGCTGTTTTTCATAGAATCGTGTTCCTTTGTCTGTGCGTGAAATGTTTCATGTAGTTTCGTTGTTATATAAATGAATAACCTTATTGATTCTAATTATAATGAAAAAGCTGGAAAAGTAAAGCGTGAAATTCATGAAACTGCGGTGAAACGTTATTCTTGTGGATTGTGTGCAAAAGCAACAATCTTTGTTTGTGTAAAAGATAAAAATAAGCGGAAAGGCAATAAAAAATCTTGACATTTGCAACCGGAGAACGTATTATTCTTTATAGAACTCGTGTAACGTTTCATGCATGCAAAGCCGACAGGGATATGCGTGTTGTTTTTGAAAAGTGTGAAACGTTACATGAGGAAAACTGGGGCAGCGTTGATCAGGCCGGGAAGGATTCGCGGCAGCACAGAAAAAACAGAAAAATAAAGGGGTACCCCTTTATCATCTCCTGTTGGTAACAGGAGATGATGGGCATCTGTCATCTGTGCGTCCTTTTTCGGTTCGACCTGTGGGCGACCCCCCGCAAAAAAAGGAAGTGAATCGAATGCAAAAAACACAAACCTCCGGCGCAACTCCGGCCGCAGCTGCAAAACGGCTGGGCAGGAAAGGGCTGGGGCAGCGGCTGAAGGATAACTGGCAGATGTATGTGCTGCTTCTTATTCCGGTTGTGCTGACGATCATTTATAAGTACATCCCCATGTACGGTATTCAGATCGCCTTCCGGGATTACCAGCCTGCCAAGGGTTTCTTCGGCAGTACCTGGGTGGGTTGGAAGTGGTTTGAACGGTTCTTCAACGCACCGACCTGCAGCAGAATGATCACCAACACGGTTCTCATCAGCTTCTATTCTCTGCTGTGGAGCTTCCCCATCCCCATCATTCTTTCCCTGATCATCAACCAGCTCCGATTCAAGAGATACAAGCGGATCGTGCAGACTGTCCTGTATGCACCTCACTTTATCTCCATCATGGTCGTGTGCGGTATGATCCGCATCTTCCTGAGTCCCTCCGGCGGTCTGCTGAACCTGATCCTGGGCACCAACATCGATTTCCTGACGGAATCCTCTGCGTTCAGAACCATCTATATCGCGTCGGGTATCTGGCAGGATGCGGGCTGGGGCTGTATCATCTATCTGGCGACCCTGGCCAATGTGGATCCGGGTCTGTATGAAGCAGCCAAGATGGACGGCGCTTCCGTTTTCCAGCGGATCCTGCACATCGATATCCCCGAGCTGATCCCCATGGCAGTGCTGAATCTGATCATGGCAGCCGGCGGCCTGATGAATGTGGGCTTCGAGAAGGTCTGGCTGCTGCAGACCGACCTGAACAAGGCGACCTCGGACGTTATCGCCGTCTATGTGTACCAGCAGGGCATCGAGAACGCCAAGTACAGCTACTCCACAGCGGTGGGCCTGTTCAATACGGCAGTGAATATCATCCTGCTGATCGTTGTCAACAAGATCGCGTCCAAGCTCTCGGACGTGGAATTCGTGTAAGGGGGTAGACTCATGGCAAAAAAGAATAAGAGTCTGTCCGCAGGCTTCTCTGACAGAACCAGTGATATTATCCTGGTGGCCATCACCGCCATGGTTCTGTTCATCGTGGCTTATCCCCTGTATTACGTTGTGGTGGCGTCTGTTTCCAACCCCTACGATGTCTACGCAGGCAAGACCTTCCTGCTGCCCAGCGGCTTCACCCTGGACGGCTACAAGGCGGTCTTTGCTGAGAAGACCATCGTCACCGGCTTCCTGAACTCCGTGCTGTACACCACCGTCGGCACCGTGTTCTCTGTGGTCATGCTCTACATCACCGCCTATCCCATGGCCCAGAAGGATCTGCCCGGCCGGAAATTCCTGAGCCTGTTCTTTATCATCACCATGTACTTCGGCGGCGGTCTGATCCCCACCTACCTGGTGGTCAAGAACACCGGCCTCATCGGCAATATGTGGTCTCTGTTCCTGCCCGGCGGCGTGGCGGTGGGCAACATGATCATCGTCCGCAACTATTTCCAGAACTCCATTCCCAGAGAACTGATCGAAGCCTCTGAGATCGACGGCTGCTCCAAGCTGCGTACCTTCATCGATGTGGTCATCCCCCTGTCCATGCCCATCCTGGCTGTTATGGCTGTGTTCAGCATGGTGGCTTACTGGAATGACTGGTTCACCGCCATGATCTATCTGGGCGGCAAGGGTCAGCCCCTGCCCCTGGTTCTGCGCGGTATCCTGATCAAGAGCGCTGCCAGCTCCTCGCAGGCAGGCCTGATCTCCGGCGGCTACGCGGAGCTGAATAAGCTGACGGAAATGATCAAGTTCTGCTCCATGATCGTGGCTGCAGTTCCCATGCTGATCGTTTATCCCTTCGTACAGAAGTACTTTGAAAAAGGATTTATGTCCGGCGCCGTCAAGGGCTAAGGACAAAAAATAAAAAAGGAGAATGAAACATGAAAAAAGCGATTTCCATTCTGTTGGCGGTCGTCATGATGCTGTCCGTGCTGACTGCCTGCGGCGGCAATGAGACGGTTGTCGACGAAAACCAGACCGAGTTCAATGTCATCAGCGGCATTTCTGCTCTGTCCGGCGGCTATGAAGACAACGTGGTCCTGAATGCCATGCAGGAGACTGCCGGCATCAAGATCAACTGGGAGACCATGAGCGACTCCCTGGCCGAGCAGGTCAACGTCCGCATTGCCGGCGGCGAGCTGCCCGACGCATTCCAGGCTGTTGGTTTCAGCAACTACGACCTGGCCCGTTACGGTGCGGAAGGCACCTTCATCGACCTGACCGAGTACATCACCCCCGAGATCATGCCCAACCTGTGCGCCATCTTCGAGAAGTTCCCCGAGTATAAGTCCGCTATCACCCAGGAAGACGGCGGCATCTATGGTCTGCCCTCCGGCGGCCGTATGGGCACCGCTGCTACCGGCGCTGCTGAGGACTTCGACATCGGCACCATTCCTCAGTTCACCATGATCAACAAGCGTTGGCTGGATGAGCTGGGCCTGCCCGTTCCCACCACCACCCAGGAGCTGCACGACACTCTGGTTGCTTTCATTGAGAACGACATGTCCGCCAAGGTCTACGGCAACGAGCCCGGTACCACCATCGGCATCTCCTGCGGCTACGACCAGTGGTGCTGGGGCCAGGATATGTTCTACGCAGCATTTGGCTTCACCACCTGGAGCGATGTCTGCCGCGACCTGAACCTGCGCGCTGACGGCACTGTTGAGTTCCTGAGCGTTTCCGACAAGTACCGTGAAGCTGTCACCTACTACCATGACTGGATCGCCGAGGGCCTGTTTGACACTGAGATGTTCAGCCAGGACCACACCCAGCTGATCTCCAAGTGCTCCCAGGGCTACGTCGGTGTCGGCGTGTGGTGGGAGATCAACGAGCTGATGGGACCCTACGCTGAGGACTATGTCTACCTGCCTCCTCTGGAAGGCCCCAACGGTGACTGCAACGTTACCCTGAAGTCCGGCGGCGGTATCGGCTCCGGCAACCTGTCCATCACCTCCGCCTGCGGCAATCCCGCCAACCTGCTGAAGTTCTACGACCAGTGGTACACCGGCGAGACCGTCATGCAGCTGGAGTACGGCCCCATCGACGTCTTCTACACCGGTAAGGGTGACGACGGCATGTGGATCTCCATCACCGACGAAGAGGCTCAGGAGAAGTACGGCAAGAGCGCCGGCGAGCTGAAGGGCGTTCACGAAGTCTACGGCCCCAAGCTGATCCTGTCCGAGTACTACTCCAATGTCTGGCACATGGAGAATCGTGCCATGGAGCGTCTGCTGGATCTGGAGAACTTCTGGTTCAACTATGTTGACGAGAAGGTCGTCTACCCCGGCGACGTGGTCTTCACCAGCGAGGAGCTGGACACCATCGACATGTACAAGGCTGACTTCCAGACTCAGGTCGCTGAGCAGGAAGCTCTGTGGCTGAAGAACGGCGGCCCCACCGACGAAGAGTGGGAAGCTTACAAGCAGTTCCTGGCTGACAGCTGCGGCATGAACGAGCTGCTGGATATCTACCAGGCCGCTTACGACCGTTACGTCGAGGCACAGTAATCTCTGATACTCCTTCTTTTGGTCATATCACCGGGCCGCACCGCCTTCGGGCGGTGTGGCCCAAGATGTAAAACAGGGTGTACAGGAGCGCAGAAATGTGCTATTTTTTATAAATGGTATATTTGTGCACTTCAAAAGCGAAATCTAACATTATCGGAGGATAAACCTATGATCAGCAACAAGCTTCAGCAGGCCCGTGGATTTGAAGAGAACTGGCTCTCCCGAATCCCGGAGACGGACCGTCCTGCCTTCCATGTGACCGGCAGCGTGGGCTGGATCAACGATCCCAACGGTTTTTCCTGCTATAACGGTGAGTATCACCTGTTTTTTCAGTATCATCCCTATTCCAATGACTGGGGTCCCATGCACTGGGGTCATGTGAAGACCAGGGACTTCATCCGCTGGGAGCGGCTTCCCGTTGCCCTTGCGCCCGACATGGAGTACGACAAGGACGGCTGCTTCTCCGGCAGTGCTGTGCAGACGCCTGACGGAAAGCATCTGCTGATGTACACCGGCGTTCGCAGCGTGATCACCGAGCGCGGTGAGAAGGAGGACCGCCAGATCCAGTGCATCGCCATGGGCGACGGCATCAACTATGACAAGGTGGCGGAAAACCCCGTATTGACCGGCGCGGACATTCCGGAAGGAAGCAGCGTCAAGGATTTCCGGGATCCCAAGCTCTGGTACGATCCGGCAGAAAAGGTTTACTACAGCGTCATCGGCAATCGCTCCGCCGACGGAAGCGGTGCGGTGCTGCTCTACCGCTCCGAAGACGGTATCCACTGGCAGTTTGTGACCGTATTGGATGAATGCCGCAATGAATACGGCCGGATGTGGGAGTGCCCTGACTTCTTTTCTCTGGACGGGGAACACGTGCTGCTGGTCAGTCCCCAGGAAATGAAGCAGATTGGCCTGGAGTTCCATGTAGGAAACGGCACGGTCTGCCTGATGGGTGATTACGATAAGAAGAATCACAGGTTCGAACGCAAGCGGCTCCACGCCATCGACTACGGCCTGGACTTCTACGCGCCCCAGACCCTGGAAACGCCCGACGGACGCCGGATCATGATTGCCTGGATGCAGAATTGGGCTACCTGTCATTCCCAGCCGGATAAGATCCGCTGGTTTGGTGAAATGACACTGCCCAGAGAGCTGTCTGTTCGCAATGGTCGGCTGTACCAGGTTCCCGTCCGGGAGCTGGAAAATTACCGGACAAATCCTGTGGTACATAAGGACGTTGTTGTTTCCTCCGATACCACGCTGGAGGGCGTCCGCGGAAGAGTTCTGGATATGAACGTGAAGATCCGCCCCGCAGATGAAAAGGGCTACCGGAAGTTCAAAATGTATTTGGCCAAGGGCGACGGCAATTTCACCAGCGTCAGCTACCGTCCCGCCTCCGGCAAGGTTCGCATGGATCGCACCTTCAGCGGCTTCGGCTATGACATTGTCAATAACCGCAGCTTCCTGGTGGATGCAGGTCAGGAGCTGACTGTCCGGGTGGTCATGGACCGTTTCAGCATCGAGCTGTTCTTTGGCGACGGCAAGCAGGCCGCCACTGCGGTCATCTACACCCCGCAGCATTGTGACGGCATCAGTTTCGAGGCCGAAGGCAATGTGCTGATGGATGTGGAAAAGTACGACCTGCGCTTTGATAAGGAGTAATGGATATGCGTAAATTTGATGTGATGGCGCTGGGTGAGCTGCTGATCGATTTTACTGACAACGGTACCAGCGCCCAGGGCAACACCCTGTTCGAAGCCAACCCCGGCGGCGCACCCTGTAATGTACTGGCCATGCTGCGAAAGCTCGATAAGTCCTGTGCCTTTGTGGGCAAGGTGGGCAATGATATTTTCGGTCACCAGCTCCGGGGCGTGGTACAGGAAGCCGGGATCAATGTGGACAGCCTGGTGATGGACGACGATGTCCGCACCACCCTGGCAATTGTCAAAAATTACCCCAACGGCGACCGGGATTTCAGCTTCTACCGCAATCCCGGCGCGGATATGATGCTCCGGGAAGAGGAGCTGCCCCTGGATATGATCGCAAACTGCCGCATCTTCCACTTCGGCACCCTGTCCATGACCCATGAGGGTGTCCGCAAGGCAACCATGAAGGCCATCGAAGCTGCCAAGCGGGGCGGCGCGCTGATCTCCTTCGATCCCAACCTCCGGCCTCCCCTGTGGAAGAGCCTGGAGGAAGCAAAGGAGCAGATCGCAGTCGGTCTGGGCCTGTGTGACATTCTCAAGATCGCTGACAATGAGATCGAATTCATGACGGGCGAAAAAGATTTCGACAAGGGCGCCGCCATCCTCCGGCAGAAGTATCCCAACATCAGGATCCTCAATGTCACCGCAGGTGCCGATGGCAGCTATTCCTACAGCTGCGGCCATCGGGTCTTCGTGCCTTCCTTCAAGCTGGGCGGTACCATCGAAACCACCGGTGCAGGCGACACCTTCTGCGCCAGTGTACTCAATTTCGTTCTGGAAAATGGTGCGGCAGGTCTGACAGAGGATGACCTGACCCGGATGCTGCGCTTTGCAAATGCGGCTGCTTACCTCGTCACCACCAAGAAGGGCGCCATTCGCTCCATGCCCGAGAGGGCCGATGTGGACGCCATCCTGAACACGTAACATTTTCGTGCGGCGTATTCGACGCCTGTTTCTCCTCCGGGGAACGCCGTAACAGGCGTTCCCTGTTTTCATTGGAAAGGAGCCCGATTATGAACAACAGCAAGCTGTTAGCCCTGCCGCTGGTGATCCTGCTGCTGGCGGCACTTCTGGCCGGCTGCGGCGGAGAAAAGGATCTTCTGCTTCATCTGACCTTTGACGAAGGCACTGGAACCACCGTCACCGATGCTTCCGGCAATGCCGGCACGGCGGAGGTTTCCTATCTGTTTACCAATCCCGCCTATAATACCGCTCAGGATCCCCAGTGGCGGGACAGCGGCGTTGCCGGCGGCTGTTTGCTGTTCGACGGTTGCTCCAACGCCGTCAGTATCAAGCCCGAAGTGCTGTGCGTGGAGGGGGATGCCTTCACCATCAGCGCCTGGGTGGCGCCCAGAGCCTTCGAGTGGGATGATCCCAATGCGGCGGACCGGGGCGAGGAGAGTCTGACTGCCATCGCAGGTCAGTACAACAGGGATAAGAAGCAGGGCTTCCTGCTGGGCTACCAGCGTTTTGGAAGGCTGTGCTTCCAGGTCGGTACCGGCGACAAGTGGCTGAAGGTGTGGGCGGATGACGCCTGCCTGAATAAGTATGCATGGAACCATGTTGCTGCTGTTTTTGACGGTAAGGCCGGCGCCATGACAGTGTACCTCAATGGCGAAACGGTGGGCAGCAGGTCTGTTGCCGCCGGTTCCGCCATGGCGCCTGCGGAAAATCAGGCGCTCCTGGTGGGCAAAAATGCGCATGCCCAGACCATCGCTGCCGGAACCTGGAATATGTTCAGCGGTCTGATGGACGAGGTGAAACTCTACGGCCGGGTATTGTCTGCTGAGGAACTGGTTCCGGGCGAAGCTCCTGAAATAGCTTACCAAGACATTGCGCTTCAGAATGTGCTGACGGAGGATGTTTACAAGACCCAGTACCATGGCGGTCCCTACCAGCATTGGATGAACGAGCCCCATGCGCCGATGTACTACAATGGTATGTACCATCTGTTCTTCCAGCAGAACATGGTGGGCACCTACTGGCGCAATATCTGCTGGGGGCATCTGGTCAGTGAGGATCTGGTGAACTGGCGGCCTGTGAAGGAAGCCATCACGCCTACGCAGGATTCCGTAGTCCCTGACGGCGTCTGGTCCGGCTGCGCCGTGACGGATGTGAACGGCGTCCCGCTGCTGTTCTTCACTGCCGGCAATGACAGCTTCGCCAGGGAGCGGATGGTGTCCAATCAGAACATCGGCGTGGCCTATCCTGCTGATCTGAATGATCCCGAACTTATCGACTGGGTCATCTATCCCAAACTGGCGGTTCAGCAGCAGGCCGGCCAGGGCCGCTCCGGTGAGTTCCGTGACCCCCACATCTGGAAAGAAGGCGACAGCTGGTTCATGCTGATCTGCTCCGGCAGCACCGTCACCAGCGGCGGCAGTGCGCTGCTGTATGAGACCAAGACCCTGGAGCTTCTGGCCGACGGCACCATCGACATGGACTGGGTCTACCGGGGGCCTGTCTTTGAGATGGAGGATCCTCCCATCATGTACGGCACCAGCTGGGAGCTGCCCATCCTGCTGCCCCTGACCAACGAGGCGCAAACGCTTCAGAAGTACGTATTCATCTTCTCTCCGGCCCCCGCCGGTGTGGGCGATAACAAGATCTACTACTATCTGGGCGAATTTGACGCCGGGTGTGGTAAGTTCACCCCCGACTTTGAGGAGCCGAAGCTGCTGGACTACGGCAGCAACGTATTCACCGGCCCCAGCGCCTTCCGTGACCCCGTCAGCGGCAATACATATATCTTCAGTATCATGCAGGATCAGCGCAGCGGCGCGGAAGAGGGCGCGGCCGGCTGGGCCCACTGCGTCGGCCTGACCCGGCGGATCTGGCTCAATGATGCCGGTACGGATCTGAAGATGGAGCCGGTGGAGGCGCTGAAGAATCTGGAGGAAGAACCGCTGGTCTTGGGCAGCGACATGACCCTGGAGCAGGCCAATGACGCCCTGACAGCTGCCGATGCGGATATGTACTGCCTGCGGCTGGTGGCGGATGTTTCCCGGGCGGAGAAGTTCTCCGTGATCCTGAAAACGGACGGCAAGCGTGACAATACCACATTTACCTATCAGCCGGGATCCATCTCCGCCATGACCCGCAACCGGGGCAGTGCGGCGGGAATCGGCAATGTCAATGGACCGCTGACGGTGGAAGATGGCCTGCTGTCCCTGGAGATCTACGTCGACCGCTCCCTGGTGGAAGCTTTCTTCAATGATACCAAGTCCATCAGTGTCCGTTCCTACAGTGACTACGCGTCCAGAGGCATCTGCCTGGAAGCCGAGGGCCCGGTTGAGATCCGGGAGCTGTATCTGGCGCCCATGGACTCCATTTATGAGAACGCTTTCCAGGAAGCTGCAGATTGATCAGAATGGCTTGATGATACCAAGATAGAAAAGACGTGAGCGACACATAGTCGTTCACGTCTTTTTTATTGGATACAAAGCCGGATATGAAATGCGAAGCGCGTTGCCCATGGTCTGTGCCGACGTGGGCATAGAAAAAGTACCCCGGCAATTCCAGGTGGATTGCCGGGGTGGAGGGGAACGGGGTCACGTGTGTTTGACTTTTCTGCGGAAAAGAAGGCGATCCAGTGCCACAAGCACAAGACCCATGAGAAGGAATGCGACTCCCATTGCTGCGTCGATCAGCAGCAGTATTCCGATGCCGCCAACCTGTCCCGGGTCCATGAAGTAGTAGGGATACACCTGACCGTAAGGTCCCAGAACAGCGCCGCAGGCCACAGCGATATATACAAAAACCGCGTACACCAGGGGAGCCAGATTCCAGAGGAAGGCCATTTTCCAGGTATAGATGCCCTTTTCGTCAAATAACAGCCAGCTCAGATTGACGCCAATGGGGGCCACATAATGCAGCAGCATGTTGGAAAGCGCCAATGTTCCCTGCATCTCAAATTTTCCTGCCAGCATCACATGGTACACAACGCCGGTCACGGTCATGCACATCTGCAGCGCGCCTTTCAGCCCGGGCAGCAGGAGCCTGCCGGTCCGGTACTCAAAGATTGCTGCAGCGGCAAAGTAGAGCGCGGTGCCAATGTTGCTCATCAGAGTGAAATAGGTCAGCACCGAAAAATCGGGTTTTCCACTGAAAATACCACACTGAAGCAGAATGCCCAGCGTTGCACTGAGGGCAATCAGAGCTTTGAAAATGACGGAGAGAAGATTTCTTTTCGGATTCATGGATATGTACTCCTTCATAACTACAATGAACAGGACCCACTGCGGTCAATACCGCAGCGGGTCCCAGGTAAAGGATCAGATCATCTTTCTGCGCTGTACAGCGATCATCACTGCGGCGCCGGAAGCGACCATCATCAGAATCCAGAACAGAATGCTGGAATGGTCGCCGGTCTGGACGGAGCCGTTTCCGCTGTTGCCGTCGTTGTCGCCGCCGTTACCGCCGTTGTCGCTGCCGTCATCGGGCTCGGTGGGCTCGACAGGATCAGCAGGATCGGTGGGATCAGCAGGATCGGTGGGATCGGCAGGATCGGTGGGATCGGCAGGATCGGTAGGATCGGCAGGATCGGTAGGATCGGCAGGATCGGTGGGATCGGCAGGATCGGTAGGATCGGTGGGATCGGTAGGATCGGTAGGATCGGCAGGATCGGTGGGATCGGTAGGATCAGCAGGATCGGTGGGATCGGTAGGATCAGTGGGATCGGTGGGATCGGTGGGATCGGTGGGATCGGTAGGATCGGTGGGATCGGTAGGATCGGTGGGATCAGTAGGATCGGTGCCTTCCTCTACACGGGGCTGGTCAGCATCGGAGCTCATCAGCCACAGCTGAGTGCCGAAGTAGGGGTTTGCGGTACCCATGAACACACCGTACTCGGTGGAGCAGATGGTACGCAGGCCGTGGTTGGAGTAGTCGCCGAAGCCGTCGCGGGTGATGGCGTCGAAGTTGATGCCGTCATTGGACACCAGCAGGTCGAAGCCCTTCTCGCACTGCTGTGCGTAGTAGTTACAGCCGAAGTAGTAAACGAAGTTATGGATGGTCTCGTCGTAAACAGCCTCATCCATGACTGCGAAGATCTCGTCCACAGCTTCGCGGACAGAAGCCTTCAGGTCATCCAGGAAGCCGGCGGGAGCAGCCTCGGGATCGGCGTACATCATTACGCCGGTCTGCTCCTGATAGTCCATCAGGAAGGTGCTGCGGCCCAGATAGGTATCCAGCATGCCGTAGATCTCTTCCTTGAAAGCCTCGTAGTCAGCCAGCATCTCGCGGTAAGCGGGAACGGGATTCTTGTCTGCGGACATGTCGGTGGCGAAGCCTGCCAGATCCTGATACAGGCCGGTGGTGAAGTCGGAGAAGAGTGTATTCTCCAGGAACCAGACCAGATAAGCGTTGTCGTGAGCCTGCAGCACTTCCAGGAGCGCATCCTGCAGCATATCGGCACGGCCGCTGATGTCTTCGTATTCCATGTTGGCTACCTGACCGTCGGTGATCTGGGTGAACTGATAGGTCAGCGTGGAGGTGTCGTAGGTACCGATGTACAGTTCGTCGTTATGGACGCCGTAACGCCAGACGTACTGGTTGGAGTTGTTGCCCAGGCCTGCGCCCAGGTTGCCGATGGGGCCGTTGGGGAAGTTGGGGTTATCGTTCTTGCCGCCGATCTGCTGGAAGTTCTCGTTGGCATCCATCCGGTACAGATAGATGGAGTGATCCAGGTCGTTGTACAGCAGCTCGAAGTCGCCGGAGGTGGGGATTGCAGCCAGGTCCAGCATGGGATCGTTGTAGGTGCCCAGGTACAGATGGTCGTCATAGACCCACATGTTGCAGGACATGGAGTAATCGATGCCCAGACCGAAGCCATAACCGCTGGTGCCGTGGTCACCGATGACCTGGGTCCAGGAGAAGTTGCCGGAGGCGTCCTTCTCGCCGCGGTACATGGCAAAGCCCTGCTTGTTGATCTGGCCGTCGACAGCCTTATCGGTGACGACAGTGACGTACAGGTAGCCGTTGTACTCGATGATGTCCCAGATGCCGCCGCCATTCAGGCCGTCGGTGGTCATGATTGCGGGCAGGCCGTCGAAGTCGTCCTGGTCAGCGATAACGCGCCACTCGTCCAGGCCGGCGCTGGGATCGGAACTGGCGACAATGATGCCGCCGGGAGTGCCGTTTCCGTCATAGTTGTCGGTAGCCAGGCACATCAGGATCTCGCCTTCGTAAACCAGCAGGCCGTGGACACCGCAGGAAACACCGCGGGTCTTGTTGACGTTGTAGTAGACGATATTGGCTTCGTTGGTAGCGGGGTCAATTTCCACCAGGGTAGCGGTGGGGTTGCCCATGCCGGCGAAATACAGCTTGCCGTTGAATTCGAAAGCCATACGGTAACCGGACAGGTAGTTCTTGGTGGCCAGATAGGGAGAGTAGCCGGGGAAGATGTCGGGGTACTGGCTCCAGATATCACGCTCGCAGAAGACAACCTCGGCTTCGCCGGTGATCTTGTTGACAGCGATGATGATGGGGCGCCAGTCGTTCATGCCGGTCTCGTCGAAGGTGTCCACGCCGAACATGACTTCCACGATATCGGTGGCAACCCGGTTGCCGTCGATTTCGCTGCCCAGGATACCCTGGTTCTGGAAATTCTTGATGGCAGTGGTCAGGTTGTTGTGGAAGATGTAGAAGGTGGAGTTGTAGCAGGTGCCGATGTAGACATAGTCACCGGACTCGGCCATGGACCAGGAATAGCTGTTGCCCCGGTCCTGATCCGCGCCGGTCAGGATTGCGTCGACCTCGCCGGAACCCAGAGTGGGATGGGAGATCTTTTCGACGGTGTAGCCGCCGTTGGAGTGGATGCCCTGCTCGAAGGGCGTGTAGCTGATATTGCCGTCCTCATCACGGGTGATTCCGTTATAGGCGGAAGCGCCGATGACGCAGGTGAACATCAGGCACACAACCATAAACAGAGCAGCAAGTCTCTTGGTGGTCATTCTGTTCTCCTCACATTCTTTCAGATATAGATGATCCGGAATCTGAGAACGCATGGACGGCGGAAACCGCGCATACTCCCCATATTCCATTCTGAACATAGGATACATGATAAAGTTGAAAAAGTCAACGGATTTGGAGAAAAAATCTTCCAAAACAAGGGGTGTTTTTTGGTGAAATCTAATCGAAATTTTGATCATTCAACGTTTGACGTGTTTCGCGCTTCCGGCAGTCCCGTGTCCCTGTTGACGGCGACAGACCCTCAAAGCTGTCTGAGGACGGAAGCGGCAGCGCCGGGGCGCCGGGTTGTACTGATGCGGTAAAAATCCATATCACGATATATGAGATTGTCCACACCGTCGTATATGGATTTTATGTGCATCTCGTCTTAAGAAGTGCTGCCTTCGAAGTGCTGCGTTCCTGTTTTATAGTTGTACGCCCGGGCTGACTCCGGCTGGCTGAAAAAAGACATTTATTTTTGGTCATTAATGCCAATAATCTGAAAGGAAATGATTGACTTTTGTTTAACATATTGATATAATCCAATTGTTCAACAATTAAAAGGAAAGAAGGGAGCGTTCATGCGTAACCAATTGAAAATTCTTTCTCCCTGTGGAATCCTGGGTTATGGATTTCCGCAGGAATCCTTCGTGCGTGGTATTGCACAGCATCCGGATGCCATTGTGGTGGATGCCGGCTCTACCGATGCCGGCCCCCATAAGCTGGGTGCTGGTGTAGCCATCGTCAGCCGTATGGCAATGTATCAGGACCTGAAAATGTTCGTTGACTATGGTGTCAAGGCAGGTATCCCGGTGGTGATCGGCTCCGCTGGCGGCGCCGGTGCGGATGTTCATGTCCGCTGGACGCTGGATATCCTCAACGACGTCCTGAAGGATGCCGGCGTCACTGCCAAGGTGGCCATCGTCCATGCGGATATCCCCCACGCGGCAGTCATGGGGGCAGTGGAGGATGGGCGTATCCTGTCCATGGGTGCCAACATTCCGATGCTGGACCAGCAGATCGTAGATGCCACCGGCGATATCGTGGCCCAGATGGGCCATGAGCCCATCGTCCGCGCTCTGGACACCGGTGCGGATATCATCGTGGCCGGCCGGGCCTATGATCCCTCCAGCTTTGCCGCCGTGTGCATCCGCCGGGGCTTCGATCCCGGTCTTGCCTACCACATGGGCAAGGTCCTGGAGTGCGGCGCCCTGTGTGCCGAGCCAGGCACCACCAAGGACTGCATCATGGGCACCATCTACGACGATCATTTCGTGGTGGAGGCCCTGAACCCCATCCGCCGCTGCACCGTCACCACGGTTGCGGCCCACACCTTCTACGAGAAGGAGAACCCCTGCGTGCTCCATGGCCCCGGCTTTACCCTGGATCTGACGGCCTGCCGGTTCGAGCAGGTCTCCGACCGGGCGGTGGCTGTCTACGGAAGCCGCTATGAGAAGGCCCCGACCTACAACATCAAGCTCGAAGGCGCCAGCCGGGTGGCCTACCGGACCTTCGTGGTGGCCGGTATCCGGGATCCGCTGCTGATCTCCCAGCTGGAGGAAGTGGAGGAGCTGGTCAAGCAGAGCGTCCGCACCCAGCTGCGCCAACTGGATCCCGACAGCTACCAGATGAATTTCCTCAACTACGGCATCGACGGCATCATGGGCTCCACCGAGCCGGACCGAAGCCCGGGGCATGAGGTCTGCGTCATGTTTGAGGCCCTGGCCGAGACCCAGGAGATCGCCAATACGGTCTGCTCCTCCATGCGCTCGACCCTGCTGCACTACGGCTACGAGGGCAGAAAGTCCACCGCCGGCAATCTGGCATTCCCCTTCGCACCCAGCGACGTGCCCTTCGGCCCGGTCTACCGTTTCTCCGTCTACCACCTGATGCAGATCCCTGATCCTCTGGAGCTGTTCCCGGTGGAATGCGTACAAATGCCGAGGTGAGAACATGAAAACACTCTACGACATCGCCAAGGTCATCCGCAGCAAGAATGCGGGACCCTTTTCCATCACCCTGGACGTCCTGTTCGATGACGCACAGACCTACCGGAAGGTGAAGGAAGCCAATCTCATCAACAAACCGCTTATCGCAAAGCTCTACCAGATCCCCGAAGACAGCATTACGGAGCTGGTCTACTTCGACCAGGCCTACGGCATCAAGGTAACCTACGACCGCAAGATTTCCTCCGGCACCATCGGAGATCGGGACGTGTACGGCGCTCAGCAGCATGCCCCTCTGATGCTCCTGCCGGTGGACGATGTGGTCTGCGGATAAATAAAAGGAGATGAGAAAACATGAGTGCACCCCCGAAAAATGCTGCAGCCCCGGGTAAAACCGGCAGGCTGCTGCGCAAGGCCTACAGTCAGCGCGTATTGTTCCTGATGGTCATTCCCTGCATCATCCTGGTGGCAATCTTCTACTGCGGCCCCATGTATGGCTGGCTGATGGCTTTCGTCAACTACAAGCCGAAGCTGGGCGTCTTCGGCAGCGAGTTCGTCGGTCTGAAGTATTTCAGGCAGTTCTTCAACGATCCCGCCATTGGACGGATCCTGCGCAATACCGTGGCCATGAGCGGCATGAACATCATTGCCCACAGCATCCTGCCCCTGCTGCTGGCGCTGATGATCAACGAGGTTGGCAACAAGTATTTCAAGAGCGCGGTGCAGACCCTGACGTATCTGCCCCACTTTATTTCCTTTGTTGTCGTCTCCAACATCTTCCTGGAGCTGATGGGCACGGAAGGCCCCCTGAACCAGGCGCTGCTGAACATGAACATGACCGAGGCCGCCATTAAGTTCTGGCAGGAGCCTTCCTGGTTCTGGCTGCTGGTCACCATCATCCGTGCCTGGAAGGAAGTGGGCTGGGACGCCATCCTCTACCTGTCCGCCCTGGCCGCCATCGACACCACCCAGTATGAAGCCGCTGCCATCGACGGCTGCGGCCGGTTCCGCCGGATCTGGTATGTGACCATCCCCGGCCTGATGCCCACCGTGGTGACGCTGTGGGTGCTGAACATGTCCGGTATCTTCGCCGCCAGCTTCGACGCTTCCTACATGCTGGGCAACGCCATCACCTCCGATGTGGCAGAGGTCATCGAGACCTACGTCTACGACATCGCGCTGGCCAATGGCAGCCAGTATTCCTACTCCACGGCCATCAGCCTGCTGCAGACCGTAATTGGCTTTATCATGGTGTGGCTGACCAACAAGCTGTCGCAGAAGACGACAGAATATTCTTTGTGGTAAGGAGGTCCGTGCAATGGCAAGAAAAAATATGGGTATCCGCAAGGGCCCCGGCGAGATCGCCTTTGAGATCGTAAACTATACCATCCTGGCGGTGGTCGCCGTTTCCATGCTGTACCCCTTCATCTATGTTCTGGCGATCTCCCTGAACGACGCCAACGACAGTCAGCTGGGCGGTATCTGGCTGTATCCCCGGGTGCTGTCCTTCGAGAGCTACAAGATCATCTTCAGCGATCCCTCCCTGCTGCAGGCCCTGGGCATCAGCGTGGCCCGTACCGTCATCGGTACCGTGCTGACGGTGATCGGCTGCTCCATGTTCGCCTATGTGTTTACCCGCAACGAGTTCGTGCTGTATAAGCCGCTGAAGGGTTTCTTCTTCTTCTGCATGTTCTTCGGCGGCGGCGGCCTGATCCCCACCTACATGCTGTATCTGGATCTGGGCCTGTACAACAGCTTCTGGGTATATGTCATCCCGACGATCATCAACCTGTGGTATGTCACCCTGTTCCGCACCTATTTCCGCTCCATCCCCGGCGAGCTGCTGGAGGCCGCCCGGATCGACGGCGCCGGTGAATTCCAGGTGTATCTGCGGGTGCTGATGCCTGTATCCAAGCCCATCATCGCCACCATCACCCTGTTCTCCGCCGTGGCCCAGTGGAACTCCTACCGGGATACCCTGTACTACACCACCGACAAGAATCTGCGCTCCCTGCAGTACATCGTCATGGAGATCATCAAGAAGGCTGAGGGCAGCCACATGATCGACCGCAAGGAAATGATGGAGATGTTCCACGGCGACGCTTCCACCGCCGACCCCGTTTCCCTGCGCATGGCCATCACCATCTGCACCGTGCTGCCCATCATCATGGTGTATCCGTTCCTGCAGAAGCATTTCATGAAGGGCATGATGGTTGGCTCCATGAAGGGCTGATCCGCCATATCCGAAGGAGGAAAAACAATGAAACACACACTGAAAACCCTGCTGTGCCTGACGCTGGTGCTGGCAACCCTGCTGTCCATGACCGCCTGCGGCGGCCGCGGCGGCAGCGCGGTCGAGGAAGTGACCTACGCCGGTCAGGAAGATATGACATTTGAAGAGCTGCTGGAGCTGGACCGCCAGAACCCCATCACCATCCAGATCTATGTGGCTGACATGACCGATATTCCTGCCTCCGATTCTGCCGTTCTCCAGGCCATTGCCGAGCGGACCGGCACCACCATCGAGCTGGTGGGCATCGAGTCCGACCGCCTGCAGATGCTGCTGGCTTCCAGCGAATATCCCGACGTCATGGTCATGAACCGCAACGCCACCTTCTATGATTATCTGGAGTCCGGCGACCTGGCCGACCTGGCCCCCCTGCTGCAGCAGTGGGCCCCCACCGTCTGGGAAATGAACGGCGAGATGATCGACCTGTTCACCAATGCCGACGGCGAGCTGCTGTACCTGACCGAGAACAACGACCTGCTGCGCCCCGGTGAGAAGCATCCCGAAGACGCCACCGATCCCAACCGTGCCCAGGACGAGCTGCCCTGGCACTCCACCATCTATGTCCAGTACCCCATGGTCAAGGAGATCTACGGCAAGGCCATCACCACCTTCGATGAGTACGTGGAAGCCCTGGACGCCTTCATGGCAGAATACGGCGACAACGAGAAGATGTACGCCATCAGCTACGACAAGGATTCCGCCGGCGATATCCTGTGGGCCGGCCTGTCCATGTATGGCTACAAGTGCATGTACAAGGGCGGTCTGTACGTCACCAAGGACGGCGAGAACTATTCCTACGGCTTCAAGACCCCCGAAGCCAAGGAATGGCTGATGTTCCTGAACCGGCTGTACCGGGAGGGCTACATCTACACCGACGCTTCCGTCCAGTCCTATGACCAGTTCAGCCGCCAGATGAACCGCTGCAACGTGTTCTCCTTCATCGGCAACTACTACGCCATCTACGAGACCAACAAGACCCTGGCTGCCAACAATATCACCGACTGCTACATCCCCCAGAAGGTCATGGCCGACGGCGTTGAGCAGGTCTACCAGTACAATTCCGCCTACACCGGCGCCGGCGCTTTCATGATCATGGATTCCAGTCCCAACAAGGCCCGGATCTGCCGCCTGCTGGAGTACCTGTACTCCGACGAGGGCTCCATCCTCCACGGCTGGGGCATCGAGGGCGAGGACTATGTGGTTGACGCCAACGGCATCCGCGACATCACCAAGGAAGTGGCCGACCAGAAGGCCAACGAGGATTACGACCTGACCCGCGGTATCCGCTCCCTGTACTCTGTCATCAACCTGCCCACCTACACCACCGACGGCCAGCCCGCGTTCGCCCGCTACGCTCCCTACTACAGCAGCGAGGGCGGCATCACCGCCAGCGACGCCATCATCCGGGAGGATCCCGTATACAACTGGCACGAGGACTGGAAGGGTACATTCTACTCCGACCTGTCCGAGATGGATATCGTCATCGCCTCCGGCACCGACGCTGCCATTGCCAGCGCACAGTGCGCCTCCCTGATCAAGGATAAGATCAACAAGCTGATCATGGCTGCCACCGCTGAGGAAGCCGAAGCGATCTACGAGGAAGCGCTGAAGGAATTTGAGGCTTACGGCATCTCCGCCTGGGAAGAGGAGATCAACAGACAGATCCACGAGAAGCGTGAAAAGCTGGGTCAGTAAGGAGGCTGCCATGAAGATTCGCATGTCTGCACTTCTCCTTGCTGTGCTCCTGCTGCTGACGGCCTGTGCCACCGGCCCGGCTGAGGATACCCAGCCTACGCCCTCCCAGGAATCCCACAACACAGCCCAGACTGATTCTACAGAAGGGGAGGAAGAAGCTTTGGATTATTTTGGCATCCTGTACCCCGAAGATGGCACCATTCCCAGAGGGAAGGACCTGACGGAGTATGTCCAGCAGCTGGCCGACAACACCAGCCGCATCAGCCAGATCAACTACACCTGGAAGAACGGCCGCCCCTCCATGGAGGTCCTGGCCGGTACCTACGACGAGTACCACAGCTATGAAGCCCCCGCCGGGAGCCCCCTGGAGCTGGTCTATGACGAGAGCGAATTCTATGACTACGTGCTCTACCTGCCCGAGGGCTACGATCCCGCCGACACCGACAAGGAGTGGCCCGTGATCTACTTCTTCCACGGCATTGGTGAGCGGGGCAGCGATTTGAACGTGCTGCTGCCCTACGGCGTCCTGCGCTACCTGGGCAGCGGCGGCAAGCTGGACGCCATCGTCATCGCGCCCCAGTGTCCTGCTGAATCCCACTGGGCGGACACCAATGACGAGGTGGAGAAGCTGGTTCAGTTCGTCCCCGAGATGACCGCCAAGTACAACATCGACACCGACCGCATGTATCTGACCGGCCTGTCCATGGGCGGCCGCTGCACCTGGAAGCTGGCGCTGGCTATGCCCGACGCCTTTGCTGCCATCGCCGTGGTCTGCGGCAGAACGGATACCTATGAGTTCGACACCCTGGCGGATATGCCCATCTGGATGTTCCACGGTGTGCAGGACGGCACCGTGTCCTTCAACAACATCACCAAGAATATCCTCCCGGTTCTGGATGAGGTGGGTCACCGCTATTACAAGCTGACCATCTTCCCCAGCATGAGCCATGAGATCTGGAACACGGTCTATGACCGGGCGGATGTCTATGACTGGCTGCTGTGCCAGTCCCTGTCCAACAATCATAATGATAATCAATAAAAAGATTTCATTCGCAGAATTGAAGCTTTTTATATGAAGATCATAATGAGACGGGATTCTGTGATTTTCTGTTCCGAAAATCACAGAATCGACAGCGCCGTCAGGCGATGTCTTTTTCATTAAAAATTAGTATCAGAACGAAGCGAAATAATGGAGGCAACTGAATGCTTACAAGAAACGATCTGATCCGGGACCCCGCGCTGGCCAGGGACAAGGCCCTGGGCGCTCTGGCCGGCCTTGCCATCGGCGACAGCTTCGGTGATGCAGGCCGTGTGCCGGAAAATCATCAGAACTACGGCATGATCCTGTCCTTCGACACCGGCAAGTGCTGGAGCACCGATGATACGGAATTTGCCATCTTCACCGCCAAGATGCTCATTGACCACAACGCGGACCCCACCCACCAACAGCTTGCCGAAGGGTGGCTCAAGTACATCGCTGCCCAGGATGATTTTCCCAGAGGCGGCAACAGCGAGATCGAAGCCGCCGAGAACCTGAAAAAGGGCCTGCTGCCCCCTGAATCCGGCCGCCGCAGCGTCTACGGCTTCAGCGACGGCGCCTGTATGCGCATCTCCCCCGTGGGCATCGTCTGCGCCGGTGATGTGGAGCGGGCGAAGGCGCTGGCAAAGCGGGACGCCGAGGTCAGCCATCACACCAGCGGCATCTGGGCGGCTCAGGCGGTGGCCGCTGCCGTGGCCACCGCCATGGTCAGCGGCACCGATGAGGAGATCATCGACGCTGCCATGAGCTGCATCCCCACCGACTGCTGGCTCTATGACAATATGAAGCACATGCTGGAGCTGGTGGAGCTGGCGGAAACGGATTTCTGCACCGCCTGGATGGCGCTGCATGACGACTTCCGCACCCGCTACAAAGCCGCTGTGGAGGAAGCCATTCCCCAGGCCTTCGCGCTGTTCCTGCTGAGTAAGGGCGATTTCCGCCGGGGCATCATTCTCGCGGCCAACTTCGGCCGGGACGCCGATACCATCGGCGCCGTCCTGGGCGCTGTCCGGGGTGCCCAGCTGGGCGCTTCTGCCATCCCCGAAGCCTGGATCGAGCGTACCGGCTATCCCAGCGGCACCTGCCTGCAGTTCACCAAGGGCCTGACCATCCGCGGCCTTGCGGCGGATCTGGCTGCCCTGATCCGCTGAGGTGGCGCCTATGGCAACCATGCTGGAACGGATCTACGCCGGCTTTCTCGGCATGAATGCGGGCATCCGTCTGGGTGCCCCCGTGGAACCCGCCGCCTGGGATTTTGACCGCATCGCCCAGTTTTACGGGGAGATCCGGGGATATGTCCGGGATTATAAGAACTTCGCTGCCGATGACGACGTCAACGGTCCCGTCTACTTCCTGCGGGGCCTGCTGGACAACGGCATCCGCGAAGAACTGACCCCCCAGGCCGTGGGCGAAGCCTGGCTCAACTACGCCCGGGACGGCATCGGCCTGTACTGGTGGGGTGGCGAGGGGGTCTCCACGGAGCACACGGCCTACCTCAACCTGAAAAAGGGAATCCCCGCCCCCCGGTCTGGCTCCATCGAGCAGAACGGCATCGTCCTTGCCGAACAGATCGGCGGTCAGATCTTCATTGATACCTGGGGCCTGATCAACCTGGGGGATCCCCACCGGGCCGCTCAGATGGCAGCCGCCGCTGCCAGCGTCTCCCATGACGGCAACGGCCTGTACGGCGCTGCTTTCATGGCTGCCTGCATCGCCGCTGCGTATACCGCCGGGAGCGTGGATGAGATCCTGGATGCCGGCCTGGCGGAGATCCCCGCAGACAGCACCTATGCCGCCGTGGTGGGGGCCGTCCGGGCCTTCCACGCGGCCCATCCCGGCGACTGGCGCAGCTGCATGCGGATGCTGATCAGCCAGTGGGGTTACGACAAGTATACCGGCGTCTGCCACATTATTCCCAACGCAGGCGTGTGTATCCTGTCCATGGTCTACGGCGGCGGCGACTTCGCCCGCACCATCGAGATCGCATCCATGTGCGGCTGGGATACCGACTGCAATGCGGGCAATGTGGGCACGATTCTGGGTGTGTACTGCGGCCTGGAAGGAATTGCTGACCATTACCGCAAACCCATGAACGATTTCATTGCGCTGTCCGGTGTCTCCGGCTGCCTGAACAATCTGGACGTGCCCACCTACTGCAAGTTCCTGTATCAGCTCTACCGGCTGACCCACGGCATGGAGGAGGACCCCGGGGTCCGGCTTCCCCGGGGCGGTGAGCAGCTGTTTGACTTCTCGCTCCCCGGCTCCACCCACGGTCTGCGGCTGAGCAATCATCTGCGGTTCATGACCCATACCGACGAAAGCGGCCTGAAGCTCATTGTGGACCGGGTGCTGCCTGCCGATAACTGCGACATTTACTACAAGCCCTTCTACCGCCGCCATGATTTTGATGACGAGCGGTACAAGCCCGTCTTCTCTCCCACGGTTTACAGCGGCCAGACCCTGCGCCTGCGCCTGGTGCCCCATGTCTATCCCGACGGCCAGCGGATCTCCGACGGTCAGCTGTTCCTGCGGCCCTACATCCGCACCGCTGTCCGGGAGGAACGGTATGAAGGTGCCGTCCAGTGGCTGGAGTCCGAAAAAGAGGTGGAAGTCAGCTTCCGGATCCCTGATACCGGCGGCGACTGCGTGGCAGAGGTGGGCTTCCATGTAGAGGCATCCGCCAACACCACTGTCCGGCTCTTCGCCATGCTGGAGCTGAAGGAAATGACCATCACCGGCAAGCCCAGCTACCGGATTGCCACCGCCCTTTGCCGGGAGGAATTTCTCCAGCAGACACCCTTCTCCCTGAATCACGGCGCCTGGCGCACCGATAGCGGCGCGCTGCTGTGCAGCACGGCGGAGCCTGCCCAGGCCTTCACCGGCAATTACTACGCCACCGATGTGGCCCTTACCGCCCAGGTGACGGCAGCGCCCGGCACCTGCGTCATGGCGCGGGCCGCCGGTACCCGGCGGTATCTGGCGGCCGGTTTCCTGGCAGAAGGGAAGGTGGGCCTGCGGGTCCACGAAGCAGGTGCCGTCACCGACTACACCGCCGACTTCCCCTGGGAAGCAGGCCGGGGCTACGAGACGTCTCTGGTCGTGCGCGGCAGCGAAGCAACCCTGATTTTGGATGGTGAACCCATCCTGACGGCGCAGATCCCCAACCTGGCCTCCAGTGGTATGGTAGGCTTTTCCCAGGAGTGTCCCGGCAGCGGCCGCTGGCGTGACCTGTTCGTCCGTGAAAGCGGCCCCTATTCCAGCCTGATCCCCCAATAACCTGTGCTCCCGCAGCGCCTGCTGCAAAGAAATAATTACACTTTTAGGAGGAAAAACAAATGAGAAGAATCATGTCCCTGCTGATGGCCCTCATGCTGCTGGCTTCCCTGCTGTGCGCATGCGGCGGTGATCCCGCTACTGAGACCAATCCCCCCGAAAACAATGTATCCGAAAACAATGAGGCTGAAACCAATGGCTCCAACAATGGAGCTGAGGATCCCGATGCCGGCTCCGCTGAAACGAAGGAGATCGTCGTTTCTGATTACCTTGCTGACGACAGCAAGTGGGAAGATGACGGCGGCTACCACGAGCGGGACGAGTCCAAGCTGTACTTCGACAACTACATGGCCGGCGACTACTGCGCCGTCCGTCTGACCGAGGAAGCACAGAACGTCACCTACAAGTTCGACCTGACCATCAGCCAGCTGGCTGAGGTCTCTATGGAAGACTTCACCTGGTGGGATTCCGAGCTGCTGATCATCGCCCGCTCCGCCATTCCCGCTGCCAGCTGGTATGACGACGGCACCCAGACCGGCTACACGCTGACCTCCTGGGGCGACATGAGCACCGTGTTCATCGGCCGCGCCGGCTATGACGACGCCTTCGGCGAGTTCGAGTGGAACGTCAACGACGGCCAGCCCCACGCCGTTGAGCTGAGCGTTGTCAACAACGAGGACAACACCGCTGTCACCATCACCCTGGTGGTGGACGGCGTCGAGATCGCATCCGTTGTGGACGACGGCACTCTGATTAAGAACGAGCGTCCCGGCATGTACCCTGATGCCGGCGGTCTGACTATCCGCTGCAAGTGGCTGGAAGCTACCATCGAGTAATCTGAACCCTTTTGCGCAGCGCCGCGTTGCCGGCGCTGCGCAAAAATAGCTTGCGAAAGCGGCACAATTGGCATATAATAGTTCCATATACTTATTTTTACAATATAAATGATAAAGGGGACTATGTATGAAGGACTTCCTGCCTTTGGACAACAAGTGTCGTTCAGAGCAAGTGGCAGAACGTATCATCAAGATGATTGAAAGCGGACAGCTGCGCGAAGGCGATAAGCTGCCCAACGAACCGGAACTTGCCCGCCAGCTGGGCATCAGCCGCGGCATCCTCAGAGAGGGCATGGCGCAGCTGAAGGCCCAGGGCATTATCAGCCGAAAGCCGAAGGACGGCACCTATATTCTGCCGCTGAAGACCAGCCAGGGGGAATTCACCCGCTCGACGCTGCGTTTGATCAAAACCTCATCCTTCCGCAACATTATGGAAATGCGCGACGCCATTGAGCAGAAGGCCGCCGTGCTGGCAGTGGACCGGGCTGCCGATGAAGAGCTGGAGGAGCTGCGGGAGATCGCGCTGAAATGCGAACAGCATTCCGGTGAGGATGACCTGGATTATTATTTCCATTACCGTCTTGTGGAGTTGTCCGGCAACTCCATTTTTATGGGTATCGTGAATACCTACTTTGAAGAAATCCGCCAGATCCGGGACAACAATATCCGTGCTCCCGGCCATCGGCAGGAGGTCTGCGATGAACATCTGGCCATCGTGGACGCTATCAGCCGCCGGGATCGGGATATGGCCAAGGCCGCCGTGGAGAACCACATGCGGCAGATCTGGGATAGATGGCAAAACCGCCATACCGCAGAGGAATCTTAAAATATGTTTCAGATTTTTTCGCCTGACAGCATCTTCGGCCGCTGGATAGGCTTTCTTTTTGATGCGCTGCTGATCAGCATTGCCTGGGCTGTCTGCTGTTTGCCCGTGGTGACCATCGGCGCGTCTACCGCCGCGCTGCACCGCGTGGCGATGAACTGGATGCGCCGCCGGGCAGACTGCGACCTCAAAAACTTCTTCGCCGCCCTGCGGGACAATTTCTGCAGCGGCACCGTGATTTGGCTGCTGCTGCTCGTGCCCCTGGCGCTGATCGTGTTCAGTGCTTACGCAGTGTGGATTGCCCTGGTCCCCGCTTCTGCGGCGGTCAAGTGGATGATCCTGGCCGCTGCACTGATCTGGACTGCCACGGCGGTCTACGCGTTTTCCCTGCAGGCGGTCTTTGAAAATACGCCTGTCCGTACCGTGTTCAATGCGCTGCGCATTGCGCTGTGTAATATCGGCACCACGGTGATCCTGATCGCCATGATCGCCCTGGCGGTCTTCTGTACCCTGGTGCTGCCTTACGGGGCGTTTATCTACATTCCGTTCTGTGCGTTCCTTTCGGCACGGCCGGTATGGAACATCTTTGCCGCCATCATGCGCAATCCGGATGTCATTGTGGATGGTATCGACGAAAGCAAATAGGCAAAAGAAAGTGGAAGCAATATGGCAAAACGAGTATTTTTAATTGTTCTCGACAGCGCCGGCATCGGCGCTGCGAAGGATGCCGCCAAATTCCATGATGCAGGCTGTGATACCATGGGCACCTGTGTCCGCAGCGGCAGACTACACGTTCCCAACATGGAAAAGCTGGGCCTGTTTCATATCGACGGCACTTCCTTCCGTAAGGAAAGGGGCGTTGTGACCGGCTGCTACGGCAGGCTGGTGGAGCAGTCCGCCGGTAAGGACACCACCGTGGGACACTGGGAGCTGGCGGGCGTGATCTCCGAGCAGGCGATGCCCACCTATCCCCGGGGCTTCCCCCGGGAGGTCATGGAAGAGTTTGAGCGCCGCACCGGCCGGGGCACCCTCTGCAATCTGCCCTATTCCGGCTCCGAGGTCATCAAGGACTACGGCCGGGAGCACATCGCCACCGGCAAGCTGATCGTGTATACCTCTGCCGACAGCGTGTTCCAGATCGCTGCCCATGAAGATGTGGTGCCCGTGCAGGAGCTGTACCGGTATTGCCGGATCGCGCGGGATCTGCTCCAGGGTGAGCACGGCGTCGGCCGTGTCATCGCCCGTCCTTTCGTGGGCGGACATCCCTACACCAGAACGGTCAACCGCCACGATTTCTCCCTGACACCGCCCAGAGATACCATTCTGGATACCCTGGTGGCTGCCGGCAAGAGCGTCATCGGCATCGGCAAGATCTACGATATTTTTGCCGGTCGGGGTGTGTCCGAGACCTATCCCAACAAGGGTAACGACGCCAACATGGAACAGCTCCTCCAGTGCATGGAGCAGGAATTTGAGGGCCTGTGCTTCGTGAATCTGGTGGACTTTGATATGATGTACGGTCACCGCAATGATATTGCGGGCTATACCGATGCCCTGAACCGGTTCGATGAGCAGCTGGCCTCCGTTCTGGAAAAGCTGCGTGATGACGATCTGCTGATCATCACTGCCGACCACGGCTGCGATCCCGGTTTCCCGGGCACCGACCACACCCGTGAGGATGTGCCCTGCCTGTGCTGTGGAAAGAACCTGAAGCAGGGCATCAATCTGGGCGTCCGCAGCAGCTATGCGGATATTGCCCAGACTGTTGCCGATTATTTGGCGGTATCCTTTGGCGGCGACGGTTCCAGTTTCCTGTCACTGATCATGGATCGCTGAATGAGCGTTCCCCGTTGCCCCCGGACGCTGCCGGGATCACGAAGGGGCTGAATTGGCAGAGGGAATGGTACTTTACTGAGTATGGAATTAAGCGAATGAAAAATGGCACTGCCTTTTGGGGCAGTGCCATAAAATTTTATGCATGCTTCCACCTCCGGGCGGCACATGGGTGTGCCGGCAGAAATACAGGACAGGGACTGCCGCCGGGAACGATGGAATCAGCCGCCCAGCCTCTCGCCGAAGGTGATCCGGGGCCTGGTGAAGAGAAATGAACTATAAGCGCCCGCGTTCTGAACGGAACGCGGGCTTTTGATCCGTTACAATCCGTACAGGAGAATACCAAGGAAGGCAGAGAGGACGATCAGGGCGATGGGGCTGAGCTTCTTTTTCCGCAGCTTCCGGAAGACAGCCATGGCCACCACCAAAAGGGCGGCGATGGTGATGGCGGAAAAGTCTGCCTGTCCCGCCGGGACGCAGTTCGTCAGGAGCATCCGGATACCGGTGGCGGCGATGATGCCGGTGATGCCGGGCTTCAGTCCCCGCAGTGCTGCCTGCATATAAGGATGCTTCAGCAGGCTTTTCAGCACCGCCGTCACCAGCAGGATGATGAGGAAGGAGGGCAGCACCACTGCCGCCGTGGCGGTGAGGGCGCCTGGGAGACCGGCCTGGCTGCTGCCGACGTAGGTGGCCATGTTCACCATGATGGGGCCGGGTGTGCTCTCGCTGACGGCGATCATGTCCGTCAGGGCACTTTCACTGAGCCAGCCCCGGGACATGACCACATCCCGGATCAGAGGGATCGCGGCGTAGCCGCCGCCGAAGGTGAAAAGGCCCACCTGCAAAAAGGCCAGAAACAGTTCCAGACAGATCATTTGCAGCCCCCTTTCCGCTGGGCGGCGAAGACGGCCAGGCCCACCGCTCCCGCCGCCAGCATCACGGCGATGGAGGAGATGTTCCGGCCCAGGAGGGCGCCCAGCAGCATGATTCCGGCGGTGCCTGCCGTGAGGAACCGGGAAAGGGGCGATTTTTCTCCCTTTTTCAGCATGTTCACAGCGGCCTGAAGGATCAGCAGACCCACGGCGATGCGGATGCCCCGGAAGGCGCTGGCAATGAAGCCGATCTGCAAAAACCGGTCCAGAAACCGGGAGATGAGGAAAATGATCACAAAGGACGGCAGTACCACGCCCACCGTGGCCGCGGTGGCACCGGGCAGTCCCGCCCGGGCCAGGCCCACGAAGGTGGCACAGTTGATGGCGATGGGGCCGGGCGTAGACTCAGCCACCACGGTGATGTCCATCATTTCCTCGTGGGTGATCCACTTCTTCTGCTCTACACACAGGTGCTGGATCATCGGGATCATGGCGTAGCCGCCGCCGAAGGTAAACAGGCCGATCTTCAGAAAGGTCACAAAGAGTTCAGTCATAGGGCGCCTCCCTGGAATGGTTTTTTGTACGCTGCTATTATACACAGCGGCCCGGCTGCCCGTCAAGACCGGCGGGTAATAACCGCTGGGGGTATGGGGGATACTGGTTGCCCCCGTATTCGGATCTCACCTGTATATGGGATTACAATGGATCCCCTTTCTTTTTCCCGGCGGATGTTGCGGGAAAGGGGCATCCGTGGTAGAATGACCATATATCATCTTTTCACGTCTGGGGGGAAGACCATGACACCTGAATCTGAAAACGCAGCTGCATCCGCCCCTGTGAAGCTGGAGTACAATGTGCTGCCGGTGATCAATTACGCCCTGCAGCATAACGGGATCCCGGCAGTCCGTTCTGTGACCCTCACCAACACCACGGCTGTGGATCTGGAGGATCTGGAGCTGACCATTTCTGCCGTGCCGGAATTCGTCCTGGAATTTACCAGCCATATCGACTGCCTGCCCGCCGGCCGGGCTATGACGCTTACAGGACCCGCCCTGCTGCTCAGCGGCGAATTCCTGGCAGGATTGACGGAGAAGGTCACGGGCCTGCTCCGCTTTGAAGTCCGCCGGGGGAAAGCTGTGCTGGCGTGTGCCCATGCGGAAACCACCGTGCTGGCCTATGACCAGTGGCACGGTCTGGGATTCTACCCGGAGCTGCTGGCGGCCTTCGTCACGCCCAATCACCCGGCGCTGCCGCCCATCATCCGCCGGGCGGCGGAATTTCTGGGACAGTGGACGGGGGATCCATCCATGGATGCCTACCAGTCCCGGAATCCCAACCGGGTGGTCAGCCAGGCGGCGGCCATTTTCTCCGCATTGCAGGAGCAGGCCATCGCCTACGCTGTGCCCCCTGCCAGCTTCGGGCAGACGGGCCAGCGGGTGCGGCTGTGCGACGCGGTGCTTCAGCAGAAGCTGGGCACCTGCCTGGATCTGACGCTGCTGTATGCCGCCTGCCTGGAAGCAGTGGGCCTGCACCCGCTGCTGATCACCACCGAGGGGCATATTTTCGCCGGCGTCTGGCTGGAGGAGCGGATGTTTCCCGAGTGCGTCCAGGATGACGCTGCCCTCATCACCAAGCGTCTGGCCTCCGGTGTCCACGAAATCGCCGTGGCGGAGACCACCTGCATGACCGCCGGCAAGGATGCCGCCTTTGACGACGCCCGGGCCATTGGCGAGCGCAGCCTCGCTACCCGGGGCGTGGAATACATCATCGACGTCCGCAGGGCACGGCTCAGCGGCATTTCGCCCCTGCCCCAGCGGGTGGCGTCCGCCGGGGGCTGGCAGATCGCGGCGGAAGTGAAGGCCGGGGCACAGACACTGGCCGCGCCCCGGGATCTGCGGGAGACCATCCGGATCGATCCCGACACCCCGGACGACAATATTCCCAAGAAAGTACAGTGGGAGCGCAAGCTCCTGGATCTGGGGATGCGCAATACCCTCATCAACCTGCGGCTCACCCGCACCCAGCTGCCGATCCTGACGGATTCCCTGGACCAGCTGGAGAACGCCCTGGCGGTTGGCGGTGACTTCACCATCCGGCCCCGGCCGGCGGACTGGCAGGCGGGAGAGGTCACTTTTGAAAACCTGCGGGAGCTGGGCGCCGCCCCGGTGATCCGGGCGGAATTTGAAAACAAGCGCCTGCGTACCGTGCTGACGGAGGCGGAGCTGAGCAAGACCCTCAAGGATCTCTACCGCACCGCCCGGACGGCCCTGGAAGAAAACGGCGCCAACACGCTGTATCTTGCCATGGGTCTGCTGCGCTGGTACGAGAGTACCCGCAGCACCAAACCCCGCTACGCCCCCATCATCCTGCTGCCCATTGAGATCATCCGCCGCTCCGCCGCCCAGGGCTATGTGATCCGGCTCCGCGACGACGATCCCCAGATGAATATCACCCTGCTGGAAAAGCTGAAGCAGGACTTCGGCATTCAGGTATCCGGCCTGGATCCGCTGCCTCTGGATGACCACGGCGTGGATATCCGCCGGGTGCTGACCATTATGCGCAAGGCCGTTATGGATCAGCCCCGCTGGGATGTGCTGGAGACCGCGGGTATCGGTATTTTCTCCTTCTCCCAGTTTGTCATGTGGAATGACATCCGCAGCCGCACCGACGATCTGCTGCACAATAAAATTGTCCGCAGCCTGATGGAGGGGAAGCTCGCCTGGGACGCCAGACCCCTTCAAATGGGGCAGCGGGTGGAAGAGGACGGCGTGCTGCTGCCCATGAGCGCCGACGCCTCCCAGCTTTACGCCATCCAGACCGCCTGCGCCGGGGAGAGCTTCGTCCTCCACGGCCCGCCGGGCACCGGCAAATCCCAGACCATCACATCCCTGATCGCAAACGCCCTGGCCCAGGGCAAGCGGGTGCTGTTTGTGGCCGAGAAGATGGCCGCCCTGGAGGTGGTGCAGAAGCGGCTGGACAGCATCGGCATCGGCCCCTTCTGCCTGGAGCTGCACTCCAACAAGTCCAAGAAGAAGGCGGTGCTGGAGCAGCTGCGGCAGGCCAGCGAGGTGACGAAAACCGTCTCTGCGCAGGATTATGCTGCCCGGGCAGACCGGATCGCCCAGGCCCGGGCCGGGCTGGATGTGTACGCCCGCCAGCTCCACCAGCCCCTGAACTGCGGCGGCGACCTGTACGCCCTGATCAACGAATACGAAACCTGCAAGCACGCGCCTGAGCTCGTGCCGTTTTCCCGGGAATTCATCCGCAGTCTGGACGCCGCCGCCATCGAGAACCATCAGCTTGCCGTGGAGCGGCTTGCGGCCGCCGGACGGGAAGCGGGCCATCCCAGGGGCCATCCCCTGGCTGATGTGGGCTGCACCCGGTATACCCAGAGCCTGCGCAACGGCCTGCCCGATGCGGTGGCCCGCTGCCGCACGGAACTGAAAAGGGTACAGGCATGGACCGATGTTCTGATCCCCGCCCTGCGGGAGCAGCCCATCACCTGTGCAGAGGATGTGCAGCGGCTGGCGAGGACTGCGGATGCCCTGTCCGTCTGGTACGCCATGCCCCCGGCCTGGGCAAAGGCTCCGTCTCCCCAGTTCTATTTCGGGGAAGCAGGCCGCATGGCGGCTCACTATGAAAAAGCGGCTGCTCTGGAAGCGGGGCTGCTGGAAATCTTCCGCCCCGAATTCCTGGACCAGGATGGTCAGGCGCTGTGGGATGAATACAATGCCCTCTCTGAAAAATGGTTCCTGCCGAAGCTGCTGGGTATGAACAAGCTGGCAGGCAGGGTCAATGCCTTTGCAAAAATGCCCGTTGACACAAACGCCCTGGCGGATCACCTGGCCGCCCTGCGCAGCTATCAGGCACAGACAGCTGCCGGCGATCAGCTCCGGAGTCAATACGGCCGGGATCTGGGGCATTTCTACGACGGTAAAAACACTGAATGGGCATCCATCGCCCGGCTGGCAGAACAGGCCGGAGCCAGTGCCCGTACCCTCTGGGAAATCTACGGTACCGATGAATTCCTCCACACCCACGGCGGCGATCCCGTGATCCGGGAAGCGGTGGCGGGATTGTCGGCGGACTTTGCCGCCTTTACGCAGGCAAAGCAGAATTTCGACCAGCTTCTGACCATTCGGCAGCGGACCGAAGAAAACTGGCTGTCCGGCCAGATTGCACTCTGCGACGCCGTCGAAGCCAACGCCGACGGCCTGAAGGAGTGGATCAGCTACGTATCCACCGCCCGGGAACTGGAAGAGATGGGCCTTGCCAATGTGGTGGCAGGCTACGAATCCGGCATCTGCGCCGATGATCCGCTCACCGCCTGGCGCAAGGCGCTGCTGCAGGGACTGATCTGCGATGCCATCGACGATTCCACCGCCCTGAATGCCTTTTCCGGCCCGGTGTTCAACAGGAAGATCGAGCAGTACAGGCGGATGGATCGGGAATGGACGGAACTGTCCCGGCAGGAGATCTACTGCCGCCTGGCGGCGAAGGTGCCCGATTTTACCCGGGAAGCTGCCCAGAGCTCGGAGCTGGGCATTCTCCAGCGCTGTATCCGCAGCGGCGGCTGGGGCGTCAGCATCCGCCGGCTCTTCGATCAGATCCCCAATCTGCTGCCCCGGCTCTGTCCCTGTATGCTCATGAGCCCCATTTCCGCGGCCCAGTATCTGGACCCCGGCCGGGAGCCCTTCGATATCGTGGTCTTCGACGAAGCTTCCCAGCTGCCCACCTGCAAAGCCGTGGGCGTTCTGGCCCGGGGCAGGGACGCGGTGATCGTGGGCGATCCCAAGCAGATGCCCCCAACTTCCTTCTTTGCCGCCAACACCGTGGACGAGGATAATCTGGATATTGAGGATCTGGAGAGCATTCTCGACGACTGCCTTGCCCTGAATATGCCCCAGTCCCATCTGCTGTGGCACTACCGCAGCCGACACGAGAGCCTGATCGCCTTCAGCAACACCCGCTTTTACCAGGGCAGGCTCTACACCTTCCCCTCCGTCAACGACCGGGAATCCAGGGTGCGGCTGGCCCCCGTGGAAGGCGTTTTCGAGCGGGGCAGGGGCCGCCGCAACATGGCGGAAGCCAAGGCCGTGGTGGCGGAGCTGCAGCGCCGCTGCGCTGATCCTGCCCTGTCCAAGCAGAGCGTGGGCGTGGTGACCTTCAACATCCAGCAGCAGCACCTCATCGACGATCTGCTCAGCGATGCCTGCGCCGCCGATCCGGCGCTGGAAAAATGGGCGTTTGGTTCCCCGGAGCCTGTCTTTATCAAGAATCTGGAAAATGTCCAGGGCGACGAGCGGGATGTGGTCCTCTTCTCCATCGGCTACGGCCCTGATGAGAACGGGAAGGTGTCCATGAATTTTGGTCCCCTGAACCGGGAGGGCGGCTGGCGGCGGCTGAACGTGGCCGTATCCCGGGCCCGGTGCGAGATGGTGGTGTTCTCCACCCTTCGGCCGGACCAGATCGACCTGAACCGCACCAAGGCCGAGGGCGTGGCGGCCCTCCGGGGCTTCCTGGAATACGCCCAGGGCCGGGAGATGGCCATGGACGCAGCCGGAGGTTATCGTCCCGGCAAAGCCGGCATAGCCGCAGCCATTGCCTCCGCATTGAAAGAACAGGGCTTCGATTCTGATCTGAATGTGGGACGCTCCGCCTACCGCATCGACATCGGCGTGGCGGACCCTGACAAGCCTGACCGCTACATCCTGGGCATCATGCTCGATGGTGACAGCTATGGCGGCGCCAGAACCACCCGTGACCGGGAGATCGGCCAGATCGGTGTCCTGAAGGGGCTGGGCTGGAACATCCTGCGGGTCTGGTCCATGGACTGGTGGGATAACAGCGCCAAGGAGCTGAAGCGGATCACCGCCCGGCTGGAGGAGCTGCGCAGGGGGATCCATGAAACGGTGGAAACGCCTCCGCAAATGCCCCGCACGCTGGCCGCCAATGTGCCGGTGCAGAAAAAGTTTACCCTCCCTGTCTATCAGGCGGCCGTACTGGCCGGGGACAGCCTCTGCGCCGAGGAATTCACGGATTCCAGGTACGTGGCCATGCTGAAAAAGAAGATCCGCGCGGTCATTGATGCAGAAGCTCCCGTCAGCGCCGGGCTGCTGACCCGCCGGGTGGTCCAGAGCTGTGGTATTACCCGCGCCGGCAGCCGCATCCAGGCCCACATGAATGCCATCCTGGGGAAGATGAATCTTCCCGTTACACCACAGGGGGATGCCCTGTTCTACTGGCGCAGCGACCAGGATCCGGACAGCTACGCGATCTTCCGCACCGCCGGGGAGGGCGAGAGCCGCCGGGATATCCGGGATGTCAGCCGCCAGGAGGCAGCCAATGCCGTCTGTGCGGTGCTTCACGAGCAGGTGGGCATGGGAATGGAGGACCTGCTGCGGGAGACCGGACGGAAGCTGGGCTACACCCGCCTGGGCGGCAATGTCCAGTCGGCCCTGGAAGCGGGCGTTGCCCACGCCCTGGCCCGGGGATTCATCGCCTGGGACAGCGATACCTGTGTGCTGACCCCCGCCGGTACCCAACGGGCGGAGGAGACAATTGCCCAATCCGAATAAAATGAACCGGCACAGCCATTGGCTGTGCCGGTTTTGCTGTATTCATACCCGGATCTCGGCCTTGCTGCCGCCGGATTTTTCCTTGGTGACCACGATCTGGCGGTCGATTTTTTCCTTCAGCTCCGCCACGTGGGAAATGATGCCCACCAGCCGGTTGCCCTCCGTCAGGCCCGCCAGGGTGCGGTAGGCCTGGTCCAGGGATTCGGGGTCCAGGGAGCCGAAGCCCTCGTCAACGAACATGGTGTCCAGCCGGATGCCGGTGGACATCTGCACCTCGTCGGACAGGCCCAGAGCCAGGGCCAGGGAGGCCTTGAAGGACTCGCCGCCGGAAAGGGTGCGGACGCTGCGCTCGGTGCCGTTGTAGTGGTCGATGACATCCAGCTCCAGTCCGCTCTGGCTCTGGTTGTTCTGGGCCACCAGCCGCCGTTTCAGATCGTACTGGCCGCCAGTCATCTTCATCAGCCGCACATTGGCCCGGGCCACGATCCGGTCGAAATAGGTGGTCTGGATGTAGGTTTCCAGCATGATCTTCTCCTTGCCGCTGATCTGGCCGCCCGCGGTGGCGGAGAGGGCACGCATCCAGGTCAGGCGCTCTTCCAGCTGCGTCAGTTCCTGGGCCTTGGCCAGGATGCTGCGGTGGGCCGTCTCATTGGCGGTGCGGCGGGCG
Organism: Oscillospiraceae bacterium; assembly: GCA_017465745.1. Taxonomy (GTDB): domain Bacteria; phylum Bacillota; class Clostridia; order Oscillospirales; family Oscillospiraceae; genus Faecousia. The sequence continues at coordinate 42,521 of JAFTVM010000085.1, forward strand.
TGGACAGCTTTCAGCTTGTCCAGAATGGAGGCCTTCTCCTGCTGCAGCTGGGTCTGCCGGAGGGTTTGGACGTCGGCGTCGATGGCGGGGGCATCCGCCAGGGACTGGCGCAGCTGCGCGACCTGTCCTTCCAGGGCGCTGACTTCCTTTTCACAGGCGGAGAAATCCTTTTCCGCCTGTTTCAGGGCCTGATCCAGGGCAGCGGCTTCCCGGTCCAGCCGGCGCTTTTCCGTTTCCGCAGCAGCCTTGCTGCCGAAGGCAAGCTTGGCGGCCTGGGCTTCGATCTGCCTGCCCAGTTCCTCTGCGGAGGCCGCGAACCGGGCGATGCCGGCTGCGGCGTCGGTGCGGGAGGCTCCGGCGGCAGTCAGCGCCTGTTCCTTGAGGGGGAGCTGCTGATCCAGCGCGTCCCGCCGTTTTTCACCCTGCTCTGCCAGAGCGATCTGCTTTTGCAGCCAGGTTGCCCGGGCATCCAGCCGCACAGCCTCTTCCCCGGCTTTCGGGATGGCGTCGGCTCTGGGGAGATCCCCCAGCAGCCGCCGGATGACGCCGGTCAGGGCCTCGGCGGCGGCGGTGACGGCGCCGTTCTGGGTGCCGGCAGTCCGGCTGGCCCGCTCCATTTCCTGCTGCGCCTTGTCGGCGGCTTTCTGGGCTTTCTTCACATCGGCTTCCGTGGGGGCGCCGGGGGAGAGCCGGGCGGGGGCGGGATGGGAAGTGGCGCCGCAGACGGGGCAGGGCTTCCCTTCGGCCAGCGTACCCGCCAGGATACCCGCCTGCTCATCCAGAAACGCCCGGTTCAGGGCGGCATGGGTGTCCCGCAGGGCGTCGGCGGTCTGCTTCTTTGCCAGATAATCCGCCTGGGCGTCCTTCAGCAGCCGCTCCTGCTCAGCCAATGCTTCCCCGGCCCGGATCAGCTCCCGCAGCTGCCGGGCCCGTTCCAGGCAGTCCTGTTTTTCGTGGGTCAGCTTCTGCTTTTCCGCGCCGGCGTTTTCCAGCGTCTGCCGCTCCTGTTTCATGGCGGCGATGGCAGCCGACAGGGCATCGCAGGCGGATTTGGCGGTTTCTTCGGCGGTTTTGGCCCTGGAAAGACCTGCTTTGGCGGTTTTCAGGGATTTCTTCAGTTCATCCAGCTCGTCATAGGCGGGCAGCCCCAACTCCAGCTCCGTGATGGTCTGCCGCAGCGCTTCCCGCCGGGGCTGATTGGCCCGCTGCGCCTCCAGGGCCGCTTTCAGTTCGGCGCAGCGGACGGTCTTTGTATCCAGGCCAGCCTGGGCCTGGCGAAGATTGTATTCCTGCTGATTCCGGGTTCTGGCGTAGTTCAGCAGGGTCACCACGGTCTGCAGCATCTGTTCACTGTCGGCCAGCTCCTTATCCAGCGCCCCGCTGGCGGAAGCGTCCTCTGCCAGCAGATTTTCCAGCAGTGTTACCACATCCTCCGTGGGCAGCTGGCCCTCCCGGGCTTTGGCCACATCCGGGGCAAGCAGGGAGTGTTCATCACAGGTGATGCCGTCGATGTACTGGCGGATGGACTGCCGGGCGGCTTCCCAGTCGCTGCGGAGGGTGGCGGTATTCTCGCTGAGCTTCTTCTGCAGCGTCACGTAGAGCCCGGTCTTGAAGATGCCCCGGAAGATCTCCTGCCGCTCCCGGGTGCCCGCCAGCAGCAGCCTCAGGAAATCGCCCTGGGCGATCATGGCCACCTGGGAAAACTGGTTCCGGTCCAGGCCGATGATGTCCAGCAGGGCGGCGTTGACGTCCCTGCGCTTGGTGATGGGGGTGCCGTCGGGCAGGGTCAGCAGGGCATCGGCCTTCTGGGTGGTGAGGCCCGCGCCGCTTTTCTTGGCCCGGTCATACTCGGGATTGCGTTTGATGGTGTATTCCTTTCCGTCGTAACGGAAGGTCAGCTCCACCTCCGTGGGGGTGGCGGGGTCGGCATATTTGGAGCGGAGCATCCCGGGTTCCCGGCTGCTGCCGCTGGCTTCGCCGTAGAGGGCGAAGGAGATGGCGTCGAAAATGGTGGTCTTGCCTGCGCCGGTGTCGCCGGTGATCAGGTACAGGCCGCTCTCGCCCAGCTTATCAAAGTCGAAGGTCACCCGGCCTGCGTAGGGGCCAAAGGCGGAAATGGTCAGTTTCAGGGGTCTCATAGGGCATCCTCCCAGATGGATTCGATCAGATCCTGGATATAGGCTTCCTGAACGCTGCTCATGGGCTGGTTGTTCTGCAGCTCGTACAGCTCCCGGAACAGGTCCAGGGGAGACTTGCGCTGGATATCCTCCACGCTGCCGATGGCCTGGCTGCTGCGGGTGCGGGCGTTGTCATAGCTCAGCTTCATGATGTTGGGGTAGATGCAGCGCAGGCGGCCCATGGCTTCGGGGACGTCCTCTTCGTCGGTGAGGGTGATGTGGAGGTAGTCCTCCAGGCTGGTGCCTTCGTAACTGCGTTTGTCGGTGAGCGCGCCATAGGTGCCCCGGATGCGGCGCATGTCCCGCCGGGGCGTCAGGGCGGCGGTACGGACCGTCAGGCTGCCCTTCTCCTCCAGTTCCACCACGGTGACGCTCTTGCAGTGATCGGCTTCGGAGAAGGAGTATTTCAGCGGCGTGCCGCAGTAGCGAATGCGCGGGCTTCCGATATTCTGGGGGCCGTGGATATGGCCCAGGGCCACATAATCGAAGAGATCAAAGACGGACGCATCCACATTATCCGTGCCGCCCACGGAAATATCTTCGGATTCACAGCGGCTTGCGCCGGTGACGAACTGGTGGGTCAGCAGCACATTCCGGACGCCGGGATCGATCTGCATCTGCGCCACTGCCACCCGGCAGGCGTCGGTGTAGCTTTCGATGGCCGCATCGGCATGGAAATGCCGCACGTGGGCGGGCTTGATAAAAGGCAGCAGGTAGAAATTTACGATACCGTGGTCGTCAGTGAGGGAAATGGGGGACACGGTTCCGTCATAGACCGGGGAAACGTGGATGCCGGCTCCGGTCATGAGCCGGCTGCCGAAGGCCAGGCGCTCCGGGGAATCATGGTTGCCGCTGATGATGAAGACCGTCAGCTTCCGTTTCGTCAGGCTGTAGAGGAAATCGTCCAGCAGCGTCACCGCCTCGGCGGAGGGGACGGATTTGTCGTAGACGTCTCCGGCGATCAGGACGGCCTGAGGCTGCTCTTCGTCGATGATTCGGATGATCTGCTCCAGGATATATGCCTGATCGTCGATCATGGAGACTTCGTTGACCCGCTTGCCGATGTGCAGGTCGGATAAATGGATCAGCTTCATGGGTACCTCCCAAACGTATTTTGTCCCATTATAGCAAAAAAAGGCGGAAGCTGCAACGCTCCGCAAAACACACGGCCGCCGGAGATCCGGCGGCCGTTCTTATCATAATAAGAATCCCTTTTCCCGCAGCTCGGTCTCGATGATATCCAGCAGCTTTTCCGAGGGGGCGGCCACAGTGTGGGTGTGGCAGTCGTCGGTGAGGACCTTCAGGGGATTGTCCCGGCAGCGGGCCAGGCGGTCCATGAAATCCCGGGCGTCCCGGGGCGTCTCGATCAGCAGATCCACCCGGATCTGGCCGTAGAGATCGTGCTCCACCGCCACATCCAGCACCGTACCGCCCAGTTCCGTGACGGTGAGAAACTCGTCCAGCACCTGCTCGGTGGTGTGCTTGACAAAGAAGACCCGCTTGGGCTGCCGGATGTCACCGCTGTCGGCGCGGAAGAGGTAGCCCTTGTTGGTGGAGAGAATGCCGTGGTTTTCCGCCCGGATCAGGGCGATATCCTGGACGATGACCTGGCGGCTGACGCCGAATTCTTTGGCAAGAGCCGTGCCGGACAGGGGGATGTCCTGGGTCTTCAGCAACTGTAAAATTTTCGTTCTGCGTTCCTGGCCTGTCATTTTTGGCACATCCTTTCACCATGATGTCCTTTCTTTGTACCACAATCGGGGAGGATTGTCAAATATTTCTTGACAACGGAGAGAAGGGGTGTATAATAATTGACAATGCGACTGACAAGACACCTAAGTTTACAGAAAGGAAGCATTTTATGAAAGAGTTCTTGAAACGCAAAAATATCGTATTCTCCGCCAAGCGCTACGGCATTGACGCGCTGGGCGCCATGGCGCAGGGTCTGTTCTGCTCCCTGCTCATCGGCACCATCGTCAAGACCCTGGGCCAGCAATTGGGCCTGCAGTTTCTGGTGGACGTGGGCAATTACTGCGCCGCCATGAGCGGCCCCGCCATGGCCCTGGCCATCGGCTACGCCCTGCAGACCCCGCCGCTGGTACTGTTCTCCCTGGCAACCGTCGGCTATGCCGCCAATGCCTTGGGTTCCGTGACCCTGGACGGCAGACCCGCCGCAGGCGGTCCTCTGGCGGTGCTGTTCATCGCCGTCATCGCCGCCGAGTGCGGCAAGGCCGTGTCCAAGGAGACCAAGGTGGACATCCTGGTGACACCCCTGGTGACCATCCTGGCTGGTGTGGGCCTGTCCGCCCTGACCGCCTCCGCCATCGGCACTGCTGCCACTGCCATCGGCGAGGTGGTGAAGCAGGCCACGGTGCTCCAGCCCTTCTGGATGGGCATTTTCGTCTCCGTGGTCATCGGCGTTGCCCTGACGCTGCCCATTTCCTCCGCCGCCATCTGCGCAGGCATCGGCCTGACGGGTCTGGCCGGCGGCGCGGCGGTGGCCGGCTGCTGTGCCCAGATGGTGGGCTTTGCCGTGCTGAGCTTCCGGGAAAACCGCTGGGGCGGCCTCGTCAGCCAGGGGCTGGGTACCTCCATGCTCCAGATGGGCAACATTGTCAGGAACCCCCGGATCTGGATCCCCGCAACCCTGGCTTCCGCCATCACCGGTCCCATCGCCACCTGCGTGTTCAATTTCCAGATGAACGATCCCGCCGGCGGTGTGGCCTCCGGCATGGGCACCTGCGGCATGGTGGGACCCATCGGCGTTTACGCCGGTTGGGTCAATGACGTTGCCACCGGCGCGAAGGCAGCCATCACCGGCATGGACTGGCTGGCCATGGCACTGATCTGCTTCATCCTCCCCGCAGTCCTCACCTGGCTCATCGGCATCCCCTGCCGGAAGCTGGGCTGGATCAGGGAAGGCGATCTGAAGCTGGACTGAATAAAAAAGCGGCATCCGTCTGGATGCCGTTTTTTGTCAGTATTGGTATTTCTTCTGCTTTCCAATCAGGAACACCACCGTCACTGCCACGGCCATGGCTTCCGCTGTCACGATGGACAGCCAGATGCCGTCCAGCTCCCATACCAGGGGGAACAGCAGCACTGCGGTGATCTGGAACACCAGGGTACGCAGGAAGGAGATGGCGGCGGACACCAGGCCGTCGTTGAGGGCGGTGAAGAAGGAGGAGCCAAAGATGGCGAAGCCGGCGAAGAGGAAGGAGAAGGAATAGATGAAGAAGGCCCGCAGGGTCATGTCCAGCAGACCCGGATCGTATCCCACGAAAACCAGGGACAGGGGCCGGGCCAGAACCTCCGCCGCGGCGAACATCAGCACGGCGAAGATGCCGGTGATGACCAGACTCTTGCGCCGCAGACTGCGCAGCTCCCCGTGGTTCTGGGCGCCGTAGTGAAAGCTGACCACCGGGGAGGTGCCCACGGAATAGCCGATGAACACGGCGATGAAGACCATGTTCACATACATCAGCACGCCGTAGGCGGCGATGCCGTCCTCTCCGGCATAGTGCAGCAGCTGTACATTGTAGAGCATGCTGACCACGGACATGGAGATATTGCTCAGCAGCTCGGAGGAGCCGTTGACGCAGGTGCGCAGCAGGGCTTTGCCGTCGAACCGGGTCTTGCCCAGCCGCAGCAGGCTGCTGTTGGGCCGGGCGAAATAGACCAGGGGGATGATACCGCCGACGCACTGGCTCAGCACCGTGGCCGAAGCCGCGCCCACCAGGCCCAGGGGGAATACGGCGATGAGTACCGCGTCCAGTACAATATTGGTCAATCCCGCTGCTACCGTCACGTACAGGCCCAGCTGGGGCTTTTCCGCCGTGGCGAACAGGCACTGGAATTCGTATTGGAGCACATAGGCGGGGATGCCCAGCAGCAGGACGCGGCCGTAGGTCACGGCATCCTCCAGCAGACGCCCCTCCGCGCCCAGGGCGGCACAGACGGGCCGGATCACCAGCAGACCCGCGATGGTCAGCACCACACCGCAGCCCAGAGAAACATAGATCAGCAGGGAAAACAGCCGGTTGGCCTCTTCCCGGCGGCCCTCGCCCATGGTCTTGGCGATGAGGGCGCCGCCGCCGGTGCCGAACATGAAGCCCACGGCACCCAGGATCATCAGAAACGGCCAGACAAAATTCACCGCGGTGAAGGGCGTCTTGCCCACGAAATTGGACACGAAGAAGCCGTCTACCACACCGTAGACGGAGGTGAATACCAGCATGATGATGGACGGCAGGGTAAAGCGCAGCAGGCGGCGGTAGGTGAAATGATCCGAAAGCTGGATGATCTCACTGCCCTGGCAGACGGGTTTTCCGCCGAAGCCGCCCCGGCGCAGGAATTTCTTTTTCATAACGACCTCCGATGGAAAAGGGCAGGGCCGCCGGCCCTGTCCCTGTGCGTATTTTTTCATTATACCAGAGCGTATGGGAATGTCAACACAGCGCGCCAAAACGCCCCCGGCCATTGCTGCCGGGGGCGCTGCTGATTGGATTATTCTGCCTTGAATGTGTAGGTGGCGCCGTCGGTGATGGCGGTTTGGTCCACACCGGTCAGGCCGTACTCGCCGTTCTCGTAGAAGGCCCAGTACTTGCCGTCGGTCTCGTAGTCCAGGGTGATCCCGTCCACGGTCTTGACGTACAGGCCGTACTCGCCCTCTTCGCCGTCGATCAGGCCCTCGGCCATCAGGGCTGCGCCCACGGTGTCGGCGTCGGAGGTGATCTCCCGGGTGGTCTCATTGCCCTCGGCATCCACCACGACGAAGGTGAAGGTGGCGGCGGCGTGGGAGTAGGTGGGATCGGAGGAACCGCCGGGGATACCGGTGTCGGTGCATCCCGCTGCAATCAGTGCCATAGCCGCAATCAGCACCACGCAGAGGACGACGGACAGCTTGTTTTTCATGCTGTTTCGTTTCATTGTGCATTTCTCCTGTTGAATTGGATTTCCCGTTCTGCCGGATTTCGCAGCAGGGGGCGGGATGGGGGTCAACGGATATTCCGGCTGCGGCGCATCCATTTCCGGCCTTCTCAGTTTCCCAATGGCGGTTCTCCGGGCTGCGGCGCCCGGATCAGGAGATGGATTCTTTATGCGCCTCACGGCGACGAACTCGCGCAGGATTGAAGGAATCGCTGACGCAATCATCGATTCCTTGACACCTGCTTCCCCGTTTGACAGGGGTATTATACCACATCGGCCTGCCGGATTCAACGGAAATATCGCGGTTTTATCGATAAAGGAGAAGCGATTGTACTTGAAAAATAGCCGCCCCGGTGTTATGATATTCAAAAGTACATATCCTAAAGCAGAGCGCATGGATTGGAATGGGAAAATCCCAACGGTACCAAGCCGCCGTAGACGGACACAAAGCCGTTTTTGTCATTGGTTCACACCGAGAAGACAGGAACACCAGGGCGTCCGGAGTCGGAATACAGCATGCCCTCGAAGGAACGCAGGACTCTTGGGGGCTGTCCGGCGGCTGTTTTGTTGTCTGAAGTCCCCGTATGGGGACTTTTTTATTTTCTATCGGAGGCGCTATGAAACGTGACGCATTTTCCGGCTTTCACCCGGCGGTGAATTTCATATTCTTCCTGGGTGCCATCGGCTTCGGCGTGGTGATCCAGCATCCGGTGTATCTGGCGGTGGGCTGCGTCGGGGCCGCGGCATATTATCTGCTGCTGACCGGGCGGAAGGGTCTTCGCATGCTCCTGGGAATGCTTCCGCTGTTTGTGCTGCTCAGTGTCATCAATCCGCTGTTCAACCACCTGGGAGAGCGGGTTTTGTTCCATATTTTCGGCAATCCCTACACCTTCGAAGCCCTGTGCTACGGCATGGCGGTGGCGGCTATGTTTGTGTGTATGATGCTCTGGTTCGGCTGCTACAACGCCGTCATGACCAGCGACAAATTTACGAGCCTCTTCGGCAACCTGATCCCCTCGCTGTCGCTGCTGCTGGTGATGGTCTTTCGCATGGTGCCCAACCTCATCCGCAAGACCCGGCAGATCAGCGGCGCCCGGCGGTCCGTCGGCAAGGGCGCGGGGGAGGGCGGCAGGTCACAGAAGATCATGGGCGGCATGACCGTCCTGGGCGCCCTGACGGACTGGGCACTGGAGGGCAGCATCGTTACCGCTGACTCCATGCGTTCCCGGGGGTACGGCAGCGCCAAGCGCAGCAGCTTCATGATCTATCGCATGACCGCACGGGATTGGGCGCTGCTGACGGTGGAGATTTTTCTGGCTGCGGCGGTCATGGCATTTGCCGCCGGAGGCGGCATCTCTGCGGCCTACACCCCTGCCATCGAGATCGCGCCCCTGCGTGTCCCCGGCTTTGCCGCGTACTGCACATATCTGCTGATCCCCACTGTACTGCAAGTAAAGGAGGTGCTGCAATGGCACATTTTGAGATCCGGGATCTGACCTTTTCCTATCCCGCCGCATCCGGACCTTCTCTGGACGGCGTCAGTCTGAATATCGCCCGGGGCGAATATGTGGTGCTGTGCGGCAAATCCGGCAGCGGCAAGACCACGCTGCTGCGGCACCTGAAATCCGTCCTGACGCCCTATGGCCGACGCAGCGGCTCCATCTGTTTTGGCGGCGCGCCCCTGGAGCAGGTGAGCGCCCGGGATCAGGCGGCGAAGATCGGCTACGTGATGCAGAATCCCGACGACCAGATCGTCACAGACAAGGTCTGGCACGAGTTGGCCTTCGGCCTGGAGAGCCTGGGCTGCGACCCGGCGGCCATGCGGGCCCGGGTGGCGGAAATGGCCTGCTATTTCGGCATCCAGGACTGGTTCCACCGGGATGTGGCGGACCTGTCCGGCGGTCAGAAGCAGCTGTTAAATCTGGCGTCCATCATGGCCATGCAGCCCGAAGTGCTGATCCTGGACGAGCCCACCAGTCAGCTGGATCCCATTGCTGCCTCGGATTTTCTCAATACGGTGCGCAAGATCAACATCGAACTGGGCACCACCGTCATCATCACCGAGCACCGTATGGAGGATATCTTCCCCTATGCCGACCGGGCCATTGTCATGGACCACGGCCGGATCATTGCCGACGATACCCCCCGGAACATCGGCAGAGCGCTGTGGGAGCAGAAAAACGATATGTTCGCCGCCATGCCCACCCCGGTGCGGGTGTTCTACGGCGCAGGCGGGGCCGGGGAATGTCCCCTGACGGTGCGGGAGGGCCGCAGCTGGCTCAGCCGGGTATTTGCGGAAGAACCGAAATGCATGTCTCTCCCGGAGGCCCCCCTGAAAGAGCCGCAGGCTGTGGCCCTGAGCCTGAAGGAACTCTGGTTCCGCTACGAAAAGGATACCCCCGACGTCCTCCGGGGCGTCAGCGCCCGGATCCCCGCCGGGAGCCTCTGTGCCATCGTCGGCGGCAACGGCGCGGGAAAGTCCACCACCCTGAAGGCCATTGCCGGGATCTGCCGTCCCTACCGGGGAAAGGTGAAGCTTTTCGGCAAGCCCATTGAAAAATACAAGTCATCAGAGCTGTTCGATCACTGCCTGTCCATGCTGCCCCAGGATCCCAAGAGTCTCTTCGTCAAAAAGACCGTCCGGGAAGATCTGGAGGAGATGACGCGGGATCAGGCGCTCATCGCTGAGATCGCAGCGACCTGCGAGGTGGCCCATCTGCTGGACGCCCATCCCTATGATCTGTCCGGCGGCGAGCAGCAGCGGGCGGCTCTGGCGAAAGTCCTGCTGACCAGTCCCCGGCTTTTGCTGCTGGACGAGCCCACCAAGGGCATCGACAGCTTCTTCAAGGAAAAACTGGCGCGAATTTTATGTAAACTGAAGGAGCAGGGCATCACCATCATCATGGTCTCCCACGATGTGGAGTTCTGCGCCCGGTACGCAGACCTTGTCTCCATGTTCTTCGACGGCCAGCTGCTGACCACGGATACCCCCCGCCGGTTCTTCGGCGGCAACAGCTTCTACACCACCGCCGCCAACCGCATGAGCCGCCATGTGTTCACCCAGGCTGTCACTGCGGAGGATGTGACCGAACTTTATCGCCGCAATCAGGAGGGTGGGGCATGAAAAAGACCACCTTGTTCACACTTCTGACGGCCTTTGTGCTGATCCCGGCCACAGTGCTGCTGGGTTCCCGGCTGCCGGGCCGGTGGTACTATCTCACCAGCACCCTGGTCATCATTGAAATACTGATCCCCTTTTTCCTGGCCTTTGAATCCCGCCGGCCTCAGGCCCGGGAGCTGGTGCTGCTGGCGGTGCTGTGCGCCCTGGCGGCGGCATCCCGGGCGGTGGTGCCGCTGCCCAATTTCAAGCCCATTTTCGGCGTCATCATGATCGCGGGTATGGCCTTCGGTTCCCAGGCGGGCTTTCTGGTGGGGGCGGTCAGCGCCTTCGCCAGCAATTTCATCCTGGGCGGTCAGGGCCCCTGGACGCCCTGGCAGATGATGGCCTACGGCGTGGCAGGACTGCTGGCCGGTGCGGTGACGCGGCGTGGCTGGCTGCCGAAAAAGCCCTGGGTGCTGGCGGCCTTTGGCTTCATCGCCATGGTAACGGTGGTGGGTCTGCTGCTGGACTGCTGCACGATTTTCACCAGCCTGACCACCATCAAGTGGTCGTCGGTGCTGCTGGTGTTGTCCATCGGCCTGCGGACGAATATCAGCCACGGGATTGCCACTGCCGTGACGCTGCTGCTGTTTGCAAAGCCCCTGCTGGAAAAACTGGACCGGGTGAAATTAAAATACGGACTGATTGGTTCGGGAGATTTGTAAATTGTAGCTTATCGCTCCGATGAGAGATGTGCTGCGAACCAGGTATGTCATTGCGTTGTTTGAAGCAGAACGAGAAACTACAATTCGAATTCCCCCCATAACAGAGAACCGGTGCAGCCAGAAGCTGCACCGGTTCTGCTTTATTTACTCCTCAGAGAACTGATCCTTACCGGCCATGCACAGGGGGCACTCGAAATCCTCGGGGACATCCTCCCATTTGGTGCCGGGGGCAATGCCGCCCTCGGGGTAGCCCAGTTCCTCGTCATATTCCCAGCCGCACAGGTCGCATACATACTTCATAATCGATTTCTCCTTTTGTTTTTCTTGATGGCCTCAGTATAGCAGATATTCCTGCTGTCTTCTGTGACTTTATCACGTTCTTGCCATGCCGTCGACGCTGAGCACCACACCGGTGATATAGCTGGCTTCGTCGGATGCCAGGAAGACGAAGGCGTTGGCGATGTCCTCGGGTTTTCCCAGCCGGCGCAGGGGGATCCGAGCGATCATGGGATCGATGACCTCTTTGGGGACGGCCTTCATCATGTCGGTCTCGATGATGCCGGGGGCCACGGCGTTGACCCGGATACCCTTGGGGCCCAGCTCCCGGGCCAGGGACACGGTCAGGCCGTTGACGGCGAATTTGGAGGTGGGATAGGCCAGGCCGCTGGGCTGGCCGGAGATGCTGACCATGGAAGAGGTGGACAGGATGACGCCGCTGCCCCGGTATACCATGCAGTCACAGGCCGCCCGGATGGTATTGAAGACGCCCTTGACATTCAGATCCATAACACGGTCGAAGGTCTCCTGGGTGTACTCCAGGAAGGGTGTGCTCTCAGAAACACCGGCGTTGTTCACCAGGATATCCACACAGCCGTACTGGGCGGTGGCAATGATGAAGGCGTTGCGGACGGAGTCCAGATCCGCAAGATTCGGACTGATGCCCGCGATGACGGAATCGGGATATTTTTCCTTGAGTTTTGCCACGGCCTTATCGGCAGAGTTCTGGGAGGAGGCGGTGAGGATCACCTTTGCACCCTCCCGCAGGAATGCGTCGGCTGTGGCGAAGCCGATGCCCCGGCTGCCGCCGGTGATGATGGCAACTTTATCTTTCAGTCTCATATGGATCCCTCCTGTGAAATGTTTTTGTAGCGTTATTATATCCCAAAGACGGCTCTTTTTCCGTGATAAAATCACCAACCCGGGCATAGGGTAACGGGAAAGGAGGAGATCCTGTGGAGTTTCTCATCATGTGGGCCATCGGCGGTGCGCTGATTTATCTTGCCATTGCGCGGAAGATGGAGCCAGCCCTGCTGCTGCCCATGGGCTTTGGGGCGATATTGGTGAATCTGCCGGATTCCGGCGCCGGGGCGGTGCTGGAGCACCTGTTTCAGCTGGGCATTGCCGGGCATGAGCTGATGCCCCTGATGCTCTTCATCGGCATCGGCGCCATGATCGATTTTGAGCCATTGCTGGCAAATCCCAAGCTGATGCTCTTCGGGGCGGCGGCACAGTTCGGAATCCTGTTCACCCTCTGCGCGGCGGTGCTGCTGGGGTTTGCGCTGAAGGACGCGGCCTCCATCGCGGTCATCGGGGCGGCGGACGGACCCACATCCATTTTCGTATCCCAGGCATTGGGATCGAACTACACCGCCGCCATCCTGGTGGCGGCCTATTCCTACATGGCGCTGGTACCCCTGGTGCAGCCGCCGGTGATCCGCCTGTGTACCAGCGAAGCGGAGCGAAAAATAAAGATGCCCCTCGCAAAGACCGGCGTATCCCGGCCGACAAAGATCCTGTTCCCCATTCTGGTGACCGTGGTGGTGGGGCTGGCCGCCCCGCAAGCGGCGGCGCTGGTGGGCTTTCTCATGTTCGGCAACCTGATCCGGGTCTGCGGAGTACTGGACTCCCTGTCGGACACCGCCCGAAACGTGCTGGCGAATCTCATCACCATTTTCCTGGGACTGACCATCTCGGCCCGGATGACGGCGGCGGAATTCCTGCGGCCGGAAACATGGATGATCCTGGCCCTTGGACTTGTGGCATTCGTTATGGATACCGTGGGCGGCGTCCTGGCGGCGAAATGCATGAATCTGTTCCTGCGGGAGAAGATCAACCCCATGCTGGGGGCTGCCGGGATCTCAGCGTTTCCCATGGCCGCCCGGACGGTGAATAAGCTGGGCCTGGAGGCCGACTGTACCAATCATCTGCTGATGCACGCCGTGGGCGTGAATGTGGCGGGGCAGATCGCCTCGGTGGTGGCGGGCGGCATGATTTTGTCGCTGCTGTCGTGAGGAGGGGAATATGGGAGAATTTCTGACCGCACTGTCCATCGCAGCCCGGTGCGCCGCCGGGATCGCCGGGGTGACGCTGATGCTGATTGCCGCCGTGACGGCACTGAACCGGTTTGGCAGCCGGTAATAAAAATCAGCCCCATCCATACCGGATGGGGCTGTGCAGTGTATCAGATAATGCATTTCAGCAGGCCGAGGGCGATGATGACGAGAGCCACGGGGATCAGCAGAAGCAGACCGCCGGCGAACATCAGACCGCCGATCAGTGTGGCGGCCGCAATGGTCAGCAGTGCGGATGCGATAAACTTGGTCAGACCCCAGGCAGCCCGGAAAAACAGCCCCAGAACCTTGAAGAAAAGCCAGATGAACACGACGGTGATGATCAGCTCGAGCATATCCTTTTCCTCCTCCTCGTTTCTGTAACACCAGTATATCAGAAAAAATAAGAAAGATGTGGATGAATTGTAACATTTGCGGATCTGTGGTATAATCGGGAAAAAGGAGGGCGGGTCATGTACAGCGACGTATTCTGCAAGGTGTATAACGAGTTCGGATGGAATTATTACCCCGAGGCATTTGGGGAGCAGCTTCTCAAATGGCTGGCAGCCAATGCCCTGTGCCCCGGAACAGCCCTGGATCTGGCCTGCGGTACGGGTGTGCTGTGCCAGATCCTGGATCAAAACGGCATCAAGGCCTCCGGCATGGATTTTTCCGCCGGGATGATCCGAATTGCCGCCTCCCGGGCGCCCCATATTTCCTACGAGGTGGCGGATATGATCACCTACCGTCCCCACCGGCAGTTTGATCTGGTGACCTGTACCGGCGACGCTCTGAACCATATCCACAGCCTGTGTGATGTGGGGCGGATCTTTGAGAATGTGTATGCCTATCTCAATTCCGGCGGGTATTTCATCTTCGACATCCTCAATGAGAACGAGGTCTCCACCAGTGAGCCTTTCGAGATGGACTTTTCTGACCGGATTCGGGTGTGGTTCCGGATGGTGCGGCCGGAGCCTGAGATGGTACAGCTGCAGATCCGGGTCTATGAGGACGGCGCGCTGCAGTTCGAGGAACGGATCACCGAGAAGCTCCACGACCCGGCCACTGTCTGCGGCCTGCTGCGGCAGGCGGGCTTTACGGTGGTCCGGTGTGCGGATACCCTGCTGGATGACCCGGACGCCCACGGCACCACCTGGTTCGTCATCGCCAAGAAAGCATAACAAAGCAGCGGCAAATTGCAGCTTATCTTACGGTCCGACTTGGCTCTCCCTCTGGGAGAGCCAGGCGGAGTGCGCAACAGACCGAGAAACAACAATTTCCGCCCCAGACCGGGTGGGGTGTCGATCTGGCACCTGATATATCAAAATATGTAAAAGAAATCCACTTGGGGACTAGCGAACAGGAAATGCATGTGCTATACTATTAGTGTGTTATGTATCGATAACACAGGACGAATTGGCTGAACCTGTTTTGAAAACCGAAGTGCAGAAAGGCAAAACAGACAAGCATACTGTGAACCACCATTTTGTAAGGAAGGTGAGCAATTGGAAAACTATACCAAGTATAAGTTGAAGGCCGCAGAAGAGCTGGCCGGTGTCCTGGCCGGTACCGACAAGCTGTTCGTCGTCGCCTGCAACAAGTGTTTCAAGGCGTTTGAAACCATGGAAGAACCTGATTGCGAAGCGTTCGTGAAGATCGCTGCCGAGCAGGGCAAGACCGTCGTGGGCACCGCGCGGATCGATTTCCTGTGCAACAAGACCCAGACCGTCAAAAAGCTGCCCGATCTGATCCCCGATGAGGCCGAGAGCATCTTCGTCTGCGCCTGCGGCCTGGGCATCCAGACCGTGGCTGAGATGGCCGACGTGCCCGTCTACGCCGCTGCAAACTCCATCAACTATACCGGCCACCATGGCATGGCGCTGACCAAGAAGGCCTGTGACGCCTGCGCCCAGTGCTATCTGAATATGACCGGCGGCATCTGCCCCATCGTGGACTGCTCCAAGAGCCTGGTCAACGGCCAGTGCGGCGGCGCCAAGAACGGCAAGTGCGAGGTCGACCCCAACAAGGACTGCGCCTGGGAGAATATCCAGCAGCGCCTTGCCAAGCAGGGCCGCCTGAACGAGCTGCTGAGCCAGCCCGTCCAGCTGCGTGATTATTCCAAGGTCAATTTCAAGGTCATTCAGGACTATGTCAAGTCCATCCGCGAAAACCGTTTCGAGGGCTACTACGGCGGTGTCCATCCCGTGGAGGGCAAGGAGCCCACTGAGCACCTGGCTCTGGTGAAGTTCCCCGCACCCAAGACCGTCGTGATCCCCATGTCCATGCACCTGGGCGCACCCGCCAACCCCATCGTGGCTGTGGGCGACAGCGTCAAGGTCGGTCAGAAGGTCGGTGAAGCCGCCGGCTTCATCTCCGCTCCCGTCCATTCCAGCGTCAGCGGTACCGTCGTCGCCATCGAGGAGCGTCCCCACGCCACCCGCGGCACCTGCCTGAGTGTGGTCATCGAATCCGACGGCCTGAATACGGTCCACGAGTCCGTGAAGCCCAACAAGCCCCTGGAGGAGCTGGAGCCCAAGGAAATCGTTGAGATCGTCAAGAACGCCGGCATCGTGGGTATGGGCGGCGCCGGCTTCCCCACCTACGTCAAGCTGATGCCCAACAAGCCCATCGAAGCCGTTCTCATCAACGGCTGTGAGTGTGAGCCCCTGCTGACTGCCGACCACCGGCTGATGCTGGAGTACGCCGACGACATCATTTTCGGTCTGAAGGCTGTCATGAAGGCGGTCAACGCCCCCAGAGGCGTCATCGTCATCGAGGACAACAAGCCCGATGCCATCGAGCTGATTCAGAGTAAGCTGGAAGGCCAGGAAGGCATGGAGGTCTGTGTCGCCAAGACCAAGTACCCCCAGGGCGGTGAGAAGATGCTCATCAAGCGCGTCATGGGCCGCATGGTTCCCTCCGGCGGTCTGCCTGCCGATGTGGGCGCTGCCGTCAGCAACGTGTCCACCGTCAAGGCCATTGCCGACGCCATCAAGACCGGCATGCCTCTGATCGAGCGTGTCACCACCGTCACCGGTCCCTACATCGCCAACCCCGGCAACTTCATCGTCAAGATCGGCACCTCCGCTTCCGAGCTGGTGGCTGCCTGCGGCGGCATCACCAATACCGACGCCACCGTCAAGGCTGGCGGCCCCATGATGGGCTTCCCTCAGGACACCCTGGATACTCCCATTATGAAGGGCTCCAACGGCATCATCGCCATCGATACCGACAATGCCGAGCCTCAGGAATGCATCAAGTGCGGCCGCTGCGTGGATGTGTGTCCCATGTCCCTGAAGCCCCTGTACTTCTTCAAGCACGTGGGCGTCGGTGACTGGGCTGCCTGTAAGGAAATGAACATTATGGACTGCATGGAGTGCCGCTGCTGCGAGTACATCTGCTCTTCCAAGCTGCCCCTGGTCACCATGATCAAGATGGGCAAGAACGGTGTAAGGGGGATGAAGTAAGATGCTGATTACCGAAATGAAATCCCGTGAAGTGCTGGACGCTCTGACGGCTGGCAAGAAGGTCTTCGTTATCAATTGCCACGGCTGCAAGGAGATCCGTTTCCCCGAGGCCGAGGCTTCTGAATACCAGAAGACTCTGGACGTCACCGGCATCCTGACCACCGATTACATCTGCAACCCCGAGAACCTGCAGATCCGTCTTGAAAAGTACGCCGCCCAGATCGAAGCAGCCGACATGGTGCTGGTCTTCTCCTGCGGCGTCGGCGTCCAGACCGTGGCATCTGCCCTGGATACCATGAAGGTCTGTGCCGCCTGCGATACTTATGCGCTGCCCGGTTACCAGGGCGTGACCCCGCTGGAGCATGACTGCGACCAGTGCGGCCAGTGCTACCTGAACCTGACCGGCGGTATCTGCCCCCTGACTGCCTGCTCCAAGAGCCTGATCAACGGCCAGTGCGGCGGCGCCAAGAAGGGCAAGTGCGAGGTGGACCCCAATATGGACTGCGGCTGGGAGCGCATCTACCAGCGCCTGAAGAAGATCGGCCGCCTGGATGTGCTCAAGTGCCCCGTCCAGCTGCGCAATTACGCCATCGATAAGTAATGACAAATTTACATAGAGTAGGAGTCTTATATTATGAGAATTACTGAACTGTTCGATCGCGGTGAATTTGTCGTTACCGCAGAAGTTGGCCCTCCCAAGGGTATTCATCTGGAGCATCTGGTGGACGAGGCCAAGACCTACCTCAGCGGCATTACCGCCGTCAACGTCACCGATAATCAGTCCTCCGTCATGCGTACCTCCACCCTGGCTACCTGCGTGGCCATGAAGAACGCCGGCCTGAACCCCATCTACCAGGCCACCTGCCGTGACCGCAACCGTCTGGCACTGCAGTCCGATCTGCTGGGCGCAGCCGCCATGGGCATCGACAACATCCTGTGCCTCACCGGCGACCACACCCGCATGGGCGACCATCCCGGCGCCAAGCCCGTCTTCGACCTGGATTCCGTGTCCCTGCTGTATGCCGCTTCCCAGCTGGAGAAGGGCGTTGACCTGGCCGGCATCGAGCTGGTGGGCGAGCCCCCCAAGTTTGCCAAGGGCGCAGTCGTGTCCCCCATCTCCGACTCTGTGGATGCACAGCTGGCAAAGATGGAGCGCAAGGTCATGGCCGGCGCTGACTACTTCCAGACCCAGGCTGTCTTCGAGCCTGAGAAGTTCATCCAGTTCATGGAGCGGGCCAAGCAGTTCGGCAAGCCCGTGCAGCTGGGCGTCATCATCCCCAAGAGCGTGGGTATGTGCAAGTTCATGAACAACAACGTGGCCGGCGTCCATGTCCCCGACGAGATGCTCGACGAGCTCCGCGCCGACAAGGAAAAGACCAAGGCCGGTATCACCGGTGTTGAGATCGCTGCCCGCATCATCCGCGAGTGCCGTCCCTACTGCCAGGGCGTGCACATCATGGCGCTGGGCTGGGAAGCCAAGGTTCCCGCCCTGCTGGAGCTGGCTGGCATCTAAGCGAATAAACAGCGAGAGCGGCGTGGATCTCCACGCCGCTCTTTTGTAAATCGGAATGTAGGAGGCGGCGCCCTCGACGCCCCGTTTCGATGAACGAAGATCAGAATGAGACAAGCTCCCGTGATTTTCTAACCCGAAAATCACAGAATCGACAACGCCGCCAGGCGGTGTCTTTCAATGCCAGGAAAAGGAGGGTGAACGGACATGATGTACCGCAGGATGCAGGAATCTGATATTGAAAAGGTGATCCCGTTTTATATCGAATATTACAATGCCCGAGGGGATGAATGGACGGAAGAGAGCGTCCGTCACCGCATATGGCAGGTGCTGGGTTCGCCGGATTCCTACTGCCTGATGGCGGAGGATGGGGAGAATGTGATCGGTTTTGCCATGGGACGATTTGAGCGGTTCTATGACCTGACGGCGTATAATCTGGTGGAGATCATCATTGGGGAACCCTTCCAGAACCGGGGGCTGGGAACGGCACTGATGCAGGAACTGGAACGCCAGGTGAAGGAAGAAGGGGCAGCCCTGGTGCAGCTGATGGCGGTCAACGATGACGCCCATAACCGGTTCTATGGACGGTTGAATTACCAGGACACCACGAACCTGGTTCTGAAGGGTAAATTCCTGTAATCATACTGATACTCAATATCAATGCCCCATAAACAGTCAATTCCCCCATCCGCTGCGGATGGGGGAATGTGTTATTTCCTGTAGTTCAGCCACAGGGCGGTGCCGCAGGGTTTGGCTTCCACCAGGCGGTAGGTCTCCATGTGGGCGTTGTTGCACAGGGGCTTGCCCATCTCCGCCATGATGGGCGCCACCACCAGACTCAGTTCGTCAATGACGCCGGCCCGCTGGAACGCGCCGTCCAGGATGCTGCCGCCCTCCAGCAGGAGCTTGTTGATGCCGAAGTACTTCTTCAGCTTCTGCAGGGCTTCTTCGATGTCCAGCTCCTCCTCACCGGCGAAGATGTAGGGGATGCCGGAGACCTGCAGGTAGCGCAGATAGCGGGGATCCACCTGGCGGGTCAGGACCTCGATGATCTGTGCCTTGTCGTAGCCGGGATCCTCGTCGATGATGGTGGTGCCCCGCCAGCCCAGACGGCCGTGGGGGTCGAAGGCCACGGCGTAGAAGCCGGAACGTTCCTCCACCAGGAAGTCGGAAATGTCATACAGGGGGGCGTAGACGCTCAGGTCGGGATACCATCCGCCGGTGAAGCTGCCCTCCATGGTGACCCGGCCGCAGGCGTAGGCGTCGGCCCTGAAGTCCCGGTTCATCTGGTAGTAGGTTTCGGTGGCGTCGTGACATTCGTGGGAATAAAGGAATTTGCCGGTGACCTTGCCGTCGATGGAAGTCACCATGTGGCAGATGATGTAAGGTCTGTTCATATATGTTCGCTCCTTTTTCGTATTGGGGGGTTAGTAGGGCTTGGTGATGGGTAATACCCAGGGAAGCAAAAAATCAATCTCAATCTGAATGACCGGGTGTGGGAAGCCCTCCTCCAGAAGATGGATTTCGTCTGTGATGAAGATGGAATATCCATCGCAGAGATCGACCCGGTACTGTTCGTCAAAGCGGAAATGCTTTTCATCAACTTTGATCCAGGGGGATTTCCCCTCCAGAACCGTTCCGCAGACATGGTAGAAGCCGCCGTAACCGGCAGTATCCTGGGTGGGTGCGGAATTGACATATACCTCCGCCGGCTTGGCCGGATCAATGCCAAACTGCCGGAAAAGCTCCAGAACGGGGGAAGGAAGAACGGCAACGGCTTTCGCGTAATTCCGGCAGCCGTCACAATCACAGCTGATCCCGTCGGCTTCGGCGTAAAATGCCGCTGTTCGTTCCGGATCGATATCCAGCTGATAAATTCCCAGATCGATGATCATACCGGCCGCCTCCCTTCATTTGATACCATTATAGCGCAAAATCCGGTAAAAAGCTATATCCCCCGCAAAAAAGTACCCGCCGAAGCGGGTACATGGGCGATGTGTACAGTCAGACACCTCAGGCTCCGGGAGCCCCTGCCGGCGAACGTGTCGAAGACCTTTCCATGACAGGCTCGGGAAAGCGCCGGTTTTGCAGCTGTCGCGGGGGCCGTAGCGCCATCCATGGAAATCGGCGTTAAACAGCGGCTTGCTGGTCTGCACCGGAGATTCCCGCTGGATGAAGCATAACAGCCAAGTTTCATCTCATCGATCTTTTCGGGGTGCTGGACCCGGAAGCAGTTGTGCGCATAAGTTTTAACATTATATCATTTGCCCTGTCATTGTCAAGTTCTCACCCCGGAGCAGTGCAGAAAAAGGACGGGTGGACAGTTTTGGGGTATACAGAAGAACCCGAGTTGCCGCCTGACCCGCCAGCGGGTGGAAACCATCTTCCGGAAGGGCAAGGCCCGGGAGTTCTTCGAGCCCATGAAGGTCTCGGATCTGATCGAGGTTCTGAACCACATCCACTGCGTCAACTAGATCCTGGATCATGTGATGGAGGATCAGGACCGATTTGAAGCCCAAATCCACCTGGCTACCCAGCAGCCAAACCATCCCGACAATGCGGAGAGCATCCTGGAGGTGCTGTTCGACGCCTATAACGAATCCAGCGGCTTCGATAACGCAGTCATCAAAGCCAACTTCGAGGAACTCTACCGACTCATGAACGGGAAGCCCCTGAAGGAAATCGATGAGATCATCTATGCCGTCTGTGCCCTCTGCAGGGATCATGAAAAGGCAGGATTTATTAAAAGCGTTAAGGTTGGAGGACAACTGATGCAAGAGATATCTGCCAGGTAATAAGAATTATGTTGGTATGCCTTGTAGTCCTTCCTACTTCTCCGAGCGGTTTAAGGAAGCGAGTGGAAATGTGAAGGATGTCCTTGTACTGACGCCACATTGCTGTCGCCACACCTATGTCTCTCAGATGCAGGTACTGGGCGTATCTGTGGAAACCATTCAGAGCATTGTTGGCCACGTGGATATGGACATGACCCGGCACTACCTCCACGTGCAGAAAAGTGTCCGCAAGGAAGCTGTGGACCGGTTCAGCGAGGCGCTTTCCAGGAACGGCAAGGGAACCTTTGGAAACGTATTGGACTATAAAAATCGTCCTGATCCAAGACGAATTGTATCGGGCAAATGAGGTGTATCGAGGTGGTTTGAAAATCACCCCGATATAGGGAAAA
>JAFTVM010000053.1 GCA_017465745.1 Oscillospiraceae bacterium
GTACCATGCATTATGAAGCTACTGATGACCGCAGGGTGTTTGTTCCCGGCGGCCAAAGGGAATGTAAATAACAAACTGCGCCCGGAGAAAGTCCCTCCAAGTTGCTTTCGGACAGGGGTTCGATTCCCCTCGGCTCCACCAAATAAGAAAACGCACCCATAAAGGGTGCGTTTTCTTATTTGGTGGAGTTGAATATGGCGAATCGAACCCACTCAAATGCAACAGTCCGTGTTTTCTAAAGGGTAATTTTCAGATTCAATAACCAGACAAAGGTGTCTAACGGATAATATGGCTAATTCTCATTTTATGTCGTGGAAATTTTTGATAAATTCATATACAATTCCATTGAAGGGAGTGATTCCAGTGGATCAAAAAAAGACCGGCTGTTTCCTGCGGGAACTTCGTAAGGCAAAAGGTCTCACACAAGAACAGTTAGCGCAGCATCTGAATATATCAGGTCGTACTGTTTCTCGGTGGGAAACCGGAGCCACTATGCCTGATCTCGATCTACTCATCGAATTGGCAGATCTATATGATACTGATATCCGTGAATTAATCGATGGAGAAAGGAAAAATGAGAAAATGGATAAGGAAACAAAAGAGACTTTGAAAAAGGTAGCAGACTATGCAGAAACAGAAAAGAAGATCCTGGCCAAAAGAATGTGTGAAATGACTGCGGGCGCCCTTATCATTTTTGTATTTTATTTGGTTGTACACTACACGGGCTTCGTTACGGGTAAACCTTATCGGAATCTATCCGATTTTACACTTGGTCTCACTGCGGCAGCACTTGTTCTGAATATCTTGTACTGCATGGGCATTTTGGATAAGATTCGCGCTGCAAAGATAGCTTTTACAAACAGAATGAAGAATCAAAAATAAACACATTCTCTTGGAAGGACACACTTATTCACCACCGGCTTTGGCCGGTGGTGTTGTGCTGTCTTATGATGGCGGACAAAAGCACCCGGTACTTTCGTACCGGGTCATTTGCTCTGGAAATCAAGCGTCTTTCGTCACACAGGGTGTTCCACTTCCGTGACGCATTCATTTTTCAGCTTACCCACCAGAAACTGCAGCGCTTCCACCACACGGGGGCGGATATCGCCGCCAATGAGAACGTACATAATATCGTCGCCGAGAGAAAGCTCGCCTTCGTTCAGCCAGGTTCGGACATAGTAGATGCCCTCCATCTGATAGGTTTCGGCAACGGCTGCATCCACTTTCGCCTGATCATAGGTAAAGTACATGCCGGAAACATCCGGTGCCTCTTCGCCCCGGCGCACCTTTGCCTTGGCGGTCTGGCGCACAGTGCCGTTGTGGGTCAGGTACATACCGATCTTCGCAGCGCTTTCGTGGGCCTTGGCCTCACGCAGCCACTGATCCATGGAAGGGGGATTCATTTTCATTTTTAACCTCCGCAGTTTGCGCTGCCGGCGCTTGCCAGCATTTCCAGGCCGTGATCCACAGCATCGATGACTGCCAGAATATTTTCCTGGGATGCCTTCTTGCTGCCGGGCAAATTGATGATCAGGGTGCCCTTGCGGATACCCGCAGCAGAGCGGCTCAGACAGCCCTTGGGGGTGATTTTCATGGATTCTGCCCGCATAGCCTCCGGAATACCGGGTGTGGGACGTTCCACCACCGCCATAGTGGCCTCGGGGGTGATATCCCGGGGAGAGAAACCGGTACCGCCGGTGGTCAGCACCAGTGCGATGCCCCTGTCGTCGGCGCATTTGATGAGTTCAGCCTTGATGGTCTCAAAATCATCGGGAATAATGGTAGTGTAGACCACATCGTAACCCTTTTCTTTCAGAATGTTTACCAGATTGGGGCCGCTGGTATCGATTCGCTCACCGATGGCACCCTTGTCGCTGATGGTGATGACTGCTGCTGTATAGCTCATGCTTCTTCCTCCCTGAAATAGTCTCCGTGGACGCCGCCGGTCTTGCTGACCAGGCGGATATCCGTGATGGTCATATCCTTCTGGACGGCCTTGCACATGTCGTAGACAGTCAATGCGGCGGTGGACACGGCAGTCAGCGCCTCCATTTCCACGCCGGTTCTGCCGTCGCAGGACACGGTAGCCTTGATCTCCACAGAATGCCGCTTTTCATCCAGATGCAGCTCCAGGTTGATGCCGTCCATCAGGATGGGGTGGCACATGGGAATGATATCCGGGGTACGCTTGGCACCCATGACGCCTGCGATCTGGGCAACAGTGAGAACGTCGCCCTTCTTCATACCGCCGGACTGGATCAGGGCAAAGGTCTTTTCGTTAACCAGTACGCGGCCTGCGGCAACGGCGATGCGCTGGGAGATGGGCTTCTCCCCCACATCCACCATCTTCGCCCGCCCCTGTTCATTGAAATGGGTAAAATCAGACATATGGTTAACCTCCGATTTGGTTCATATTGCGGCCTGCTTTGCTGCGGTTCACCGCATCCAGATCGCCGTGCCACTGGGGCTTGTTCCAGATGGCTTTTTCCAATTCCGCTTTCATCCCATCGAAATCCAGACCCTTGAGGGAGTATTCATCAGCGGAATGCAGGCAGGGCTTGATCTTGCCGTCTGCGGTGAGCCGGATGCGGTTGCAGGTGCCGCAGAAATGGGCATTCAGGGGGCTGATGAGTCCGATGTTGCCCATTGCACCGGGGAGCCGGTACAGCTTTGCCACGCCGCCGTCAGCCGGGACAGCTTGCGCATGGGGCAGGGCTTCCAACACCCGGGTATAAGGCACGAAGGAAGCTTCCCGGAAGTCACCGCTGTCATACATGGGCATCATTTCGATGAAGCGCATATCCACAGGATACTGCCTGGTCAGCTCTGCCAAAGACAGGATTTCGTCATCATTGAAGCCGCCGATGAGGACGGCATTGATCTTCACCTTTTCAAAGCCTGCATCCAGAGCGGCGTGGAATCCTGTCCAAAAATCCTCCAGTGTGCCGATCCGGGTGATGTAGGCATACTTCGCAGGATCCAGCGTATCCAGGCTCAGGTTCAGCCGCTTGACACCGGCTTCCCGGAGATCCTTTGCCATCCGGGGCAGCAGAATACCGTTGGTGGTCAGACAGACCTCCTGGATGCCCTCCACAGCCGCCGCCCGGCGGCAGATGGAGACGATGTTCTTCTTTACCAGCGGCTCGCCACCGGTGATGCGCAGCTTCCGGATGCCGAGAGAGGCTGCCGCTTCCACAGCAGTGATCATCTCATCCTCGGTGAGCATCTGGGCATGGTCTTTCTTGCAGATCCCCTCCTCAGGCATACAGTAACGGCAGCGCAGGTTGCACAGCTCCGTCACCGAAAGGCGCATATAGGTAATCTCTCTTCCGTATTGATCGATCATATCAGTACCGTCCAAAGGTGCAGTTGGGCCAGTGGCAGACCTTGCACATCTGGCACAGACCGCCGTCTGCAAGACCCGTCAGTTCTTCCCTGGTGATCCTCTGTCCTGCAAAGATTTGGGGAAGCAGAACGTCAAAGATGGTGGTGGGCAGGCTGATAGCTGCGCCGGGGACGCCCAGAACGGGAACGTCGCCGAGATACGCAACCAATGTCATATTGCCGGGCTGGGAGGGAACGCCGTGGGTGACGATATCCGCGCCCAGCTGACGCACAGCGGTGGGGGTCAGATCGTCGGGGTCCACGCTCATGCCGCCGGTGAAGATCAGGAAATCCGCACCGTTTTCCAGGTGCTTCTTTGCAGCACCCACGATCATGTCGAGGTTATCGTCGCAGATGGTGATGCCCACGATCTCGCAGGGGTACTGCTTCATCTTGGCCCGAACCACAGGCTCAAATTTATCCTTGATCCGACCGGTGTAGACTTCGCTGCCGGTGATGACCACGCCCAGCTTCCTGTTCCGGTAAGGCAGCAGGTCCAGAAGCTTTTCTTCGGCGCACAGCCGCTCTGCTTCGATGATCTGCGCCTCCTTGGTCACAAGAGGCACGATACGCATGGAAGCCAGTCTCGCCCCCACTTCCACGGGATAGTGGTCGGGCAACGTGCAGATGGTGATATCACCGATGGAATCGATCTTACGCAGCAGCTCCCGGTTCACCCGGAACATGCCCCGCTGGTCGGCAAACAGCAGCACCTTACCTTCGGAAGGCTCGGTATAGTGGGCGCCCTCCACAGGAGCCATGGCAGCCATGCGCCGGGCACAGTCATCCTCATGGATCTCCCCTGCGTCGGCTTCCCAGACGAAAATGGTTCGCTTGCCGATGTCCAGCAGATGGGGAATGTCCTCTTCCCGGATGATATGGCCCCGCTTGAATGCGGCGCCCTTGAAGCCATCCTTCATCTCTGTAATGTCGTGACACAGCTCCATGCCAACGGCATTTTCGACATTGATCTTTTTCATGTTCTTCCCTCTCTATCATTGATCCCGAAGCTGCAAAATAGCCTCGGCAGGTATATGTATTTCCATTTCCTCCCCGCGGAGGACCTTCCAGTCCTTCTTCAGCAGTTCCCATCCCATGGGAACGGTGCATTGGGTATTCAGCGGTTCCAGCATGATGGTATAGGAAAAGGGATTCTCGATCTCCTCCACCACCCGGCAGCGGCAGCCATTTTCCCCGGGACCGGGACTGATGGTTTTCATGCGCACGCCTACGGCGGTGGTATCGTCCTTCAGATTTGGAACATTAAGCCTGATCCCCCAATCCACTGCCAGGATCTGGCCGTTTTCCAGCCGTTCAATGGCGGAAACATTCTTGCATCCTGTCAGAATGGCACCCCGGCGGGTCTGCGGATCCCTGAAAACGTCTCCTCTGGGACCGATGGCCTCGATCCGTCCGCCATCCATGATGGCAATGGAATCGGACATCCGGAACACCTCGTCCCGGTCGTGGGACACCAACACCACGGTCTTGCCGAACCGGCGGATCACGTGGCGCACCTCCCGCTCCAGCATGAACCGCAGATGGCTGTCCAGGGCGGAAAAGGGTTCGTCCAGCAGTAGAATCCGGGGACTGGAAACAAGGATCCGCGCCAGCGCCACACGCTGCTGCTGGCCGCCGGAAAGCTGGTGGGGACAGCGGCTTGCAAACTCCGTCAGACCGAAATTCTCCATAACGGACTGTACCATATTCTCCCGCTTTTGTCTATCCTTTTCCCGTCTGGCTCCTGCCCGGATATTTTGCAGCACCGTCATATTGGGAAACAGAGCGTAATTCTGGAACATCAGACCTGTCCGCCGCTCCTGGGGGGTCAGGTTGATTTTCTTTTCAGAATCAAACAGGGTGATCCCATCTACCACGATCCTGCCTTTGTCCGGTGTTTCGATACCGGCGATGCACCTGAGGGTCAGGCTCTTTCCGCAGCCGGAGGCGCCCAGCAGGGAGATGGTCTCGTCCCCGGCTTCAAATTTCGCTTTCAGGCAGAAGGAACCCAAATTCTTCTCAATATCCACGTACAGTGACATTCAGATCCCTCCCGTTTTCCCACGTTTCTTTTCCAGCATGTTCACTGCCAGCAGCACCAGGGCGGAAATGGCGAGGTTCACCATCACCCACCTGAAGGCCAGTCCGTCGTCATTGGTGCGCCAGAGCTGGTAGACCGTGGTGGAGATGGTGGCCGTCCGGCCCGGGGTGTAGCCGCAGATCATGGAAGTGGCACCGTACTCGCCCAAAGCTCTTGCGAAGGCCAGAACGGTGCCTGCCAGGATGCCCTGTCGGCAGTAGGGCATCCGGATCCGCCAGAAGATATACGTATTGGAAAGACCCAGGCTCTGCGCAGAATACGCCAAGGTCTCGTCGAAGGCCTCAAAGGCGCCCCGGGCGGTGCGGTACATCAGCGGAAAGATCACCACCACGGTTGCAAAAATGGCCGACCACCAGGTCATGGTCAGCTTCAGGTCGAAATTATCCAGAAACCAGGCACCAATGATCCGCTTCGGGCCGAGAAGGCGCAGCAGCAGATAGCCAACCACCGTCGGCGGCAGTACGAGAGGCAGGGTCAGGAACACATCCAGCACTCCCTTGACAAGTCTTGGTGCTTTGGCAATATAGTATGCCGAAAAAATACCCACGAAAAATATCAGGACCGTACTGACAAAAGCGATGCGGATGGAATTATACAGCGGAAACCAATCCATCAATGCACCTCCTTGCTATTCGGGATGGAAGCAGAAAATCATAATCAGGGTAAACCCCTACGGGACACATCATACACAAAATCCGCCAAGAAATATGTTGGCTGACCAACAAAATCAAATAATATTTTCTGCACCCGTTCCCTGCTGCATCCAAAAACGGCGGGCGGAGAATGCCGCCCGCCTGTTATCTGAAACCAGTGGGTTTTTCTTATGCGGCAGGTGTGAAGCCCACGTTCTCAAATACGGCATCCGCCGCATCACCGGTGAGGAATTCCAGGAACGCCCTGGCGGCTTCCACGTTCTTGGATCCGTTCATGACAGCGGCGGGATAGATGACCTGACCGCACATTTCAGCGGTGGCAGTGTCAACGACGGTCAGACCGGCGGAAAATGCGTCAGTCTGGTAGATAATGCCGCAGTCGACGGCAGCTTCGGAAATCTGAGTGGTGACTTCCTTTACGTTGGAGCCGTAGGTGATGGAACCGGCGGCAGCCAGGTCAGCTTCCACCAGGTCGAAGTAAGTCAGGATCTTCTGGGTATACTGACCAACGGGAACGTCGGCGTTGCCCATGGCCAGCATGATGGAAGCGTCCTTCAGACCGGCGATCAGATCATCATAGGAATTGATACCGGCGGGATTGCCTTCGGGCACGGCCAGAGCGACTTTGTTCTCCAGAATATCGAAGCGGGTGCCTTCCAGAACGAAGTCCAAACCGTCGGTGTTGACGGAAGCATCAGCGGTGATGTCAAGCTGGTTCATCTGCTTCTGACCGGCGGAGATGAAGATATCCGCATCAGCGCCTTCCTGGATCTGGGTCTTCAGGGTGCCGGAAGAGTCGAAATTAAAGACAATGCTGACATTCTGATGCTCAGCCATGTAACGGCTGCCCAGCTCGGTGAGTGTCTCGGTCATGGATGCGGCTGCGAAGACGATCAGTTCCACCGTCTCTTCCTGTTCGGTGTTCTGCGCCTGGGTCTGTTCCTCATTGTCCGCACCAGCCCCGGCAGGGTGCTCGGTGGTGGCACAGGCGGCGAAGCTGAATACCAGCGTCAGGACCAGCAGCAGCGAAAGGATCTTTTTCATTGTGTTTCCTCCTTGGACGACATTTTGATGCAATGGATTCTTCCATTGCCCATATCATACTACAGGGTGTGAAAAAATGGCGTTGCCTCGACAACGCCATTCTCATTTTTTTGCGAAAATGCTGCGATCATCCATATCGATGGACACAGCACCGTTCAACCTCTGCACGGTGCTGTGCGCCGCAGCGGGTCTGCGGATCCTTTATTGTCCGGAGCCGAACTCCATATCGTTCAGGAATTTCTCCAGCTTCTTTCTGGCCCGTTCGATCTCTCCCCTGTCCTGACGCTTCAGGGCACGCTCAAATTCCATCACCGCACGGTCGATGGCGATACGGGCATCGGCAGTGGATTCCTCATACATCCGCTCGCCCCGCAGCAACAGCAGACGGTTAGGCTCCTCATCACGGGGGTTCTGCTTCAGATACTGCAGCTTCTCCATCCGCTCCGCAGCCTCCGCATCGGACAAGCGGCTTCCGCTGCCCTGGATCAGGATCTTCCGTCTGACCTTGGTGGAGTGGACAAATACATCCACCTCCAGCAGGGCGTTCACATCATAGGTATAGGTTATGTCCACAGCTTCCTTGCCTTTTGGGCCGGCAGGAACCGGAATGGTGATCTCGCCCAGCAGCAGGTTGTTCTGAGCCATGCGGCTTTCGCCCTGGAGGATCTTCACATTGACCCGGGTTTGGTTGTCATGGGCCGTATAGACCGTCTGGGTACGGCTGACGGGAATCACGGTATTACGCTCTATGATCGGCAGATAATGGCCTGCTTCCTCGAACATACCGTTATCCACCATGACCTCAGTACCCAGTGTAAAGGGGCATACATCCGTCAGCACCACTTCCTGGATCTCTCTGTCCCGGGACTTCATGCCGCACTGGAGTGCGGCGCCGATGGCCACTGCCCGGTCAGGATCG
Source organism: Oscillospiraceae bacterium (assembly GCA_017465745.1). GTDB lineage: Bacteria > Bacillota > Clostridia > Oscillospirales > Oscillospiraceae > Faecousia. The sequence continues at coordinate 8,102 of JAFTVM010000053.1, forward strand.
ATACGCATGCTGGGCACCCGCTTGAACATCCGGGCAACGAACCGGCGCACCACCGGCGAGCGGGTGGCGCCGCCCACCAGAACCACCTGATCGATGTCCTCCAGGCTGACACCGGCGTCCCGCAGACTCCGCTCCACCGGGCGGCGAAGCCGGTCCAGCAGCGGTGCGCAGGCCTGTTCGTATTCCTCAATGGAAAGGGGCATCACATAGGGCCGTCCCTCGATGGTGCAGCACATGATGATGTGATCCGTATGGGAGAACGCGCACTTACAGCTTTCAGCATTTTTCCGCAGCTCACTGCGGGTACGAAGGTCCAGACTCTCCGGCGCAATACCGCATTTTTCCAGGAACAGGTTGCACAGCAGGGTGGTAAAATCCTCACCGCCGATGAAATTGTCGCCGGCGATGGCATGAACTTCCATAATGGGACTGTAGAGCTCCAGAATGGATACATCGAACGTACCGCCGCCTAAATCGAAGACCAGGTACCGGGCATCATTCTGCTCCGCCATGCCGTGGGCAATGGCAGCGGCGGTGGGTTCGTTGATAATGCGCATTACGTTCAGTCCCGCCAGCTCACCTGCCCGTTTCGTGGCCTTGCGCTGCATGTCGTTGAAATAAGCGGGCACACTGATGATGGCATCCGTCACCGGCTCACCCAGGTAAATTTCTGCATCCTCCTTCAGACTGCGCAGCACAAGGCTGGACAGCTCCTCCGCCCCAAATCTCCGGCCGCCAAGGTCGTATTCCCGCTCCGTGCCCATGCTGCGCTTGAATACGGAGGCGCTCTCCAGCGGGTGGAGCATGGCCCGTTCTCTGGCGGATTCCCCCACATACAATGTACCATTCCCGTCAACGCTGACCACAGAGGGGGTCAGGAAGCTTCCCAGACGGTTGGGGATCAGTTCGGCTTTACCATTTCGGAAACAGGCCACCAAAGAGTTGGTCGTTCCCAAATCAATACCGATGAGCATATTACTTCCCTTTCTTTTTCAGGCGGGCTTCACCGGATGCAAAGTCCAGCTCATCGGGCCAGTTCTTCCGTCCGGCCCGGTAGAGGGCAGCAGCCTTCGCGGTGTCGCCTGCGATTTCTTCAATATAGCCTTCAAAAATATCGGCGTCCTTACATCTGCCATAGGAGCAGTGCTGGCACAGGGGCAGTGTCCGAACCAGGGCCAGTTCTGCCCGTGCTTCGTCCGGGCGTCCCAGGATCGCCAGCAGCACGCTGCGGCGGCTGCGGAACAGGGCCTTGTCCACCAGATTCTGCTTCAGGATCTCATCGATCAGATTCAGTGCGGTCTGCGCATTCTCCCGGGCGGCAGACCGGTCGCCGTTCCACCACTGGGCCAGGGCCAGGCTCATGAGAGCGTGGTCGGATGCAGGATCCTGCCCGGCGCGGCGCGCCCAGATCTGGATCTGGCGCTTGTGGTTACATTCCAGATCCGCCAGTGTCAGGCGGAAATCCTGCTCCTCTTCGAAGTCCACCATGCGCTTGATGCGCCCCATGGCCAGGGTCGCCATGAACATTTTCCCCGTCAGCAGATTCAGGGTTGCTGCAGCCTTGTCAGCGGCGTGATTGCCACGGTCTGCCTTCTTCCACTGATCGATGAGGACCTTGGCCTGATCCCACAGGCCTGCCTGGCAGCAGATGTCGAATTTGGTCTGCCAGCCGTCGTAACTGCCGCGGCTCATGGCATCATCGGCAGCTGCCAGGGCATCTGCGAAGCGTCCCAGGCGGCGCAGCACCTGGATCTGATGCTCCACCAGCCAGGCGTAGAAATTCTCCGTTTCCCACATCACGCTGACGCCCTTGCACACCTGCTCCAGCGCATCCTCGTACCGGCCCTGGGCCTCGCAGACGAAAGCCAGGCCGTTATAGCCGTCCACATCCATGGGATCCAGCGCAAGCTCCTGCTGGTAGTACCGGCGTGCACCCTCGTAATCCCCCATGTGGCGCTTGCAGGTGGCGGCATAGAAGTACAGCTCCGGCGTCTGGCGCTTGCGCAGCATGGCTTCATAACAGGCCAGGGCTTCGGCAGCATAGTGGTTCAGATCCTGATAGTAAAGTTCCGCCAGCTTCATTTCTGCCGCAGGGGTCTTCAGACTGCGGTACATCTCAATGGCTTCGTCCAGCTTGTCTGCCTTTTTCAGCAGCCAGGCCTTGTAGGACAGGCAGTCTTCGTGGAATTTGTCGGCAGCCAGACCTTTTTCCAGCATGGTCATCAGAATGTCCCGGTCCTCGGGTTTATTGGCGTTCATCTGATCGCCCATCAGCACCGTCATGCGGTAATACAGGGAGGAAGCATCCAGCATATCCGCACCGGCTTCGATTTTCCTGGCGATGGTCTGGTACTGTTTGAACGCTTTCTTCTCGTTCTTATCCTCAAATTCCGTCAACTGGGCCCGGATCCAGTCCAGGGAAATATCCTCCGGTGCGCCGGCTTCCTTCAGGAAGTCCAGGATCGCGTGAACTTCCTCAAAAACGCCGTTGCGCAGCAGGATCTGCATCTTGATCACATACAGGCTCAGATCACCGCCCTGAACGGACAGGGCGCGGTTGATGGCGTCAAAAGCTTCCCTGTCCCGGTGCAGCCGGAACAGAGCCATGGACAGGATCACATTGGTAAACCAGCGGCCGGGAGAAATCTGGTTCAATTTTTCCAAAATATAGACGCACTGCTCCAAATCACCGGTGGAAAATAGGATCTTGCCCATCATGGACAGCATTTCCGGATCCTCCGGGGCTATGGCAAGGGCCTGTTCAAATTTATCCTTTGCTTCTTCGCTGCGGCCCAGCTGCATCAGGCAGTTGCCAACGATCTGCAGCATCTCAGGATACCGGTGGATCCGCTTTTCAGTCTTCTGCGTACCGTCGGGGGACAGATCCCGGAGGATCTGCTCCGCCTTCTGCAGATGGGGCAGCGCTTGTTCACTCATCTGCAAATTGTGGAACAACTTGCCCATCAGATTATGGTAGGCAAATTGATCCGCACAGGCGGGATCGATCTGCTGCGCAAAATCCAGCGCATCATCCAACCGTTCGTTCTGCATATAGCACCAGACTAGCTCAATGGCATTGTCGCTGTCGGATGGATCCCGTTTCCATGCCTCTTCCCGCTCCACGATCAGCGCCTCATTCCAGGCACGCATACGCTGGGCCATCTGATCCAGGAAAATCGGATCATCACTGCCGGCGTGAAGCAGTTCGTAGAGCAGCTCCTTGGCCTGCTCATACTGGCTCTTTGCAGCCAGACACTCTGCCAGGATCCGCTTGGCGTGGATGTGGCCGGAGTTGGCGTCCAGAATATGCCGGGCGACTCGCTCCGCTTCCTCCAGGTCTCCCTCATCCATGCAGACATTCGCCCAGTCCATATTCAGCGCAGCGTCCCCGGGATAGGCCTGTGCCAGATCGCGGTATCCTGCAACCGCAGCATTCTTCTGCCCATTTTCCATCATCCAGTGCAGCCGCAGGGCCCGGCAGTAAGGATGATACTCGGAGAAGGCTTCCATCTGTTCCAGAATATCTCCGTGCTGAGCAGAAGGGGTATTGCACGCCTGGTGATAGAGCCTGCGCAGCGCGTCACATTCAGCGGCATTGACGCCGGGCTCATACAGGTCATAGGGCAGTGTTGCACTGAAACGGATGCCGTTGAGCACCGCGTGTTCGATAAAATCTCTGGGATAAGTCTCGCACAGCTCTTCTGCCCGGGCAGTGAATTCAAACACCGCATCCAGCACCTGCCAGACGCACTGGGGAACGAAATAATCCTGCATCAGAAAGCGAAGCAGGGCATCTTCCGCCAGGGGTCTGGTATCCAGGCCGACACAGACATCATCGCTGAGCAGCTTCCGCCAATTTTCAGGCCGGATCCGGGCTGAGAAATCTGCATACAGCGCCTGCACCTTTTCAATCCACAGACCAACGGGACTTTCATCCCGGGCAGGGACCGTATCTTCCTGCTGCGCCAGGCGGAGCGCTTCCTCATAGGCAGTGCGCAGGGCCTTGAATTCTTCCGGCTTGTCTTCGGGGTTGGTCTGCCGCAGCTTCGCCCGGTAGGCGGCGGTGATGGCTTTTTTATCCCTGGTGGGTTCGATTCCCAACAATTTCCAGTCCATATTGATCGTCCCTTCTTTCTTTGTTGTATTACAGCATATCATATTCCCAGACAAATCACAAGCGAAGAATGATCGGTATATCAAAAGCCCCCGTACCTGTTACAGTACGGGGGCTTCGTCAAATTTTAGGGCTGATCACAGAAAAGGTGTCAGATGATCCACTTCTTCCGGGCGGTAACCAGGACGGCAATACCGGCCACGGAAACCATCACCAGGACGAACCAGACAGGGCTGGCTGCGTCGCCGGTTTCGGGCTTGGAGGAACCAGGCTTCTGAGTGGGCTTCTCGGTGGGCTGCTCAGTAGGCTCGCCGGTGGGCTGTTCAGGCTCAGAAGGAACCGTGGGATCACTGGGCTGTTCAGGCTCAGAGGGAACCGTGGGATCACTGGGCTGCTCAGGCTCAGAGGGAACCTCAGGCTCCTCCTCGAACACAACCTCGAGCGTCTCGGTGTAGTCCTCGGTGGAATCGTTGACTTCGGTCTGGGTCACAGTGATGACGGTGTCCTCCTCGGCCTTGGCCTCGAAGACCAGAGTTGCCACGACTTCGTCAGCAGCAATGCCGTCCAGAGCCACGTAACCGAAGGTAACGGAACCGTTGGCCTCGGCAACAGCGCCGGGATTCAGGGCGGTGTAGTCGCCCTCCACCAGGACATTGGTCAGAGTCAGCGTCTCTGCGTCATAGGTCACGGTGGAAACGCCGTTGGTGGAGTCGATGGCAGCGCCCTCCACATCCTTGGCGGTGACGGTAACGGTAACGACCTTGGGACCGTCTTCCACAGCTGCGTCAGACAGGGGACGGACGGGAGCGGGAGCGGTAACCACAGAAGCGTTCAGAGAACCGCCGACCTTTTCTTCCTTCACGGGGAATTCCTTGACGACCAGCTGGATGTCAGCAGGTGCGATCTCGGGCAGCTCGGTGTTGCTCAGGACGGAGGGGAACTCGGTAGCTTCTACCTCATTGGAGGGGTTCAGCTGGTACAGACCTCCGACGGGCCAAACGTCAGTAGCGAACTGACCCAGGTTGTAGACATTGCCGGAGTAGTCAGCATCGATGGCGTACAGGGTCACGTTGTCCTGCGTGGACTCGTCAAATGCGGACCAGTACAGGTAGCTGCCGTCATAGTAGGCGGAGTTGAAGTACCAGGCATCGCCAACATTCACGCCGGAATCGAAGCTTGAACGCGCACCATAGAAGGCATACATGTAGGGAACGACTCGGCCTTCGTATCCGTAGTAGATCTCCTGGATAATGGTACCGTCATTCTGGATGACGTAGACCACATCCTGGTAGATGATGGTGCCGTCCTCGGCCTGACCCAACTGGCCGTAGCAGGTAGTGATACCGACCAGTGCGGAATCGTACTGATCGATAATGCCCAGAGCATCGCCGGTGGCGGGATCAATGGCGACCACGTAGGGGCCATAGGTACCCAACAGCGCGCCGGTACCAAACATGGCAGGGACGTAGGTCAGGTCGGAATAGAAGATGTGCTCGCCCTGAACGATGCAGTCAGACAGCAGAGTGACCTCGTAGGTCTCGGGATCCACGGTGTAGAGGTAGCCGGTGCCGGCGGAGGTATTCAGGGTGCTGGCGTACAGGGTACCGTCAGCACCGACTGCTGCGGAGACGAAGTAATCGTCGTCCAGCATGTCATGGCTGAGCTTGGTGTATTCGGGCAGCTCTCTGGTGTTGAATTCGCTGAACCAGATGGAGCCTTCCTCGTCCCAGACGATGGCGTTGAGATCCTGATCAATGTCGATGACTTCCACGGTGCAGGTAGCAGTCAGGGTCTCGTCAGCAGCAGCGGCTGCGGTGATGGTGGCGGAGCCAACAGCGTGGGCACGCAGATTGCCGTTTTCATCCACGGAAACGATGCTCTCATCGGAGGTGGACCAGACCACAGCACGGTTGGAAGCGTTGACGGGATAGACGATGGCAGTCAGGGAATCGGTGTCGCCCTTCTGCATGATCAGAGCGTTCTTGTCCAGCTCGATGCGGTCCAGCACATCGGTGACCTCACCGATCTGGGTGGTGATCTCGTAAGTGGTGGTGTTCATGGCGTAGTCATAGACCTGCAGCAGGAAGCTGGGGCCGTTGACCTGGGCCAGATCCAGGGCAAATGCCACGCTGTCGCCTGCAGCCTGCTCGGCATTGGCGCCTGCGTAGGTATACAGATACTGGCCGTAGATATCGTACAGCGCCACGGCAGCAATGTACTGGTTATCGGTGGCAGTGATCTCCAGCGTCTTGGTCTCAGCATTCAGATCGTGGGCGATCTTCACATCGTTCAGCACAGGAGCGGTGTTATCCACCACCATGGGCATGGAGTAGGTCACGCCGTCGCCCAGGGCATCCCAGTCCACATTGCCCTCAGTGTCCACATAGTACTCAGGAACCAGGGTAATACCCACATCCAGAGCAGTGCCTTCGGCAATCTCCTTGGGGGTGAAGCCCGCATTCAGGGTGTAGAAGGTATCCTTCCAGGTACCGCCGTTGGTGTGATAGTAGGCGGAGTACACTTCACCGGTGGCGGCATTGATGTACACCTCGCCAGTCTCGGAATCGACGACGGTGTAGGCGCTGGCGGCAGCGTTACGGATGGCGGCAAAGCCGATCTTGGAGATCTTGTCGCCCCGGGCAGCGCTGATGGCATTACGCTCGGGCATGTAGGTTTCGTCGGAAATCATGGGGTTACCGCCGAACCAGTACTCACCGTCCATGTCGGAATAGCTGATCACCAGGCCGTTATAGTTGCCCTGGGAATAGTTGGAGCCGTACAGGTAGGGAGGACGGTTCTCCAGTTCGTACATATACTCGATTGCGGAGCCCTTGTCAAACATGGAGGGATCGGACCAGTTGCCGTAGTAGCCCAGCACGGGGATGGAGTGGGTGGTGCCGGCCACGCCTTCGGCGGTGGTCAGGGATTCGGCATAAACGTAGGCTTCGATATAGGCGCCGTTTTCGTAATTAGCCAGCCATGCCTTGTCATTCTCACTCAGGGTGATGGTGACAGTGACATCGGCGGAGCCATTGGCAGCGACCGTTGCGCCGCCGGCGTTCTGCATGGTGAAGAACAGGTAGGAATCGTAGGAGTTGATCTCGCCGTCGCCGTTCAGGTCAGCCTTGTCGCTATTGTACACGGTGACGTCCAGGCCGGTGGCGTAGTCCAGCAGGATCTGGCCGTCAGCGGTGTTGACAACGCCGTCACCGTTGAAGTCCAGGCCTTCCAGCTCCTCGCCGCTTTCAACGGCCTTGCCGTCGACGGTCCAGGTGACGATGGGGGCCAGATTGCGGGTCCAGGTATCCAGCAGCAGGATGCCGCTGTATGCGAATGCGTCCTGAGTGAAGACGTCAGCGGACAGTGCAAAGGTCTTTTCCACATCGGTCAGGTTGTTGATGGTGAAGGAGAAGCTGTAAACGCCCTTCTTTGCGGGATCGTCGCCCAGCTCGGCCTTGACCTTACCGTCGTTATAGGCAACGGTGGCGTCAGCACCCATCAGGATGTAGGAGTCAGCCAGGGTAGCTGCGCCCACGTTGGCAAGGCCTGCGCCCTGCTGGATCACGGGGTAGTAATTGCCGTTGCTGTTGCCGTCGCGCAGGGGCACAGCAGTGGACATCAGCAGGCTCTGGGCCAGGGTACGCTCGTCCAGACCGGTCTGCTGATCCAGGCCGTTCTCGCGGATGTACTGTGCCATCAGCGCTGCCATACCGGCAACCTGAGGAGCAGCCATGGAGGTACCGGACATGACCTCGTAGGACTTGTGGTCGGAGAAGTCGCCGGTATTGATGGCGCCTGCCACGGAGTAGATGTTGCCGCCGGGGGCGGTGATCTCAGGCTTCAGCTCCAGGGAACCGGGAACGCCCCAGGAGGAGAAAACGGACATGGTGTAGTAATCGCTGTTATACTGGCCGGAGCCCAGGGAAGCGCTGACTTCCATGGAGCCGGTCCAGTAGGTCAGGCCGGACTCAGTGGTGTGCTCAGTACCGACAGACTTGAATACCTCACCGTCGGCCTGCAGGATGGAAACAACGGGAGCTTCGTAGGCGTAATCAGTCAGATCCATGTTGATGATGCCGGGCTGATTATTGACGATGACAACGCCGGCTGCGCCCATGGAGACGGCATTGTTGGCCTTCTCGGAGAAGGAGGTGGTGCCGCGGTAGCACATGACGATCTTACCGGCCAGGTTCTCATCACCGACTGCGTCAAAATCAGCCAGCTCGCCGATGGAATTGACCAGAATGTACTCCCGGGTACCGCCCAGGGTGGTCATGGGCGCATTACTGTAGCCCTGGTTATCGTTGTAGGAGACGATATTGCCGTCCACATCGAAATAGGTGGCAGTAAAGCCATCGTTGTCAACGGAGGCAACGGTGAATGCATTGGTGAAGGAGCCGGGAGAGCCGTTGGTCTGGAAGCTGACGTCATCCAGGAACAGGTAGGGCAAACCGTTTTCGGCGCTCTCGACCCAGTAGCCGGAGTTACCGGCAGAGATGGAAACGACGACACCGGACTTCTCCAGATTGTCCAGGATATCCTGGTAGACAGTGGGATTCTCGTCAGTGCCGCCCGCTCTGGTCATGCCGGGATTTCCGGAGCCCAGGGACAGGTTCACGGCATCAGCGCCCAGGATCACGGCGTCCTCGATGGCAGCCATGTAATCAGTGGGAAATGCGCCGCCGCCCTTGCCGAAGACCTTCATGACCATCAGCTGGGCATCGGGTGCAACACCCTGGACATAGGTGGTGTCCAGTGCGTAGGAGAAGGTGCCGTCGCCGTTGTTGACATAGGCGTTGGCGGTGGAGATACCGGCAACATGGGAGCCGTGCTCGCCCTGGCCGTCATTGACATGGACGATGTCCAGATCCTCATCGATATAGTTGTAGCCGAAGGGGATCTTGGTGTTGACATACAGGTCGTCAGCGCTGATGCTGCCACTGCTATAGGCATTCAGCTGGGGCAGAACGGCTGCGATGTCGGAGGCATCCATCAGATCCACTTCCTCGTCCATCAGGGACAGGGAGTATTCGAAGGCTGCGGAATCAAATGCCTCATGATAGATATCGGCACCGGTATCGATCACAGCGATCTTGGAGCCTGCGCCGGTGTAACCGGCAGCCCAGACACCGGAAGAACCGATCTGTACGCCGGAGGTAGCCATGTTGGGATCAGCAGCGCCGGTGCTGACCACAGCGGGCTCATAGCGGGTCTCGATGATGACACTCTTGACGCCGGGAATCTTTTCGATGGTCTCAATCTGACCATACTCCACATTGGCAGAGATGATGTTGGCAGCCAGGGTCAGATTCCAGACCACGTCCAGATCCTTCTTGATAGCTTTTTCGATCTTGCCGGTCACATTGGCCTGATCTTTTTCGACCTTGGTACGGTAGTTCATTGCAGAACGGTTTTCTGCAATGTTCAGGGCGGAATAACCGGCTTCGATGGTGCCGGCCTTTTCCAGTACGATGGAAACACGCACTACGTCGGAATCGGCGTAGGGAGCTTCCTGCTCAGGCAGTTCCACACTCTCGCGGTCGGACACAGATGCGGAAACCCGGTTGTTGTCTACCTGCTTGAAGCTGACCGTCGTATTGTCAACAGCGTATACGGGTGCCGCATATGCCGTGACCATGGCGATGACCAGGATCACGCAGAGAAGACGCTTGGTGAACGTTCCTCTCATATTCTAGCTCCTTTGAGTAGATTTATATCACGCACCGTGGTGCGTCATACATGGGCGATTCCGGCATTTCCTACAAATGCCGGATCTTGTATATACTACCATTTCCACCACAAAATAGCAAGTGTCTTCCCACAAAAAACATTGGTATAAGTTTGGAAAATATCCGCTTTGTCGATCAAAAAAGCAGCACCGCCGAAGCGGTGCTGCAGTATGGGAAATTCAGTTGTGCTTACTTCTTCAGCATTGCGGCTGCAACGCACAGGGACAGGTACACGCGCTCGACGGAGCTTGCGCGGGAAGTCATGGCAACGGGAACGGTGGTGCCGGCCAGGACGCCGCAGGTGTTGCAGTTTGCGGACATGCCAAGAACCTTCATGGTGGTGTTGCCGGCCATGACGTTGGGCATCACGACTGCGTCGAACTCGCCGCACAGATCGCAGTTGTAGCCCTTAGCCTGCGCAGCTTCCTTGCTGACGATCAGGTCCCAGGTGATGGGGCCGACGATGTTGCAGGCAGCAATGGGATCAGCCTCGTGCTCGCGAACGATGTTCTGAGCCTCAACGGTGTCGCGCATGTGGAAGCTGGGCTTCTCAGCCAGAGCCATCAGAGCCACATTGGGCTTCTTGTTGCCCAGAGCGTTCAGAACCTCAACCGTGTTCTTGACGATCTCAATGCGCTGCTCAACGGAGGGGTTGACAGAGACGGAAACATCGGACAGAGCCAGGATGCGGTCATAGTAGGGAACCTTGACCAGAGCGACTTCGCTGACGAAGCCCTTGACCAGGTTGTTCTGCTTGTTCAGGATGGGCATCAGGAAGCTGCGGGTGGAAGTATTGCCGCGCATCAGAATGTCGCCCATACCGGCGTTGACAACGTCGATGGCATGCTGAACCAGGTCGTCGCCCTCTTCAACATGGCAGATATCGTAGCCACGGTCCTTCAGGCCCAGGCGCTCCAGGATGGCCAGGATGCGGTCCTCGGAACCAACCAGGACAGGACGGCAGAAGCCCTCAGCCTCAGCCTGGAAAACAGCCTTCAGGATGTTCTCAACATAGGCGCCGGTGACGACCACACGGGCGGGCTTCTTCAGAGACTTTGCACGGTTAATGACAAAGTCAAAACTCTTTTCATAGACAGACATTTTAGTATCTCCTTTCGGATGATTAGAACAGGCCCATGCCGCTGTTGATCAGCAGGAACAGAGGTGCGAAGACCAGAGCCACGACAGTCATCAGCTTGATGAGGATGTTGATGGAGGGACCGGAAGTATCCTTGAAGGGGTCGCCGAC
>JAFTVM010000037.1 GCA_017465745.1 Oscillospiraceae bacterium
GCCAAGAGACGCAACAGGAGCACTCTGGTGCGTTTATTCTTTTGCAAAATACAATCCTGCCGCATTTGAACTTTCGAATCCCGCCCAGCATAATAAAAAATCCAGATACCCGGATGGGTATCTGGATTTTTTGGTACGCCGGAAGGGACTCGAACTGGTGGTTTCGCTCCGTCAAGCCGTCGCGACTGACCGTCCACCGGACAGTTAGATTTTATGGTTCGAGTCTGCCAAGAAATAAAAATAATCCGAACCCGCAAATGTGGTTCGGATTATCTGGTACGCCGGAAGGGACTCGAACCCCTGACCTACTGATTCGTAGTCAGTCACTCTATCCAACTGAGCTACCGGCGCATGTGCGTCTCGCTGAACGCTCGAATATACTACCATGCGAAACGAAAAAAGTCAAGCCCTTTTTGAAAGATTTTGCGGAAATTTTTCCTGACTATCACCATTGACGCATCCCGGGGGGATATTGTAAAATGGACATATCTTTATGAAAGGGGGAGATCCACGGTGAATATTCTGGAAAAGCTGCCTGGGGCGCTGCTGCCCTGGTATGATGCTTCCCATCGGGACCTGCCCTGGCGGGCGGATCGGGAGCCGTACCACATCTGGCTGTCGGAGATCATGCTCCAGCAGACCCGGGTGGAGGCGGTGAAGGGCTATTACACCCGGTTCCTGGAGGCGCTTCCAACCATTGAAGCCCTCTCCCGCTGCGATGACGACGTGCTGCACAAGCTCTGGGAGGGCCTGGGCTATTACAGCCGGGTGCGGAATCTGAAAAAAGCGGCGATCCGCATTATGGAAGACCACGGCGGTGTGTTTCCCCGAACCTTCCAGGAAGTGCTGGCGCTGCCCGGCATCGGTGACTATACAGCCGGAGCGATCTGCTCCATCGCCATGGGCCTGCCCACCCCGGCGGTGGACGGCAATGTGCTGCGGGTCATTTCCCGCATCACCGAGGATGACACCCCCATCGATCTGCCTGCCTGTAAAAAAGCGGTTCGGGACCGTCTGACGGCGGTGTATCCCCACCGGGCAGGGGATTTTACCCAGGCGCTCATGGAGCTGGGCGCTACCCTCTGCGGCCCCAACTGGAAACCCCGGTGCGAGCAATGTCCCTGTAACGCTTTCTGCGGCGGATATCTGCACGGTACGGCGGAGAATTTTCCGGTCAAGCTGCCGAAAAAGGGACGAAAAATACAGGAAATGACGGTTTTTATCGCTTCCTGTGACGGCCGCTACGCGCTGCTCAGGCGCCCGGATGAGGGATTGCTGGCGGGGCTGTGGCAGTTTCCCAATGTCCCCGGCAAACTGGACACGGCGGAAGCGATGGCAGCAGCGGAAGGCCTGGGCCTGACGCCCCGGGAGATTTTCCGCAGCGTTGAACGCAAGCATATTTTCACCCACATCGAATGGAAGATGCGGGGCTGGTATCTGGAAGTAACGGACTGCCCGGACGGCTTCACCTGGCTGACGGCGGAGGAGATCCGCCGCTCTGCGGCGCTGCCCACGGCATTCCGGCAATTTTGGGAGGAAGAGGACCATGTTTGATTTTCATTTGCACTCGACGGTATCCTTCGATGGCCTTTCCGAGGCCCGGGATATGGTTCAGGCCGCCAGGGAGCGCGGTCTGAAAGAGATCTGCTTCACGGACCACATCGACCATGAGGTGAATGTGGAAAAGGAGATCATGGTCTTCGATTTCGACGAATACAGTTCCGCCTATGATGATCTGGAGGCCGAGGGCCTGAAGATCCGCCGGGGCGTGGAGTACGGCATCAAGCCCTATAATATGGAGGAGATGCGGCGGGAACTGCAGAAACGGCATTTTGACTTCGTCATCGGCTCCGTCCATTTTGTGGACGAGATGGATGTGTATCTGGCTCCTTTCTGGGAGGGACGCACCAAGGAGTCCGCCTATCTGCGGTTCATGGAGGAGACCCTGAAATGCGTGCAGGCCCACGACGATTTCGATGTACTGGGCCACCTGACCTTCATCTGCAAGGGCCGGGGCAACCCCACCAAGGAGCTGATCCGCTGCAATGATTACCGGGAGCTGACCGATGAGATCCTGAAGACACTGGCCCGGAAGGGCCGGGGTATGGAGATGAACACCAGCGGCATGGACCGCTGCGGTGATTTCCTGCCGGACGCGGAATATTTCAAGCGGTTTAAGGAGCTGGGCGGCGAGATCGTCACCGTTGGCTCCGATGCGCACAATACCCAGCGTGTGGGTCAGTATACCCATCAGGCATGCCGGATTCTGGGGGACATCTTCGGGTATGTCTGCACCTTCCAGAACCGCAAGCCGATTTTCCATAAGATATGAATAGGACCGCCGTCACATTCCCTGTGACGGCGGTCGACTTTTTCACAGCTTCTGATCATCCTCGCTGGGGACGTATTCCACCACGTCCTCGATCCGGCAGCCGAGAATCCGGCACAGGTCGTTGACGGTGGTGGTGTTCAGGGGCTTGTTCTTGCGCAGTTTGTCGATGGTGGAGCTGGAAATGCGGTGATTTTTGATGAGGGTATATGTGGTTTCGGAGGAATTGCGCAAGGTCACCCAAAAAGGAGAATAGGATATCATATATCTGCCTCCTATGTTCGTTTGATCCTATCATATCGTCAAATCTTTTTATTGACTATAATCAGAATAAAGACCATATTCTTCCAAAACCGGAGGGGAAGGCACGGCGAAGGGCAGTTGTTGACTTCCGTTTGATTTTTGCGTATAATACAATCGAATTACTATGGATTACTATGGCAGGTTATGATTATGGCTACGAAAAAGCAACAGCAACAGTATGATAACTCCAGTATCTCCATGCTGAAGGGGGAGGAGCGGGTTCGCAAGCGTCCCGCCGTCATCTTCGGCTCCGATGATCTGGAGGGCTGCAAGCACGCGGTGTTTGAGATCCTCTCCAACGCCATCGACGAGGCCAGAGAGGGCCACGGCGATACCATCGTTGTCACCCGCTACGAGGATCTGTCCGTCGAAGTGGAGGACTTCGGCCGGGGCTGCCCTGTAGACTACAACGAGAACGAAAAACGCTACAACTGGGAGCTGGTCTTCTGTGAGATGTATGCCGGCGGCAAGTATGGCGAAAACGGCGAGAACTATGAGTATTCCCTGGGTCTCAACGGCCTGGGCTCCTGTGCCACCCAGTATGCTTCCGAATACTTCGATGCAACCATCCGCCGGGACGGCTTCCGTTATGATCTGCACTTCGAGAAAGGCCGCAATGTGGGCGGCCTGAAAAAGGAAAAGGCTGACCGGAAAAAGACCGGTTCCTGTTTCCGCTGGCGTCCCGACCGGGAGGTCTTCACCGATATCGACATCCCCGTGGAATACTACCGGGATGTCCTCAAGCGCCAGGCCGTTGTCAACAAGGGCATCACCTTCAAATTCCGCCACCAGGTTGGAAAAAAGTTCGAGGAAGAGGAATTCTGTTATTCCGACGGCATCAAGCAGTATGTGGAAGAACTGGTGGGGGATAACGCCTTCACCATGCCCGTTTTCTGGGAGACGGAGCGCCGGGGCCGGGATGCGGAAAACCGTCCCGAAATGAAGCTGAAGATCACCGCTTCCTTCTGCTTCTCCAAGCAAATCAGCCACACGGAGTATTACCACAACTCCTCCTGGCTGGAATACGGCGGCAGCCCTGACCGGGCATTGCGCCTTGGTTTCACCGCCGCTTTTGACAAATATCTGAAAGACAACAATAAATATACCAAGAATGAGTCCAAGATCCTCTTCCAGGACGTCCAGGATTCCCTGGTGATGGTCACCAACTGCTTCTCCACCATCGGCTGCTTTGAGAACCAGACCAAGAAGTCTGTGAATTCCAAGTTTACCCAGGAGGCCATGACCGCTTTCTTCAAGGAGCAGCTGCAGGTCTGGTTCATTGAGAACAAGCAGGAGGCCGACCGGGCCGCTGACCAGATCCTGGTGAACAAGCGGGCCCGTGAGTCCGCCGAAAAGACCAAGTCCAATGTGAAGAAGAAGCTCTCCGGCTCCATCGACATTGCCAACCGTGTCCAGAAGTTTGTCGACTGCCGCAGCCGTGACACCGCTGTGCGCGAGCTCTACATCGTGGAGGGTGACTCCGCACTGGGCAGCGTCAAGCTGAGCCGTGACGCGGAATTTCAGGGCATCATGCCCGTCCGCGGCAAGATCCTCAACTGCCTGAAGGCCGACTACAACAAGATTTTCGCCAGCCCCATCATCACCGACCTGATGAAGGTCCTGGGCTGCGGCGTGGAGGTCCAGGGCAAGAAGGCCAAGGAGCTTTCCAATTTCGATATCGACAATCTGCGCTGGAGCAAGGTGGTCATCTGCACCGATGCCGACTACGACGGCTTCCAGATCCGCACCCTGATCCTGACCATGATCTACCGGCTGTGCCCCACGCTGATCCATGAGGGCTATGTCTATATCGCAGAATCCCCCCTGTTTGAGATCACCTGTAAGGACAAGACCTGGTTTGCCTACAACGAGGGCGAAAAGGCCAGGATCCTCAAGGGTCTGGAGGGCAAGAAGGTCACCATCCAGCGCTCCAAGGGTCTTGGTGAGAACGATCCCGAGATGATGTGGATGACCACCATGAATCCCGAGACCCGCCGCCTCATCAAGGTCATGCCCGAAGATGCCGAGCGCACCGCCTATTATTTCGATATCCTCCTGGGCGACAGGCTCACGGAGCGAAAGAATTTCATCGCGGAAAACGGCGCCAAGTATCTCGAGCTGGCGGATATTTCATAATAATTGACAGTTGAAAGCGGAAATATTATTAAAAATGTCCGGGAAGCGGACACCATAACTGTCCATTGTCCACTGTCAATTGTCAATTCAAGACTGTAAGGAGTGCAACATGGCACGAAAGAAACAAGAACCCGAAAAGAAGAAAAAAGTAAACACCGACGGCATCATGGGCCTGGTGGGCTCCACCACCGAGCAGCCCATCTCCGAAACGCTGGAGATCAACTACATGCCCTACGCCATGTCGGTCATCGTGTCCAGAGCGATCCCGGAGATCGACGGCTTCAAGCCCTCCCACCGCAAGCTCCTGTACACCATGTATAAAATGGGTCTGCTCACCGGCGGCCGCACCAAGTCCGCCAATATTGTCGGCCAGACCATGCGCCTGAATCCCCACGGCGACGCCGCCATCTATGAGACCATGGTGCGCCTGGCCCGGGGCAACGAGACCCTGCTGCATCCCTTTGTGGATTCCAAGGGCAACTTCGGTAAGGTCTACTCCCGGGACATGGCCTACGCCGCTGCCCGCTATACGGAGGCAAAGCTGGATTCCATCTGCACCGAGATCTTTAAGGATATCGATTCCGACACCGTGGACATGGTGGATAACTATGACGCCACCATGAAAGAGCCTACGCTGCTGCCCACCACCTTCCCCAATGTGCTGGTGAGCGCCAACCAGGGCATCGCCGTCGGCATGGCGTCCAATATCTGCTCGTTCAATCTGAAAGAGGTCTGCGATACCGCCATCGCCCTGATGAAGAATCCCGACCACGATATCCTTTCCACACTGCCCGGCCCCGATTTCTCCACCGGCGCGGAGCTTCTCTTTGACGAAGCCACCACCCGGGAGATCTACAATACCGGTCGCGGCAGCTTCAAGCTGCGGGCAAAGTGGCAGTATGTCAAGGCCGGCAACCTCATCGAGATCACCCAGATTCCGTATTCGACTGCTACCGAAGTCATCATGGATAAGGTGGCGGAGCTGATCAAGGCCGGCAAGATCAAGGAGATCACCGACATGCGCGATGAGACCGACCTGGGCGGCCTGAAGCTGACCATCGACCTCAAGCGCGGCGTGGATCCCGAAAAGCTGATGCAGAAGCTCTTCCGGCTGACGCCCCTGCAGGACAGCTTCCCCTGCAATTTCAATATCCTCATCGCCGGTATGCCCCGGGTCATGGGTGTTGGGGAGATCCTCACCGAGTGGACAGCCTGGCGCACCGACTGCGTCAAGCGGCGCATCTTCTTCCAGGTGAAGAAGAAGGAAGACCGCCTGCACCTGCTGAAGGGTCTGGAACGGATCCTGCTGGACATCGACAAGGCGATCCGGATCATCCGGGAGACGGAGCTTGAAAGTGAAGTCATTCCCAACCTGATGATCGGCTTCGGCATCGACGAGATCCAGGCAAACTACGTGGCCGAAATCAAGCTGCGCAATATCAATAAGGAATACATCCTCAAGCAGACCAAGGCAGTCGACCAGCTGGAAAAGGAGATCGCGGAGTTGAAGGACATTCTGAATTCCGCCCGGAAGCTGCGCAACGTCATTATCAAGGAGCTGCAGGAAGTTTCCAGGAAATTCGGCCAGCCCCGCAAGACGGAAATCGTCTACGAGGTGGCGGAAGCCGCCGAAGAAGAGGAAGAAGAGCAGACGCCTGATTATCCGGTCACCGTCTTCGTCTCCCGGGAGGGTTACCTGAAGAAGATCACGCAGCAGTCCCTGCGGATGTCCGGCGAGCAGAAGTTCAAGGAGGGCGACGCCCTGGCATTCAGCCGGGAAGCCACCAACCGCACGGAGCTGCTGGTATTCACTGACAAATTCCAGTGCTACAAGTCCCGCCTTTCCGACTTCCCCGACGGCAAGGCCTCCCAGTGGGGCGAGTACCTGCCCCAGAAGCTGGGAATGGAAGCCGACGAAAAGGTCACCCAGGTGGTGCTCACCGCCGATTACAGGGGCTTCGTGCTGTTCTTCTTCGAAAACGGCAAGGTGGCCAAGGTCCCCCTCAATGCCTACGAGACCAAGACCAACCGCAAGAAGCTCACCGGCGCCTATTCCGACAAGTCCCCCATCCGCACCATTATGGCGCTGGAGGAGGATGCCCAGATGGTGGTCTACTCCACCGATGGCCGGGCCGCCATCTTCTCCACTGCCCAGCTGCTGCCCAAGACCACCCGCAATACCCAGGGCGTGGCTGTACTGACGCTGAAAAAGAAAGCCATCCTGGACCGTGCCGCGCTGCTGGAAGTCTCCGGCATCGTCAACATTTCCCGCTACCGCTCCAAGACCATCCCCACCGCCGGCGCCCTTCTCAGGGAAGAGGACAGTCCTGAAAAACAGAAGAGCTTTGAAGTGTAATCGATTGTAAATGGAGGAACAGCCATGGAACATCTCTGGAAAAAATTCGGCTGGCTGCTCAGCACCCTGGCGGGCAGCCTTGTGTTCGCCCTGGGCTTTGACTTTTTCCTGGCCCCCAATGACCTGAACCCCGGCGGTATTTCCGGCCTGTCCATGGTCATTGTGGAGCTGATCGGCTTTGGCTCTGTCGGCACCCTGTCCATTCTGATCAATCTGCCGCTGTTTGCGCTGGGCGGTATCAAGATCGGCCGGCGTTTCTTCCTCGGCTCCATCCTCGGCATGGTCAGCAGTTCCGTGCTGATCGACGCCATAGCCCTGCTTCCGGCACCCCAGAGTGAACCCCTGCTGGGGGCTCTGTACGGCGGCGTAGTCTGCGGCGCGGGCTTGGGGCTGGTCTTTGTGGCAGGCACTTCCACCGGCGGCTCCGATATTCTGGTGCGGCTGCTGAAACTCAAGTACCGCAATGTGCCCATCGGCCAGATCTCCATGAGCTTCGATCTGATCGTGGTGGTGCTGACGGGTCTGGTGTTCCACGATGTGACCAAGGCCATGTATACGGGCGTGACGGTCTTTATCTGTGGCAAGGTCATTGACGCCATGGTCTACCGTTTCGACTATTCCAAGGTGGCCCTCATCATTTCCGGGGAATACGACGAGATCGCCCGGCAGATCGGTCTCAAGCTGGACCGGGGCGCCACATTCCTCCACGGCGAGGGCTCCTACAGCGGCACACCCACCAAGGTAGTGCTGGTTGCCATCAAGCGCCAGCAGCTGGCGGAGCTGAAGGAACTGGTGATCGCCATTGACCCGAACGCCTTTATCATCGTCCAGGAAGCCCACCAGGTGCTGGGCGACGGATTTATCCGCTACAGCAAGGACGCCCTGTAAGGAGAACGACATGAAAAGAATCATTTCTGTGCTGGTGCTGTGTCTGGCGCTCAGCGGCTGCAGCTATATGATGGACGGCGCCTATGTGTCCATCAAGCCCCACGAACAGCAGGGCAACCCCATTCACTCCGCCGCCATCAGCGCCGCGGATTACCGGTCCCTGTGCACGGTGCTGCAGGATCTGGTGGCGGTGGGCACGGAAAATGCCGTCATCAATGTGGGCACGTACGACCAGAATGCGGTGGCAGACGATATGGAGGATGCTGTGGCCTATATCACCGGCAGCGATCCCATCGGCGCCTATGCCGTGGAGAACGTGATCTATGAGATCGGTCTCGGCGGCGGTACGCCGGCCATTTCCGTGGATATTTCCTATATCCACGGCCGCTCGGAACTGCGCCAGATTAAGAACGTGGCAGATATGACGGGGGCGGCCGCCCACATCGGTGAAGCGCTCCAGGATTTTGACACCGGCCTGGTGCTGCTGGTGGACAGCTACGCCGAGACGGACATTGCCCAGATCGTGGCGGATTATGCCGACCGGAATCCGGATCTGGTCATGGAGACGCCCCAGGTGGCGGTGGGCCTGTACCCCGAGGAGGGGGAGCGCCGGGTGGTGGAGCTGAACTTTGCATACCAGACAAACCGGGACGCCCTGCGCCAGATGCGCGCTCAGGTCCAGCGTGTGTTCGAATCCGCATCCCTTTATGTCAGCAGCGACAGCACCGATGCCCGGAAGTATGAGCAGCTTTACACCTTCCTGATGGAGCGCTTTGACTACCAGATGGAGACCTCCCTGACCCCGTCCTACAGCCTCCTGAGCCACGGTGTGGGTGACAGCAAAGCCTTTGCGGCGGTCTACTGCGCCATGTGCCGCCAGGCGGAGCTGGACTGCCGGATCATCACCGGAACCCACGACGGCGAACCCAGATATTGGAATATGATCTACGTGGACGGCTACTATTACCATGTGGATCTGCTGGAAAGCTCCGCCGCAGGCCGGTTCCGCAAGCGTACCGACGGCCAGATGGGGGGGTATGTCTGGGATTACTCCGCCTATCCCGAGGCAGCAGGGGAATATGTGCCCCCCACGGAAGCGGTTACAGAGATTCCCACGGAGCCGTAAAAATTTTTGAAAAAAGTAAAAAACAGGGCTTGACATTTTGGAATCCCGTGCTATAATGATTAAGTCCGTTGCGGGTGTAGCTCATCCGGTAGAGCGCCACCTTGCCAAGGTGGAGGTAGCGAGTTCGAGCCTCGTCACCCGCTCCAAAAAGACCGTTTCCTCTGGAAACGGTCTTTTTTATTTCTATCTCAGGTTCGAACAATCAGATGCAACAGTCCGGTGGACTGTTGCTTGCCGCCGGCTGGACAGCGGCGATACGATTATTTTCATTCCTTATGGAATGAAAATGTTAACGAGCCTCGTTACCTGCTCCGTAGAACGCCGTTTCCGATAGGACGCGGCGTTTTTTCTGTCGTTTGACAGGGCCGCGAAATTCTGGTATAATACTGCTGTTATGTGATATCGCGCTTTCATGCCCGCACGGGGAGTGTACCCATAAGTTAGCAAAAGCTAACTTATGGGTACAAAAGATACGGCCCAGCGGCGGGGGCCGTATCTTTTTGGTCAATAGAATTCCCGCTCATCATCCAACCGCAGGAGCATGGGGGTGCCGCACCGGGCGGCACCCGTGTCGATGCAGATCCAGGTGGGGGTGCGGAAAGCCCGGCCGCGGCTGGCTTCGCTGAAATATTCCGTTGGCGTGTGGCCGAACACCACGGTGGTGCCGTTCCAATAGGCGTCGTCCGGCGTTGGACGGGTCATCAGCAGCTCTTCGGCTGTGTAATCGTCCAAATCCTTGTCCGGGCGGAAATTGCCCAGGCCGGAATGCACCAGAACATACTGCCTGCCGCCGGTTTCCACGGTCTCATACAGCGGCGCATCCTCCAGATATTCCAGAATGCCCTCCACCAGATCCGGGTCATCCCGGAGGAGCTTCCGGAATCCTGCCAGGGTGGGGGAGCCGCCGTTCTGCATCCAGTTTTCCAGCAGCAGAAGATGTTCTCCGGTAAGATCTGCCAGAGAATCCTCGTTTACCGCCCGGAACAGAAACCGGCACGCCAGCAGCAGCGCCTCATGATTGCCCAGGATCAGCTGCATATTGGGCTGCTGGGTCAGCCACAGCAGAAGCGCGGCCCCGTGTTCGCCCCGGTCGATAACATCGCCGAGGATGAAGAGGAAATCATCGTCGGAAAAGCCTGCCCGTGCCAGCAGTGCCTGAAAAGTTTCGGGGCGGAAGCCGTGGAGATCAGAGGTAACGTAGATCATGGCGTTCTCCTTTGTATATTTGATGGGGGTTAGACTATACCACCATCGGCGGAATGCGACAAGGGAAAATAAAAAATTTTCAAAAAGGTATTGACAAATCGACAAAACGTGCTATAATTCATTTTGTTCGTTGCGGGTGTAGCTCATCCGGTAGAGCGCCACCTTGCCAAGGTGGAGGTAGCGAGTTCGAGCCTCGTCACCCGCTCCATAAAGACCGTTTCCTTCGGGAGACGGTCTTTTTATTTGCTGTTCCATTGGCCGGAACGCTCGGAAAAAACAGAAAGACCGTTTCCTTCAGGAAACGGTCTTTTGCTCATTCGGCAGCGGCTTGTTCTTTGGATTCGCTGGTTTCTTCGTCTGCGGGCTTCGCAAGGCCGGGACCGCCTTCGTATTCGCCCCTGTACAGCTTCCAGCCGGCGTGGGCAGCCAGAACTGCGCCGATGACGGCAAAGGCGGCTATAGCGATGATCAGCAGGGGCTGCTCCGGCAGTGCTTCCCGCAGATTCCAGGCGGTGTACATCAGATAGCCGCCTGCCAGCACGCGGACGATCAGATAAATCTGGGAATAGGGCTTGGATTCCTTCTTCATAGTCATTCTCCTTGTGTGGTGTCGGCCCGGGCCAGGGATGCGTTGGCGCTGAAGCCCTCCGGGAACCGCGTTCTCAGTTTTTCGATATTGGCTGCAAAAATGTCATCGAGCGGCGTGTCCAGCGCCGTGGCGGCTTCCGCCAGATACCAGGCGATGTCGCCCAGCTCCTTGGCGAGCTTCTGCTTGTCCAGTTCATGGCCCTGGGCCAGCCATTTTTTCACGATGTCGATGGCTTCGCCGGATTCGCCGCAGAGTCCCATAACGCTGTTGATGAGGACGTCTTTTTTCTCCAGGGTGGGGTTCAGAGTGCGCATGGCAAGATTTTGGTATTCGTTGATGGTCAAAAGTGGTCACATCCTTGTTCGTGGTTCAGAAGCTTCCGCTTCATGTTCAGTCCCCCGGCGAAGCCTGTCAGGCTGCCGTCTGCGCCGATGATGCGGTGACAGGGAATGATGATAGCGATGCGGTTGCGGCCAACGGCCTGGCCCACCGCCTGACAGGCCCGGGGCTTGCCGATGGCCCGGGCGATATCGCCGTAGCTTCTGGTTTCGCCGTAAGGTACCTCCAGCAGACGGCCCCATACCTGCTTCTGGAAATCCGTCCCGGCAGGGGAGAGTGGCAGTTCCTTCGGCGCCGGGCGTTCGCCCCGGAAGTACCGGTCCAGCCAGTTCCGGGCGGCGACCAGGACGGGCAGATCGTCCCGGATCTCACCGGAGCCGTCCATCCACAGGCCGGTGATGGCTTCGCCGTCGCTGGTGATCGTGAGCATTCCTACAGGGGAAGGGTAGCGGGTGATGTAGTCCATAGTTGCCTCCCGGGGTTTTGTCCATTATAACTGCCCGGGAAGAAAATGTCCATGGTGAAAAAATATTTGAAAAAATCGAAAATACCTCTTGACGAATCGAAAACTTTGTGCTAATATATGTCCTGTTCGGTGAACATCACCTGGCCCTGTGGTGCAGTCGGTTAGCACGCCAGCCTGTCACGCTGGAGGTCGACGGTTCGAGTCCGTTCGGGGTCGCCAAAAATGCTCCATCCCAATTGGGATGGAGCATTTTTTGTTGTCAACGATGTGGACTGTTTACCCGGCCGTGGCTTTGCCGCAGCAAAGCGAGTCCGTTCAGGGCTGATTGTGCTCCATCCCATTCGGGATGGAGCGATTTTGCTTTCCCCACTAGCAATTTTCTTCCAGATATGATACAATGCAAAAGTACAATTTCACAGTTCAAAATGGATATATGAACACCGCTGAAAAGCGTTTGTCCGTGTACTGCGGGCTGTGAGATTTGCCCGATTTTGCATATTTTCCAAAAATTGTTCGGAAAAAGCGGGCGTTTTCCCTGGTTTTGTCATTGACAATTATGGAAAATGCTACTATACTATCAAGAGGTCGGGCCAAAGAAACTTTTGTTAAGGAGAACCCGTCCATGCTCAAGAAATGGGAAGTCACGCTGCCCGGTCTCACCGGCAAGCGTCCCCGTCAGGCCTATATCTGGCTGCCTGACTGTTATGATGAAGATGAAGACAGGCGCTATCCTGTCCTTTATATGTTCGACGGCCACAACACCTTCGTTGACGGCGAAGCCACCTACGGCAAATCCTGGGGCATGGCCAGCTACCTGACCTGGACCCGGAAGAATATCATCGTGGTGGGCGTCGAGTGCAACACCCGGGGCAACGGCCGCCTGCGGGAATATACCCCCGTCAGCTTCGAGGACGACAAGTACGGCAAGATCCGCGCCAAGGGTCACAAGTACATGGAGTGGCTGGTAAACGATCTGAAACCCTGCATCGACGAGAATTACCGCACCCTTTCTGACCGGGAACACACCTATGTGGCCGGTTCTTCCATGGGCGGCCTCATGTCTGTTTACGCTTCCACGGTGTATAACCATGTGTTCAGCCGGGCTGCCTGCCTGTCTCCCAGCCTCTGGGTGGAGCCGGAAAAGGTGCTGAAGCTGGTGGAAAAATCCGAAATCGGCAGCGATACCGTCATCTACATGGACTACGGCAGCGATGAGCTTTCCAACCACGGCTTTATGCTGGAGCATATGACCAATATGGGTGCCATGCTGCTGAGCAAGGGGGTCAATCTGACCTTCCGCATCGTTCCCGGCGGCGACCATTCCGAAGCCTCCTGGGAAAAGCAGCTGCCCATTTTTATGGAATGTCTGGGAATTTAATTAAGGAAATATAAAACGAGCGGCTCAATAGGTTGGCCGCCAAGAGGAGAGTTTAATCACTATGGAAATTCGTTACTTCAAGCACTACAGCTCCAAGCTGGGCCGCGACATGGAATTCAAGGTCTACGGCAGCGGCAGCGGCAAGCCCGTCATGTTTATCCCCTGCCAGGCAGGCCGTTTCTTCGACTTCGAGGGCTTCAAGATGCACGAGACCTGGGCACCCTGGATCGAGGCAGGCCAGTGCACCGTCTACTCCATCGACTGCCTGGATGAGATCGCCTGGGCTGCGCAGGGCCAGGATAACCGCTGGCGCATCGAGAACCACGAGCGCTGGTATAACTACATCGTTGATGAGATGATCCCCACCATCCGCTCCATGAGCGGTGATCAGCGCGTGCTGACCTTTGGCTGCTCCATGGGCGCCATGCACGCCGCCAACCTGTTCTTCCGCCGTCCCGACCTGTTCGCCGGCTGCTTCGCCATCTCCGGCCTGTACGACAACAAGGAGTTCTTCGGCGACTACTGTGACGACCTGGTCTACAATAACTGCCCCTGCCTGTACCTGGCCAACCTGCCCCAGGACCACTACTACATGGACCTGTACCGCAACTCCGACATCCTGATCGTCTGCGGCCAGGGCGCCTGGGAAGAGCCCCTGCTGGAGTCCACCCGCTGGCTGGATACCGTCTGCTGCCAGAAGGGCATCCCCGCCCGCTTCGAATACTGGGGCCTGGATGTCAACCACGACTGGCCCTGGTGGCACAAAATGGTGGGCGTCTACGCTCCCCAGCTGCTGCACGTCTGATTTCTTCATTATATCGTAGGAGCCGATGCCCGCACCGACCCTATGTACAGCGTGCCGATTGGGACGATGCAGGCATCGTCCTTTTCCAAAAAGAGAATCAAAAAATAAACATAAAATAAAAACACAAAACAAAAAAGAAATCCGAACAAACTAAGGAGATCGATCAAAAATGAAGAACTTTATCTTTATTTCCCCCAACTTCCCCCTGACCTACTGGAAGTTCTGCCGCGAGCTGAAGAACAACGGCATGCGTGTTCTGGGCATCGGCGACTGCCCCTACGATGAGCTGATGCAGGACCTGAAGGACTCCATGCACGAGTACTACAAGGTCTCCTCCCTGGAGAACTACGACGAGGTGTTCAAGGCTGTGGCTTTCTTCACCTTCAAGTACGGCAAGATCGACTGGCTGGAGTCCAATAACGAGTACTGGCTGATGCGTGACGCCCAGCTGCGTACCGAGTTCAACATCACCACCGGCCCCAAGATCCACGAGATGGACAAGATCAAGTATAAGTCCGCCATGAAGGCCTACTACGAGAAGGCCGGTCTGCCCACTGCCCGCTACCACCTGGTGGAGGGTCTGGAGGATGCTCTGGAGTTCGCCAACATGGTTGGCTACCCCGTGGTCGTCAAGCCCGACAACGGCGTCGGCGCTTCCAACACCTACAAGCTGCGCTCCGATGACGACGTCCGCTGGTTCATCGATATCAAGGACGACAACGTCTACATCATGGAAGAGTTCGTCAACGGCTATGTCCAGACCTACGACGGCATCGTCGACTCCCAGGGCAATGTCATCTTTGAGTCCGGCAACATCACGCCCCACTCCCTGATGGACATCGTCAACGACAACGGCGACTCCGTCTACTACCTGGTCAAGGAGCTGCCCGAGAAGGTCCGCCAGGCAGGCCTGGCCACCATCAAGTCCTTCGGCGTCAAGAGCCGCTTCGTCCACCTGGAGTTCTTCATCCTGAACGACGACCAGGAGGGCCTGGGCAAGAAGGGTGATGTTCTGGGTCTGGAAGTCAACATGCGTCCCGCCGGCGGCTTCACTCCCGAGATGTACAACTACTCTCAGGAGACCGACGTCTACAAGATCTGGGCTGACATGATCGCCTTCGACCACAACACCAAGAACATCGGCAACGCCCACTTCTGCGCCTTCTACGGCCGCCGCGACGGCAAGCCCTACAAGATGGACGACTACGAAGTCATGCGCAAGTACGGCCACAAGATGGTCATGTGGGGCCGTATTCCCGAGGCTCTGTCCGGCGCCATGGCCAACCAGATGTATGTCGCCAACTTCGACACCGAGGAAGAGATGTTCGCATTCTATGCTGACATGGCTGCACAGTACGAGGTCTGATCTCCTTACATACGGATATAGCAAACACGGCACCGAAAGGTGCCGTGTTTTTTGTATAAGGCTCCCCTTAGAGGGGAGCCTTAGGGTGGTACACAGTAGGAGGTATTTGCCGTTATTTACACCAGTGCCTTGCCGAGGCTGCGGCAGGCGTCGGAGGCTTCGTCATCGGGGGCTTCCATGCAGATAACGCTGTCGCAGACCCGGTTTGCACCGGCGCTGTCACAGGTCTCCTCCCAATTTCTCATCCACTCGCCGTCGCCCCAGCCATAGGATCCGAAGAGGGCGATCTTCTTGCCGCCCAGCTTGCCCTCACAGGCGGAGAACATGGGCTCAAATTCATCCTCCTCCAGGACCTCGGCACCCATGGCGGGGCAGCCGAAGGCGATGGCGTCGAATTCGTCCATACGCTCCGCGCCGAATTCATCGCAGGGGATGACGGAAACTTCCGCACCGGCAGCCTTGGCGCCGTCAGCGACGGCATTTGCCATTTCTTCCGTGTTGCCGGTGCCGCTCCAGAATACAACTGCAATCTTACTCATAATTAATTCACCTTTCCTGATTTATGATCCGGCAACAGCCAGCTGTTCGATGGTGTTGCCTTTGCGAAGCTGGTTCAGATAACAGCTTGTGCATTTTTTGTATTGGGCGAAGAGGTTTTTGGCTTTCTCTTCGTCGCCGTAGACCTTCCAGCAGCCCACGCATTTGAAATCCCGGGCATTGTGGGTAATGAATCCCCGGACATCTTCCGGCGGATATCCGAGAAACAGGCCGATCTCGTGGGGGAAATCCCCGGATTCCCGGATGCGGCTCACGAGATTCACGACACATTGGTTCGTGTTTGCTAATTGATAGCCGCAGCGATTCAGAATTTCAGACGCCTCCCGGCAGGACAGATCCTCACAGAGCCTGGCGGGACGGTAAATATAGATCAGAGCGCTGGACTGGCCGATCCGCAGGGGCAGGACCCGCAGACCTTTGGCACCCAGCATTTTATTCAGACGCCGGATGTCGGTGGTCAGTTCTTCCCGGGAGGTGAAGCGGCAGGTGAAGATATTCCCGGTTTTGATCCCCGCCAGGGTAGGGGAGCAGTGCTGCACGATTAAATGATCGGACATGAAAATACCTCACTTTCAAAGAATGCTGCCAGTAGTATTCCCGGTTTCTGTATTGGAAAACATGGTTAGCTTATGCTAACTGGCGAGGCGAAGGGAAACGGCCTCCGCCGTTGTCGTTTATGTAGTTAGCGATTGCTAACTGAACGTATTCTATCAGACGGATAGGCAAATGTCAAGAGGAAATTGGGAGATTTTGTGTGAAATGAAAAGAGCCGCCGGTCGGCGGCTCTTCTGTGTCAAATTTTGATGATTCTGCCATCCAGGCGGGGCTTGGCGACAGGTTCCTGGTCTGCGTAGCCCAGGATGCAGTTGCCGACGCCGGTGAGGGTCTCGGGCAGACCCCATTTGCGCAGCAGCGCCTTGCCCTCGGGGCTTTCGAAGACCTGGTAGGCCCGGTGGATCCAGCAGCTGCCCAGACCCACGGCGTGGGCGGCTTCCATCAGATTGCCCATCACCAGGGAGGCGTCTTCACGGCCGGTGAAATAGCTGGGATCGTACAGCACCACGATGACGCAGGGGGCGCCGTAGAAGGGGTCACCGTCCCGGCCCATGACGGCGGCGTTGAGACGGCTCATGTAGTCCCGGGTTTCCTTGTCCCGGACGGCCACCATGATGACCTTCTGGTTGTTCATACCGCTGGCGGCGTAGAGGCCGGCCTCCAGCACCTGATCCAGCAGCTCGTCGGGCACCTGGGTGTCCTTGTAAGCACGGATGGAGCGGCGGGTCTTCAGGGAATTGAGAACTTCATTCATTGTTTTTCCTCCTGTTAAAATCAAAGCACAATGGCGATCAAACCGGCAGCGATGCCTGCCGCCGCGATCAGGGCGGGGAGGGCGCAGCCGCAGCCGGATGTGAACTGGGGCGGCGGTGACGGATTGTGTCCCATCCCGCAGTTACAGGGGCGGTGAAAATCCCCCATTCCCGGACCGGGCATTGGAACACCTCCTTATGGGAAAAATTCTTCCACAAATTGCATAGTGGTCATGAACTCGAAGTCAAAGGACCGGATGTAACGCAGCAGGTCCTCCATGTACTCCCATTGGCGGAGGACCTCGAATTCGTAGCTGTGGCCCGCCATGACGAAGCAGGAGACCGCTGCGTCATTTTCGGCAAAGGCCCGGATCTTCCCACGGACGTCGGGGGCGTTGTACAGGCTGTTGATGTAAATGTGGTAAGGGTCTTTCGGCAGGGCGAAATCCGCCTTCTCTTCCGACAGCCGGATGTAGGACACCAGGGGGCGGATGATCTCCACCTCCCGTTCCCCACAGGCGGTGAAGGGAACGGCAAAGCCCAGCTTTTCCCTGCCGAAGATCCGTTTCAGTTCCCGCACATCCTCGCCTACCTCGTACCGCAGCTGGTCGTCAGTCAGGGAGTTGAGCCAGTGGTGGTGCAGGCTGTGGCTGGCGATCTCGTGGCCGTCGTAGAAATGGACGCTGTCCGCCAGCTTCAGCCGCCGGATGGGAAAGTGGTCATCGTAATGCCAGACGAAATCCTCCAGCCCGGAATTCAGGTTGAAGGTACAGGGGATCGAATAGTGGTTCAGCATTTCCGCAAACCACTGGTCCCAGACGACGCCGTCGTCAAAGCTCAGCAGGAAGATTTTACGCACAGACATTCCTCCACTCGTTTCAATATGGGCAGATGATCCGGGTGCAGCAGACTGCCGGCCTCCCGGAGAGAGACCCACCGGCTGTTTTCGATCTCCCTGGCCTGGAGCCGCAGCTCCCCTGCAGCTTCGCCCAGGAACAGCACCACATCCTTGGGCATCCAGCCGTTGATGGCATAGTGCATGGTCTCGCGGAATTGGGGATGGAGCCGGGCGGTGAGGCCGCATTCCTCCCGCATTTCCCGCAGGGCGGTATCCTGTTCCGTTTCCCCTGCCTCCATGTGGCCCTTGGGGAAGCTCCAGCGGAAGGCAGCGTAGCCCTTCTGTTTCAGCACCAGCAGCTGCAGGTGACCGTTGACCCAGCGGTAGGGGATGACGCCGCAGGATTTATGATAGATGGATTCACAGGTGCTGTCAAAATACTGCTCCACGAAACGGACGGCTTCAGCTATCTGGCCCTGATGGAAGAGCATCCCCTCTGGGGCGGCCACCAGCTTATCCTCGTTGTCATCGGCCCGGCGTACCACGCCGATGATCCGTCCGGTAAAGGTTTCCACAGGCTCGTCCACCCCCAGGATGTACACGTCCTGTTCATCCCCGTCACCGCCCAGTACATCGGGCAGGAAACCGTAGTTGATGGGATAGCGGAAGGTGATACCGCTTTTGACATGGACGTAGCCGATGGGGCGGTCGATGGTGACTGTGACGGTTTTGCCCAGCATGGCGTGGATCAGCTCTTCCCGCTGCCGGTCGGTCAGGCAGCCTTTTCTCGTCTTGCTGACGAAGCGGTACACGCACAGGCCGTTTTCCACGCCCAGGAAGAAAAAGCCGTATTTTTCAGCGAGATGACGGGCGGCAGCCTGCTCCGGCGTGCACTGGATGACCACATCCCGCAGTTCCTTTTTGGCGATGGCAAGCATTGTCTCGGTCAGCTCCGCGGCGTAGCCCCGGCCCCAGTGGGCCCGCCCCAGGATCCAGCCCAGCTCGCTGGCCTCCGAATCATATGGATGCCAGATCAGATGGCCGATGAGTTCGCCGGTTTCCAGGGATTCCAGGCCGTAGACCAGGGGGACCTCACTGCGGGCATTCTCCGTGATGAAGGCGGCGGTCTGCTGGCGGGTATAGGGTGGCTCAATGAAGCGCATGACCTCCCGATCCGACAGGATGCGGTGCAGGGCGCCGGTATCCGCCGCTGTCAGTTCGCGGATCAGCAGTCGATTGGTTTTCAGATCCATGGGGTCACCTCCTTTACTTTCTGATGCTATTTTATCATAATTCCGGCCCGGTGACAATCATATATCCGTTGTTTACAAAATGTTGAATTTTATTTCAGCATTCGTTCAGGATTGGGCGGTACAATGACAGCAATCAAAAGCAAAGGAGAAACCGATTATGAACGAAGATATGGAATATACCAATGGATTCGATCCTGAACAGCCTGCCTGTGAGCCGCCTGCCCCCAAAAAGAAGCGCGGTACAGCCGGCCTTGTGGCAGTGGCCCTGTGCTGCAGCCTCCTGGGCAGTGCGGTGGGTGCCGGCGGCGTGCTGGCCTGGGATACTCTGCGGCAGGAGGAACCGGACACCACACTGATCCTCAAGGGCGACCGGGAACCCTCTGTCATCCAGATCGCACAGATCGACACCAACAAGGTCATGACCCCTGCTGAGGTCTATGCAGCCAACGTCAATTCTACGGTTGGTATCACCGCTGCCATTACCACCAATTTCTGGGGCTATACCACCACCTCCCCCGCCTCCGGCTCCGGCTTCATCATCAGCGACGACGGCCATATCCTCACCAACTACCACGTCATCGAGGATTCCAGCAGCATCAGCGTGTCCATGTATGACGGCAGCAGCTACGATGCGGTGCTCGTGGGTTTCGATGAGAGCAATGATATCGCGGTGCTGAAGATCGAAGCAGAAAACCTGGTGCCCGTGGTGCTGGGGGATTCCGACAATCTGAACGTGGGCGACAGTGTGGTGGCCATCGGAAATCCTCTGGGAGAACTGACCTTCTCCCTGACCGCCGGCACCGTTAGCGCCAAGGACCGGGAGGTGACCCTGTCCAGCAACGTGACCATGGATCTGATCCAGACCGACTGCGCCATCAACTCCGGCAACTCCGGCGGTGCCCTTTTTAACCTCTACGGAGAGGTCATCGGCATCACCAACGCCAAGTATTCCTCCGGCGCCGGCGAGGCCTCCATTGACAACATCGGCTTCGCCATCCCCGTCAATGACATCCTGCCCATCGTGGAGAGTATCATTGAAAAGGGCTATGTTTCCAAGCCCTATATCGGCGTCAGCATCTATGATGTCAGTGCCGAAGCCCAGGGCTATGGCATTCCCGCCGGCGCCGCCATCCAGGCTGTCAGCGAGAATGGTCCCGCTCAGGCTGCCGGCCTGCAGGCCGGTGACGTCATCACTGCCTGCAACGGTACTGCGGTCTCCGGCAGCGCGGAATTGAAGGAACAGGTGAGTGGCTGCCAGGTGGGCGACGAACTGACGCTGACGGTCTACCGCCAGGGACAGACCATGGATCTGACGCTGACTGTGGGAGAGCAGATTTCTTCAGCCCGTGGAGAAGCGGAGCAGCAGGGGTCCGGGCTGATGCCGATGATCCCCGGTTTCGGCGGACGGGACAACTGATACGGGAAAGAGGACACGCAGATGCGTGTCCTCTTGATGTATATGTCAACTTTCTTGACGGATTTATCAGAAACTGATATAATAACAGTGATTCTATCTGAAATGGTTATGAAAGGGGCGGGCGGACAGTGATTTCCAATGAGGAAGAGATTCTGGAAAAACCATATTTTGACATATCCGGTCTGCGTGCGCAGCAGCCCCGGCACCATATCTTTTCCAACGACACCGGCGATGCCCAGGTGACGGCCTACCAGGTCTTTCCCGGCATTACCCTCAGCTACAACGCCGTCCACATGGACCGCTTCGAGTTGGGCGACGCCGCCGAGGGCAGGATCATCGAGATCCATCACTGCCTGGAGGGCCGTATCGAGCAGCAGTTCCGGGACCAGTTCTTCTACCTGATGCCCGGCGACCTGTCCATCGCCATCCGCAGCCGCACCCTTCGGGAATATACCTTTCCGCTGCACCATTACCATGGCATCACCATCACCGTCAATACGGAGACCGCTCCCAAGTGTTTCTCCTGTTTTCTGAAGGACATTGCCGTCCAGCCCCTGGAGGTGGCCCGGAAGCTCTGTGCCGACGGCCGCAGCCACATTATCCGCTCCGAAAGTTATGTGGAGCATATCTTCTCCGAGCTTTACTCCGTCCCGGACAGCATCCGGGAGGGTTATATGAAGATCAAGATCCTGGAGCTGTTTCTGGTGCTCAGCGGCATCGATCCCGGACGTCAGGAAGCCCCGCCCACCCTTTCCGGCCTGCAGGTGCAGGTGGCCAAGGAGGCAGCGTCCTACATGGCCCGGAATATGGACAGACGCATCACCATCGGCGAGCTGGCAGATCGCTTCCACGTGTCCCAGACTCACCTGAAGCAGGCTTTCAAGGGCGTTTTCGGCGTGCCGGTTTATTCCTACATCCGCATCCAGAAGATGCAGCGGGCCGCCCTGATGCTGATCCATTCCGAGCGTCCCATCCTGGAGATCGCCAATGAGTGCGGCTATGACAATGGCAGCAAATTTGCCGGAGCGTTCCGGGAGATCATGGGCGAGACCCCCACGGAATACCGTAAGGCACACAAAAAAGACAATACCGACTGATGAAACCGGGCGAAAGCCCGGTTTTTTATTTGCGGTAAAAGGATTGTCGTAATATTAAGAATAAAAAGGTTGCATCTTCAGCACAAAAATTGTAGAATAATATCGAATAGATTTTTCTGCAGGAAATGATTGAGAACAGGAGACGAGCATGGAAGAATATGAACTGAATCAGAATGAGATTCCTGTTGAACAGCCGCGCCCCATCCGACGCAGACGGCGCAGACGCCGTCCCAGGTGGCAGCGGGTTCTGCGGCGTTACTGGCCGCCCATCCGCTTTGGCCTGATCTGTCTGGCGCTGCTGGTGCTGCTGATCTACACCGGCAAGCTGGTGGTGACGCTGCTGTCCGGTGAGATCCGGCGTGATGACACAACCTATACCTCTGAGCCTGTGCAGACCGATCCGCCCTTGGATCAGCTTCAGGCGGAGGTGGACGCCCTCATCAAACAGGCAGATTTCATTGCGGCGGGCTATGATTACGCCGGTGCAACGCAGATGCTGAAGACCTACGCCTACTACGATCAGTTTGCCGATCAGCTGGATGCCAAGGCGGATGAATATGCCACCCTCGATGCCCAGCTGGTGTCCTACGACAAGATGGATCAGATCACCCATGTGTTCTTCCATTCGCTGATCGTGGATACTGACCGCTGCTTCGACGGTGACTACCGCGAACAGGGCTACAACCTGTACATGACCACTGTGGATGAATTCCTGGCCATGATGGAAAGCATGTACGAGCGGGGCTACGTGCTGGTATCGCCTTACGACGTGGCCTACGAGGTCACCGACGAGAACGGTACCCACTTTACTTACGGCGATATCCGCCTGCCGGAGGGGAAGATCCCCTTCGTCATGAGCCAGGACGACGTGAACTATTACGGATACATGATCGGCGATGAGGATCCCGAACTGAACCGGCCCTCCGTGGCAAATGCCAATGGCGACGGCTTCGCCCATAAGCTCATCATCGGTGAGGATGGCTATCCTACCTGTGAGTATTACGATGCCGCCGGCAACCTGCTGGTGGGTGATTATGACCTGGTGCCCATCCTGGAGACCTTCATCCAGGCACATCCGGATTTCTCCTATCACGGCGCCAGAGCCGTCCTGGGTATGACCGGCTACGAGGGCGTCTTCGGCTACCGTACCAAGCCCGGCCATGCCGAATACATGAGCGCGGAGGCTTATCAGGCTGAGGTGGACGCGGCGAAGGAAGTGGCACAGTGCCTGCGTGACCACGGCTGGATCCTGGCAAGCCATACCTACGGCCATCCCTCCCTCGGCAACATCTCTGTGGACAAGGTGGCTTCCGACACCCAGAAATGGGAGGATACCGTGGAATCTATCATTGGCGACTGCGATATCATCCTCTATCCCAACGGCTCCGATATTGCCGGCGTTGAGAAGTACACCATGGACAACGAGAAGTTCCAGATCCTCTATGATTCCGGCATCCGTTACTTCTACAATGTCGACAGCCATGTCCATTGGTGCCAGCTGGGCAGCAATTATTTTCGCGGCGGCCGCCGGAATCTGGACGGCTACCGGATGTACAACAACCCTGACAAGCTCGATGATCTCTTCGACGCCGTGGCGATCTTCGACCCCGCCAGACCCACGCCGGTCGAGTTCTGATGATCCTTCCCACCCCGGATCCCGGGGTGGGATCTTTTTGCCTTTTTGGATTCTTTCTCTTTCCGTTTGGAGTAGCGCAAATGCGCTGCCGGAGGTATAATACAGCTACAAGCTAAGGGAACGGGAACCCAAGGCAACGAACCGGCAGAATCAGACGGCGGCGCCGTCCCCCTCCATATGTGTGTAAATCGTCCCTTCCGAGTGCTCCGGAAGTTCAAACCACTGGCAAAGCCGCTGATTCCCACCGGGTCACGTTTTTTCAAGCATAATATTTTCCTTTCTGCACAGGAAAAAGGTCAGATTCTCTGATCACCTCTCTTACAAGAAAAGCACCTCCTGCGGGAGGTGTTTTTCTTTTGTTACGGATTCTTAATCAATGGGGGCTTGCATATTGCTGTCTAAATGTGTAAAATAGGTTCGATAATGCAGAAAGAAAGGGGAGGAGAGAATGGAAGAACGGGAAGAGATCCGAAAGGACGTTCCGGTGACCGCCCGGCGGCGCCGTTACCGCTCAAAAAGCCAGCGCTTCTGGAAGCGCTATGGCCCCACGATTCAGTTTCTGCTGATCTGCGCGGTACTGCTGGCTGTTGTGATCTTTGTGGCCGTCAAGCTTGTTTCTGCGGCGGCGGAGAATTTCAGACCTGAGGAGACCACGGTTGCCACCGAAACACCCACCGAAAAAGAGACGGAACCTCCCACGGAGGAACCTACCGAAAATCTGGCTGACCAGCCCGTGGGCGGCGTGATCTATCTGACCTTTGACGACGGTCCCGGTCCCCAGACCCCCCGCTTGCTGGAGATCCTGGACAAATACGGCGCCAAGGCCACCTTCTTCGTGGTGAACACCGGCTTTGCTAGCACCATCACCCAGATTGCCGATGCCGGCCACGCACTGGCCATGCACACGGCTACCCATGATTTTGCAAAGGTCTACGCCAGCGAGGAAGCCTATTTCGAGGACCTGCACAAGATCGAGTCCGTCATCGAGCAGTATTCCGGCCAAACCCCCAAGCTGCTGCGCTTCCCCGGCGGCAGCTCCAACAAAGTCAGCCGCAGCTATAATAAGGGGATCATGACCCGGCTGACCCAGATGGTGGAGGAACAGGGCTACACCTATTTCGACTGGAACGTGGACTCCGACGACGCCGGCTCTTCCAGAACGGCTGAGGAAGTATATTTCAATGTGATCCGGGGCTGTTCCAAACGGGAAGCCTCCGTGGTGCTGATGCACGATATCCACAGCTACACCATCGATGCCGTTGAGGGCATCCTGATCTGGGGACTCCATCACGGCTACACCTTTGAAGCCCTGACCTCCGACAGTCCCACCTGCCACCACGGTGTCAATAATTAACCAGAAAAAGCCCGTACATCCGCCGGATGTACGGGCTTTGTTGTTATGCGGGATTGATCTTATGCCAGGATGGGCTTCAGGGCAGCAGCCAGGGTGTCCTTCTGGGCCTGAGCTTCGGCCAGATCCTTACCCAGGGTGGTGAAGTAGGTCTTGATCTTCGGCTCGGTGCCGGAGGGACGGACGATGACGGTGGCGCCGCCTTCCAGGCCGTAGACCAGGACGTTGGCAGCGGGCAGACCGGTCTCCTCGGTCTTCTTGTAGTCGGTGACCTTGGTAACCTTGTAGCCGCCGATCTCAGCGGGAGGATTCTCGCGCAGGCCAGCCATGATGCCGGCCATCTTGTCCATGCCACTGAGGCCGGGGAACTCGAAGGAGTCGACCTTGTTCAGGTAGCGGCCGTACTTAGCGTAGATGGACTCCAGCCGCTCCTTGACGGAGGAACCGATGGAGCGGTAGTAAGCAGCCATTTCGCAGATCAGCATGGAGCCGATGATGGCGTCCTTGTCGCGGACGTAGGGACCGGCCAGGTAGCCGTAGGACTCTTCGAAGCCCAGGATGAAGCGCTCGACCTCGCCGGCAGCTTCCAGATTGGCGATCTGATCGCCGATCCACTTGAAGCCGGTCAGGACGTTGCGCATCTCAACACCGTAGTTGGCGGCGACAGCGTCGGCCAGGGGGGTGGAGACCAGGCTCTTGACGGCGACGGCGTTCTTGGGCATGGTGCCCTTCTCGATGCGGCCTTCGCAGATGTAGTCCAGCAGCAGGACGCCCACTTCGTTGCCGGAGACCAGCTCGTAGGAGCCGTCGGGACACTTCATGGCAATACCCACGCGGTCAGCATCGGGGTCGGTGGCCAGCATCAGATCGGCGCCGGACTTCTTGGCCAGCTCCAGACCCAGACGCAGTGCCTCGAAGATCTCGGGGTTGGGGTAGGGGCAGGTGGGGAAGTTGCCGTCGGGATACTGCTGCTCGGGAACGATGGTGATGTCGTCGATGCCGATGTCGTTCAGGACACGCATGACGGGCACCAGGCCGGAGCCGTTCAGAGGGGAGTAGACCAGCTTCAGGCCGGCGGTCTTGCACAGGCCGGGACGGACCTGGCAGGCCTTGATGGCGTCGTACAGGCCTTCCTTGCAGTCGTCACCGACGTACTCGATCAGACCCTTCTCAACGCCCTCTTCGAAGGAGATCAGCTTGGCGCCGTTCAGAATATCGGTGTTCTGGATTTCAGCGTAGACAACGGCGGCGGCATCGTCGGTCATCTGGCAGCCGTCGGGGCCGTAGGCCTTGTAGCCGTTGTACTTGGCGGGGTTGTGGGAAGCGGTGACCATGACACCGGCATTAGCCTTATAGTAACGGGTGGCGAAAGACAGTGCGGGGACGGGCATCAGTGCATCGTAGATACGGACCTTGATGCCGTTGGCAGCCAGAACACGGGCGGTCTCCTTGGCGAAGACGTCGGAGTTGATACGGCTGTCGTAGGAAACAGCCACCAGCTGGTTGCCGCCCTGGGTCTTGACCCAGTTTGCCAGACCCTGGGTGGCCTGACGGACAACGTAGATGTTCATCCGGTTGGAACCGGCGCCCAGAACACCGCGCAGACCGGCAGTGCCGAACTTCAGAGCCACGGCGAAGCGGTCCTTGATCTCTTCGTCGTTGCCCTCGATCTTACGGAGTTCCTCGCTCAGCGCGGGATCTTCCAGATCGGCGGCCAGCCAACGCTTGTAATCATCCATGTACATGTTAACTCACCATTCCTTTATTAGTTTTGTTGCTTATTAACCAAATATACTATAAGCGATTTCTGTTCCTTTGTCAACATATCCATTTTGCGCCATGGGACAATGGGATACAGTGGGGATGAAATCGTCTGTTATTTGCGCTCCCTGCAGGGGTCAGCGCCCTGCGAAGAAAGCAGAAATCCCGAACGCTTTCGCGTTCGGGATTTCTGGAGCTAGTGACCTGACTCGAACAGGCGACCTTCTCATTACGAGTGGTGCCTTTGCCGTGTTGAGCCGTTTCGTATCGTTCCAAAAGTCGTTGCGGCGCAATGGTTTTTTGGATTTGCCTTTTTGCGTCGTGATGCGGCTTTGGCGACCATTTTGTAGCTTGGGTCGCCATTTGGTCGCCAAATATCTGAGCATCTGGATAATGATATTTCCCGGAATTGTGAATAGCGTTCATGCAATAATTATACCCGGCAGCTCCCGTTTTGCAAGCAGTTTCTGGGAGCCATATCACGGTCAATGCGATCCGCGCTGGAAATCTTTGATCTCCTTTTGCGAATAGCCCACCAGGGCAAGAATGATCTGAGGGTCGAGATCAAGTGCCTGAATGATTTTGCGCAGTCTTCCGATACTGATGCTATCTGGATTGGCCAGCAGCTTGCTGGTCTGTGAGGAACACACACCGATGGTCTCACCTAGCTTGTCTTGTGTCATGTCCAGATAGGCCCTTCGGACTCTGACTTCTCTTTTGAAGGCTTCACTGGCTGACTTATCTGGATTAGTTCTCGGTCTTGACATAGACTTATTTCCTTTCCGTTTTCTCAAGGGACTGATTATAGCATGGGATCTGGTCAATAAATAGTACCAAATATATGCTGGTCTGCGAAAAGGGGAGCTGCTGGCCCTCGAATGGTCTGACATTGACTTCGACGCCGACACGGTCCGGGTATCAAAGGCCGTCAGCGTGGTGGCGGGGCAACAGATCACGAAAGCTCCGAAGACGAAAAACTCCAACCGAGTCGTTTCCATTCCGCATTTCCTCACGCTGCGGCTCAAGGCCCTCAAAAAGTCCCAGCTGGCCTACCGGCTCAGTGTGGGCGACTATTGGCAGGGGGACAACTGGATCTTCACCCAGACCAACGGGCGGCAGATGAACTACTCCACGCCCTACGCGGCATTTCAGGATATTATCAAACGCTACAACGAAGGGAAGAAGCCGGTGGATCAGCTCCCGGCCATTCCGTTCCATGGTCTGCGGCACACCTCCGCCACCTTGCTGATTGCAAGCCATCAGGACGTCCGAACCGTGTCCAGCAGACTGGGCCACGCCCAGGCATCCACTACCATGAACATCTATGCACATGCCCTCCAGGAGACAGATCGCAAGGCCGTCAATGCCCTGGAAACCATGTTGGCAAAACACGCATAAAAGCAAAAAATCCACCTCCAAACGATCTGGAGGTGGATTTATTTTTTAGTGGGATATATTTCGTGAGTTTGATCAAACCACACAATGCGGAAGATGCCATCTTCTAGGATGCCGTACAGCCGTTCTACACCAGCAAGGCGCAAGGAAAATACACGGTCATACTCTTCGAGATGAATAGCTTTCCAACGCCTTTGCGCTTCTGGAATCAACTCAGCAATGTCCTCGTAATGGTTATTCGTTCCGCGGGAACGCCCTCCTGAGGCACTGAGAATCTGACTCCATGTCATGCCTTCGTAATCCTTCAACTTGGAAATTACCTTACCAAACAAGTCATCGGTATGTACGAATCCCCACTTGCAGTATCCGTTATCGAGAGATTTGAAAGACCAGACCGGGTGTTTACCAAGGAAAGATTGGGGATCTACGGCAATCTTAGGCTGCTTGGAATTGCTGACGACTTCCTTCTGCTTGACAACTTTCTTACTTTTGGCCATCAAAGACCTCCGTAATACTGCTGCATGCTATCCTTAGTGATGATATTGGAGCAGGGGGCGCCGCTGGGGATGCCAACACGAGCTTCTTTCCAAGGTGCCTCCTTGTGGGTCAACTCGCTTAACCACTGGGGTTCCTTGTCACCATAGAATTCCAGAACAGAATCCATAGTCTCAATGGCATCAGACTCGAAGTCGTAGTCGGGAATATCATTGAGGAAGCTGGAATCCACGACAAATCTGCCCCTGTGTCTTGCAAACAGATCAGGAGAAACAGGACCGTTAGCCCACGCCTGGAATTCCTCGCCAAAGAGAGGTACATCGTCCCAACCCAAGGACCATGCCTGGCAGTAATAGACCAGCTTCTGCAGCTTCATGGTAGTGATCGTGCCGGTTTTCTTCAGAATATATTTTGCCACATCAAAAACAGTTGCCATATTTTCACCTCCATCTTCGACAAAAAAGTACAGTTTCTTTGTATAATTAGTATACACTCTGATGAACCAAAAAGATAGTGTGTATGTTAGACAAAGATTCTTTTGGTATTCTGTCAACAATTTTACTACTCATACTATTCCCAGAATGGTGGTAAAGTTGCGTATTGATGTGCAACGTGAGATAGGATTGTCGTTCAGCTTTAACTGGTGATAGAGACAGGAGAAGGAGCTATATTCAGAAAAAATCCCGCTCCGGTCGCCAAATGGTCGTCATTTGGTCATTGGAGCGGGATTTCTGATTTTGAGGAAATGAGAAAAACCGTTGCGCTGCAACGGTTTTTCCTGGAGCTAGTGACCTGACTCGAACAGGCGACCTTCTCATTACGAGTGAGATGCACTACCGACTGTGCTACACTAGCATTTATTAGCCCGATTATTATATACGTTCCGGGCGGAAAAGTCAACAGCTTTTTCTGCGGATGCGTTGATTTGCAGCCAAAACAATGGTATAATCTCCCTAATCATATTCAGAGGTGAAGCCAATGAAGAAAATTCTGAAATTTATGCGGGGCTACGAGCTGCAGTGCGTCATGGGCCCGCTGTTCAAGCTGCTGGAAGCCACCTTCGAGCTGTTCGTCCCCCTTGTTGTGGCGCAGATCGTGGACGTGGCCATCGCCCAGGGTGACGGCGGATATGCGGCGAAGATGTGCGCTGTCATGATCGCCCTGGGCGTCATCGGTCTGGCCTGTGCCATTACGGCCCAGTATTTTGCCGCCCGGGCTGCCGTGGGCTTTTCCGCCCGGCTGCGCCATGCGGTGATGGAGCACATTCTGGGGCTCAGCTATGCCCAGATCGACAAGTTGGGCACCTCCACCATGATCACCCGGATGACCTCCGACATCAACCAGGTGCAAAACGGTGTCAATCTGACTCTGCGGCTGCTGCTGCGGTCTCCCTTTGTGGTCTTCGGCGCCATGGTCATGGCCTTCACCATCGACGCCCAGGCGGCGCTGGTGTTCATGGGACTTATTGCGGTGCTGTGCGTGGTGGTTTTCGGCATCATGCTGATCACCATGCCCATGTACAAGAGGGTACAGGGAAGCCTGGACAGGGTCACCGCTGCAACCCGGCAGAATCTGGCGGGCGTCCGGGTCCTGCGGGCCTTCTGCAAGGAAGAGGACGAAAAGAATGCGTTCAACGCCCAGACTGCTGATCTGATGGAAAAGCAGGAGACTGCCGGACGGATCTCTGCTCTGCTGAATCCGCTGACCTTCGTCATCGTCAATCTGGCGGTGGTGATCCTGATCCGTATCGGCGCCCTGAAAGTGGAGAGCGGTATTCTGACCCAGGGCCTCGTGATCGCCCTGTATAACTACATGTCCCAGATCCTGGTGGAGCTGATCAAGATGGCGAATCTCATCGTTTCCATTACCAAGGCTGTGGCCTGCGCCGGTCGTGTGGCTGCGGTGCTGGACATCCAGCCCGACCTGCATCACGGCGGCATTGTTCCCGAAACGCTGGAGGGCCGTGTGGAATTTGAAAACGTCACCGCCCATTACGCGGGAGCAGCAGAGGCATC
The DNA here is from genome assembly GCA_017465745.1 of Oscillospiraceae bacterium. GTDB lineage: Bacteria > Bacillota > Clostridia > Oscillospirales > Oscillospiraceae > Faecousia. Next base: position 30,411 of record JAFTVM010000037.1, read on the forward strand.
CCTGGAAAAGATCTCCTTTACCGCCGCTCCCGGCCAGACCATCGGTATCATCGGCGGTACCGGCTCCGGCAAGACCACTCTCATCAATCTGATTCCCCGGCTCTATGACGCGGCCTCCGGCACCGTCCGCATCGACGGGGTGGATGTGAAAGAATATGCACCCGAAACCCTGCGCCGCTTGATCGGCATCGTGCCCCAGAAGAGCGTCCTCTTCAAGGGCACCATCCGCTCCAATCTGCTGTGGGGCAGGGAGGATGCCACGGATGCTGACCTGTGGAATGCGCTGGAGATCGCCCAGGCGCGGGAGGTGGTCAAGAGCAGGGAGGGGGAGCTGGACGCCGCGGTAAGCCAGAACGGCGCCAATTTCTCCGGCGGTCAGCGCCAGCGTCTGGCCATCGCACGGGCGCTGGTGCGAAAGCCTGCCATCCTGATCCTGGACGACAGCGCTTCCGCTCTGGATTATGCCACCGACGCCCGGCTGCGGCAGGCCATCCGCACCATGGCGCCCACTACCTTTATCGTCTCCCAGAGGGCAGCCTCTGTGCGGTATGCTGACCGGATCATCGTCCTGGATGACGGACAGATGGCGGGGCAGGGTACCCATGAGGAACTGCTTGCAAGCTGCTCGGTCTATCAGGAGATCTACTATTCCCAGTTTCCCAAGGAGGTGACCGGCCGTGGCTAAGAATCAGACCATCAAAAAAATTCTGCGCCGGGTGCGTCCCTACTGGGGCCATCTGGTATTGTCGCTGGTCCTGGCGCTGGTGTACGTGGCCATGAGCCTGTACATCCCGGTACTGGTGGGTCACGCCATCGACTGCATCATCGCAGCGGGACGGGTGGATTTCGACGCGATGCGCTCTTTCCTGTGGAACGTTGCTGCCTCTGCCGCCGTGGCGGGTATCAGCCAGTGGGTGATGAACCAGATCAACAATCACGTGACCTATCGCGTCACCCGGGACATCCGTGAAGAGGCCTTCGCCCACATCCAGGTGCTGCCCCTTTCCTATCTGGACGGCCATCCCCAGGGTGACCTGGTGAGCCGGGTGGTGTCCGACGTGGACACCTTCGCCGACGGTCTGCTGATGGGCTTTACGCAGCTCTTTACCGGCGTCATGACCATTGTGGGCACCCTGGTGTTCATGCTGCGCATCAGCGTCCCCGTGGCGCTGGTGGTCATCATTATCACCCCCCTGAGCCTGGTGGTGGCCAATTTTATCGCTACCCGGACCCATTCCATGTTCCAGACCCAGGCCAGGACCCGGGGCGCCCAGACGGCCCTTATCGACGAGACTGTGGGCAATCTGAAGCTGGTCCGGGCTTTTGGCCATGAAGCCGAATCCATGGCAAGCTTCGACAGGCTCAACGACGATCTGGAGAAATGCGCCCTGAAGGCAATTTTCTTCTCTTCCATGACCAATCCTGCCACCCGCTTCGTCAATTCCGTGGTGTACGCGGGTGTGGGTCTGACAGGCGCGCTGATGGCGATTTCCGGCGGCATTACGGTGGGTAATCTGACCAGCTTCCTGAACTATGCCAACCAGTACACCAAGCCCTTTAACGAGATCTCCGGCGTTATCACGGAGCTGCAGAACGCGCTGGCCTGCGCCGGGCGGGTGTTTGATCTCATCGAAGCCCCGGCCCGTTCCCCCGAACCGGAAAATCCTCAGATGCCTGAACAGGTGCGCGGCGGCATCGAGATCCGGGATCTTTCCTTCTCCTATGTGCCGGAGAAGCCCCTGATCGGTGACTTTGACCTGTCCGTGAAACCCGGCCAGCGGATCGCCATTGTGGGTCCCACGGGCTGCGGCAAGACCACCTTTATTAACCTTTTGATGCGCTTCTACGACCCCGACGGCGGCGGGATCCTGTTGGACGGCGTCGATACCCGGGATATGGACCGGGGGCAGCTGCGCCGCTGTGTGGGCATGGTGCTCCAGGATACCTGGCTGAAGGCCGGTACCATCCGGGAGAACATCGCCATGGGGAAGCCCAATGCTGCGGATGACGAGATCGTGGAAGCCGCCATTCGGGCCCATGCCCACGGCTTCATCAAGCGGCTGCCCCAGGGGTATGATACCGTCATCGGGGAAAATGGGGGAAGCCTGTCCCAGGGCCAGCGGCAGCTGCTGTGCATCGCCCGGGTGATGCTGTGCCTGCCGCCCATGCTGTTCCTGGATGAGGCCACCTCCTCCATCGATACCCGCACCGAAGCGCGGATCCAGGAGGCCTTCAACACCATGATGGAGGGCAGGACCACCTTTATTGTTGCCCACCGGCTCAGCACCATCCGGGAGGCAGACCTGATCCTTGTCATGCGAGACGGCCATATCGTGGAGCAGGGCAGGCACGAGGAGCTGCTTGCAAAGCGGGGCTTCTACGCCCGGTTGTATCAGAGCCAGTTTGCCCATTAAAAAATGTCATTGCGGGGAGACCGCAGGCCGACGTGGCAATCCCTTCCGGTTTTCGCAAATCTGCGGGGGATTGCCACACCAGTCTGCGGACTGGTTCGCAATGACATTGTGGTTTATCGGATGAAATTTGTGAAGGTCTTGGGTTCGTAGGTCAGGGGCTTGACGCCGGCCTGTTTGCCTGCCTCGATGGAATGTAAGATGAAGCGCATATTCTCTGCCAGGGTGCGCATGGTCTGCAGCCCCTCTGCGTCCTGCCGAATTTCGTCGGGGGTATTGCCGTGGACCTGGTTCCAGTACTGGCTGGTGATAACCACCATGTTGGTCATCATGAAGTGCATGTTCATCTGCTGGTAGGCAGCAGAGGCGCCGCCCCGGCGGCAGGAAACAACGGCGGATACAGGTTTGCCGGCCATTTTTGCGGAAGCGGCGTAGAACAGCCGGTTCATGAAGGAAAGGATCTGACCGCTGGGGCCGCCGTAGTAGACGGGGGTGCCGAAGATGAAGCCGTCGTAAGTGTCCAGCTTTTCAATGACCCGGTTCACATCGTCGTCAATGACGCACTTGCCGAGTTTCCGGCAGCCGCCGCAGGCGGTACAGCCGGGGACGTCACGGCCTACCCAGAGGATCTCGGTTTCGATGCCGTTGCGCTCCAGCGCGTCAGCGGCTTCCCCCAGGGCAGTGTAGGTGCAGCCATGCTGACGGGGGCTGCCGTTGATGAGTAATACTTTCATAGGGATCTACCTCCTGAATGGTCTGTTTCTATTCTAGCGGGGCGGGTGCGGGCAGTCAAGAAAAATATTACATAATTTATCGAAATGATACTTGACAAATGGCGCCGAATGATGTAATATAAGCAGGTCGGCTGACGCCGTACAACAAAATATGGTATGGAGAAGTCGCGTAGCTGGCCGAGCGCGCACGATTGGAAATCGTGTATACCCCAAAAGGGTATCGAGGGTTCAAATCCCTCCTTCTCCGCCAAAAGGAAGCCCCGGAACTTGTAATGAGTTCCGGGGTTTTTCTTATTTTATGGCTGATTTGGGCCAGGAATTATTCGGTTTTTCGGAAATGGGATAGGGGAGGGAAAAACGGTTTCCCTTATGTTTGCCCTTACGCGGTTTTAATGGTTCACCGCCTTGATAAACTGCTCCATCCGGGCTGCGCTGGCTTGCTTCATCTGCTCTGTGACATGACCATACACATCCAGGGTAAAGGATGCGGTGGCGTGTCCCAGGTTCTCCTGCACAGTTTTAATATCGTCCCCAGATCTGATGGATGCCACGGCGTAAGAGTGGCGCAGATCGTGAAATCTGACATCGGGGAAACCCATATCGGTGACGACCTTCTTAAAGCTTTTGTAGACGGTTACGTGTTTGAGATGATTCCCAAGATCATCAGTAAAGACGAAACCAGTATCTGCCCAGCATTCGCCGTATCGCAGTCGGTTCGACAGCTGGCGATGCCTAACCCGTCTGAGAACGGATACTACGAAGGGAGCGGCGGTGAGTGTGCGGCCTTTGCTGTTCTTCGTGGGGGCCAGGGTATATTCTCCGCGAGATCCCTTTACCACCTGAAGCTGTTTGTTTATCAGTATGGTGCCCTTGGCTAGGTCTACACAGTCCCAAGTTAGGCCCAGAGCTTCGCTTTCGCGCATACCCGTGAACAGGGCAACGGTGAACAGATCTTCAAATCTGTGGCCCTTGATGGCTTTCAGGAAAGCGGTGATTTGGTCATCGTCCAGAGGTTGGATTTCTTTCTTTTCCATCCGGGGGAGCTCGCAGGCCTCTGTGGGATTAAAGGGGATGTATTTGTTGGTAACGGCCTTCTCCAGGGCCTTGTGAAGGATGCCGTGGATATTTTTGACGGTTTTGGGAGATAGGCTTTTCTGGGTGGTCAGGCTGTTGTAGAAGCTCTGCACAGTATGCGGATCGAGGGCGTCCAGTTTGATGGCACCCAAGCCGGGCTTTATGTGGTTTTTGACGGCGGTCTTGTAGGAGTTGACCGTCAGGGGCTTGACGCCGCCCAGGTATTCTTTTGTCCAAATGTCCAGCCATTGGCCCACAGTCATTTTACTGGGGGCGGTGTAAGTCTTGGCGTCGATGGCGGCGGTAGCGGCCTTCAGTTTCTGGGAAACCTCTTTCTGGGTTTTGCCGGTGATGCTGCGCTGGATCTGCTTCCCGGTGCCGGGATCGTAGCCGGCGGTGTACCGAGCTTCAAAGTATGTGTACTCTTTATTTCCTCGCTTAATAACTTTCTTCCGAATTGATCCCATTCCAGCAGCTGATTTCCTAGCCATTTTGAGCCCCTCCTTTTTTTCGGTGATAGGGGCGTCTGTTTCTGTTTTGCTCGGATGGAGTTGCCCAGCGACAATTGCTGGGGCTGTATCCTTTATTGTTGTCGACGCGATCAAGAGTTAACTCGTCTTGGTATCCATTAGAGTACGCCCAGTCTCGAAAGGCGGGGAAGTCATCAATCCATTCATTGCAGACGGTAATTCCCCTACCACCATATAAAGGCCACTTAGGGGAGTTGGGGTTAGCGCACCGCCATTTCATGTTATGCCAGATGCGGTACAACCGTGTTTGGCACCCGCCGTGAATTCTCGACCAGTCCCCTGCGGATGCTCTTTCTTTTTTGAGGCATCCACAGCTTTTAGCCCTGCCGTGTTTTAATGTACGCCTCGTGTATGTTGTTAGTGATCCGCAGTCGCACTTACACAACCAATGCGCATCTTTGTTATTCGGGCCTTCGACCTGTTTAATGACTACAAGTCGTCCAAATCGTTGCCCCGTTAAATCAATTGCTTTTCTTCCCACGATTCTAACTCCTTTCTTGACACTCGGCCCATCAGGGGTTAAAATAAATGGGCAGAATGTCCCTATCTGTGACGGGTAGGTTTTCTGTATAGCCGTTTCCGAGTTGCAGCTCAGATCCGGCAGCGCCCTGGTGTTGCAGCACCGGGGCGTTTTTTTATTAAATAATTCAATTGAACAAGTGGGCCGCCTTGATGTTGCAGCATCGGGGCGGTTTTATTGTGTCCGCTTTATTGGACACAATAGTGTTCGGCAAATATTGGTTATTGAAATACGAATGTTTGTTTGATAATATTGGAACACATAAGCTATGAACGGAGGGCGAATGATGTTACATAACAAAGAAAAGATTAACGAGATACTGGAACTCTTGAAAAACGCCAATACAAGAGAATTGGAAATTGTTCTGGAGTTCATTCGCTCGCTTACCAAAAAGTAAAAACCACCAACTAAGAAGATCAGGTATCAGACCTGGTCTTCTTTTTTGTATTCAGCAGCCAGCCTTAATGCCATCTTCTCCAGCAGTTCCCATTCAGAAGCGTCAAGTTTAGCCAGGACGGCTACTAGCCGACGCCGGAAGTCATCACTTTCGCCCCGCATCACGTCACCCATAAAAGAAGCAATCTCTGCATCGCGATTGACAGGTTTCAGCATTTCGCCTTCACCAGTGCGAAGCCAGGATTCATTGATGTTGAATTCGCGGCAAATCAGGGAAATCACGGCATCAATAGGCTCATTTCTACCAACCTCATAGTTGGCAAGAGCACCACGGCTTACTCCGATGCGATCGGCAAATTCCTGCTGAGTAAGGTCAGTGGACTTTCTAACCTGCTTGATTCGGTTATGCATTGTATCACCTCCTTGCATTGCTATCTTATCACCCACATGTAGCATTGTCAAGAAAAATGTTTCATTGTTGCAAATATGTGCTTGACAAAAGTAAGCACGAAGCATATAATAGCAACAATGAAGCATGCGGAGGAGGTGATATGAATGAACAAACTTCGGATGACCCTGAAATCGTCTGTAGAACGCGAGGTAATAAAAAATCTGCTATCCGCACAAAAGCGAATAGCAGAGCAGGGAACGGCGTGGGAATTGATCAGGTTGACTAGATTCCTTCTGCGATTAACCAAGGAATGTGGCGATGTACTCGTAGATGCTATCACGGAAAGCAACAATGAGCGGTGTAGTGATCCAGTAGAGGAGCTGTAATATCTTGCTCATAATGCCATCGGCATCTAATCCCAAGTAAGTCAAAATGTTTCTAGGCAAAAACAGGATACAGTTGATCCAATAAAGCGGCGAGAATGCTTCAAAAATCCTACTTTTGAAGATTCCTTTCGCCGCAGACAAGCTTCGTGTCATAAGTGCTACGCAATCATGGTGAGTAGAGGAAATGTTATCAAAAAACGATGCATTTCCCTTGGATATCACCTACGGATCCGAGGAAATCATCCGGGATCTGTATATCTGCCTGGATGATATGCGCCAGGAATACCGTCTTAAAAAGCCTTTTGTGGGCGTGGATGATCGGATGTTCGGAAAGGATAACCAGCTGCCCCAGGATGGACTGTTTAAGCGCTTCGCTGGCACCGGCCTGAAAGATGACAACCTGTGGGAAGTCTATGACCCGGCAATCCGCGACAGTGCCTATCTGTCCCGCTTCCAGCAGCTGTGCGGCCTTCTGGAAAGCTCGGTGGGTGTTTCCCCCGGCATCCTGACCGAACCCCGCACCGGGAACGCAACGGCCACAGAGATCAAGCAGGCCAATGCTGAGACTTTCGCTTACATTGACGCCATCCGCACCAATATCGAAGTGGCCTTCAATCAGCTGGCCTATGCGCTGGATGTTCTGGCGGAGTTCACTGGTGCGACACCTGCCGGTGCTATGGGCGACTGGCAGATCATCTGGGACTGGGATATGTCCATGATGGAAGCATCCACAGAGACCTTCAGCCAGCTTTCTGAACTGGAAAGCCGTGGCCTGATTCTCCCTGAGCGACTGGTATCCTGGGTGACCGGCATGGATCTGGATGCCGCGAAGAAAGAGGTCGAAGCTGCGCAGGCCTTACAGCCCCAGACGGTTGACAGCCTGCTGATGGAGGAATGAGCTATGATCGACATCTACTTCAAAAAGTGTTGCCCGAGTTGTAACACCCTGGATCTGGATTATGAGCAGACCAGTGGCCTGGGGGAATTGGTTACGGTGATCAGCTGCGGCCATGCCTGTGTTTGCGGCAAGTACAATGCAGAGCCGGAAGAGGAAACGCCCCCCCAGGATGTGACGGTGAAGGGGTTCTGCGATGCTGACGGATGAACAGCTGGCGGATGCCCTGGCGCTGATCGACAGCCGCTATCAGAAGGTTATCAAGCTGTATCTCCAAAAGGTTGGCAAGACCATCAACAAGATCGGACATCTGAGCCAGAGCAATATGGTAACCACATGTTGAGTAGCAATCGGTGGTACACCCCTTTCCCACGTAACTACGCAGGTACCCTCAGTTTTCTATCTTATAGGCTCGGTACGGAAGTTACGATTTCGCTACAGCCCGCTATAAACACCGTTTACACAGTGAAAGCCTTCCCCAATGATAAAGCAATCATCAATAACGTTGAACGTGCTGCTGTTGCCTCAGGATCGAACACCTCCACCAACACTCTTTTCATGTTCACATACGGCGGTAACCCTGGATCAACCAACTACACTGGTACGAGCCGGGTTTACTACTGCAAAATCTGGCAGGATGGCGGCTTGGTGCGAGATTTCATTCCTGTATGGCGTGCAGGAACTGCGGGGATGTATGATCGGGTTAACAAGGTGTTCTATACCAGCGAGGGCACATCCGACTTTTATATGGGGCCTATACTTGGGCCAATGTATAAGTGTCTGATCCGCTCCAGCGCCACCATCTACACCGTCACCGACGGCACCCTCACGGCCCTGACGGAAACGGAACTCAGCGCAAGCCTGTTCCAGACCTACGGCGTGGACGACCTCCCGGACGGCTCCCTGCTGGTGGGGCTGACAGACCCGGAGGTGCTGTACTGGCATGACACCACCGGCGATCTCCCGGTGTTGACAGCCGCCGTAACAGGTGCGCCACCGGTGCCGCAGATCGTGGTGACGGACGCGCAGGATATGTCGGACTCCACCATTCTGGGCATCGAGAGCGTCACCGTGACCGCCTCGGAGGATGTTCTGTTTGCAATATCCTTTAATGACGGAGCCACCTGGAAAGCCTACGACGGTGCCCAGTGGGTCACGGTGGATACGGAAAACGCAGGCATGACCAAAACCACCATGGAGAACATCAGTCTGGAAGCCTGGGCGGAGGTGGTGACCTCCACAGCCTACCGGATCCGGTTCGTCCTGATGGACACCACAAGCTATGTGACCGAAGTGGTCATCAACTATCTCAACTAGGAGGGATAAAACAATGCTGAAAGGTACGGCAACCATTGAGTTGACCGATGTGAAAACCGGAAAAAAGGAAATCGTGAAGCACGACAACATGATCACCAACGCGATTTCTGACATCCTGAATACCTCCCCGTTCGGTATGCACCACCGGGCGGTTTATGACCTGAACAATCTTCTTCCCATCGTCCCCAATCTGATCGGCGGCATTTTCCTGTACGAAAGCCCCCTGGAGGAAGATCCCTCCAAGTATTATGCCATCCAGAAGCTGACGGGCTACTCCAACAATGCGGTCAACTCCGGCGCCGATCCCATGCGTGGCTCCATGAACCAGACGGAGAGCGGCAAGCTGGAGGATGGGACAGGCTACCGCTTTGTCTTTGATTTCGGGACATCCCAGGGTAATGGCGATATTTCCGCCCTGGGTCTGACATCCAGGTGGGCAGGATCCTGCGGATGGGGTTCTACGCTGATCCAGAGCAGTCGGTTTGTTCAGCTCGAAAGAGTGGAGACAGAGTTAGTAGAAGAATATCTACAGGCCAGAGCCTGGATATGTCTTACTACAATTAAGGACGATGGATATATGTACGCCATTTGGCCGTACGCTAAAGGTGCATCTGTTTATAGATACCGCTGGCGGTACGATGCGCTGGGGATGTTTGATACTGTTGCAGTTCATAAAGACCGTGAACTTTTCAAAACAATTTCCTTTGAATCCTTTCCGGCAGCAGCTATATCTAGCGCTGGTTATTTCTCTTTCTGCGATGGTGGCGATGGCTATATTTGGGGATTCCAGCACAGCGGAAATACTGATGGTAATTCCTCGGGTAATGCCACCGTCAACTGGGTCAAGATCAATACGGATGACTGGACTGTTGAGGAAGGCACATGGACACTGGCGGCCCAGATTTACAGATTTGGTTATTACGCGGTAAATACATCCAACAATACTCCAAAGAGAACCAATCACCTTCTCGTGAAAAATGGTTATTTGTACTGTGTCAAGTATGACAAGACTGCGATCTACAAAATCAATCTGGAAAATCCCACTGACTTGATAGAGATTCCCTGTGATGGTTTCACGGTTTCTCCTGCTGCAGATCAGCTCGGCGCCACCAGCGCTACCTCTGTCGATTACGGTGGATGTACATTTAATTCCATTGGCGACCTGGTCTATTTTACAAACGGCTACATCCTGGATGATGTGGCATATAGAACCTATGCTCCCAGTTATTCAACTTCTAACTACCAAGGAAATTACGGTCTCGGTGGCTGCTGTGCTCCGAATCTGAGATTTGGGCCATTTGCGTTCTGGCCCGGAACTGAGTGTTGGCCGTATAAAGATACAGCATCTCGAACGGCAACACTCGCCCTCCTGACCCCTTACCTCGCCACCATCAATAATCTGGAAACCCCTGTCACCAAGACGGCGGATAAGACCATGAAGATCACCTACATCCTGCGGGAGGAATAAGCCATGGAACACACCCATCTCGGATGGATCCATGGAGACGGCACCCTGGCGGTAGACACCGACTGGCCCGGCACCGTCCGGGGCTGGGTGCAGGTGGACAGCTTCCTCTCTGATCCCGCAGCCGCCCCCAATGCGGCCGCCCAGCTCCGCGCCGCCCTGTCCGGCTGCTCCGTGGAGACCATCACCATCTGCCAGCTGCTCCCCGACCCCGGCGGGCACATCCAATCCACCCTCCGCTCCCACCTGAGCGGCTACAATCTCATTTTTACATAGGAGGAAATCAACATGTACAGAATCGCTATGAATGCAGGCCATTACCTGGGCACTCCCGGTAAGCGCATCACCAAGGCTCTGGATCCTAACGAGACCCGGGAATGGACGCTCAACAACCGTGTGTGCGATAAGGTGGAACAGCGTCTGACCGGCTATACCGGCTATGAG
>JAFTVM010000038.1 GCA_017465745.1 Oscillospiraceae bacterium
ATGACCCCGCCGCCCCCGTATCGACGACGGATGTGTTGGATATTTTGTGATTGTAACGATATACCACAATATATACATAGGCTGTTGTCTAACCTGATCGGCGCGGTCATGACCGCGCCCTACAAATGGACTGTACGACAAACTACAATCTGAGGCAATCTTAACCAACTTTTAATCTGCGGTGCATTGACAATGACCGTACTAACTGTTATACTAACTGTACTAGAACAATTAGTACAGTTAAGGAGGGATGTTATGGTACACCTGGATTATCGGGACGGTCGTCCCATTTATGTGCAGATCATGGACCGGTTCCGGGAGCAGATCAGCGCGGGTGTTCTGGAGCCCGGCGAAAAGCTGCCCAGCGTCCGGGAACTGGCGGTGCAGCTGTCCATCAACCCCAACACCATCCAGCGTTCCTACAAACTGCTGGAAGCCGAGGGCTGGATCGCCACGGTGCCGGGCAAGGGCTGCTTCGTCTGCGGCCTGCCGGAATACACCGCCGAGCAGCGGCAGGAGCTGCTGAACGCTTTCGACCAGTCCGTGGCTGCACTGCTGCGCATCGGCGCCACCCGGGCAGAGCTCATGGCCCGGATCGAAGAAGGAGGGAAAGAACATGCTTGAAATGAAGAACGTGACCAAGACCTTCGGCGGCTTTACCGCCCTGGATGACCTGTCCATGACGATCCCCAGAGGCACCGTCTACGGCCTAGTGGGTCCCAACGGCGCGGGCAAGTCCACCGCCATCCGGCATCTGACCGGCGTCTACCGCCCGGATTCCGGCTCCATCACCATGGAGGGCCAGCCTATCTATGAAAATCCCGCCCTGAAGGAGCGCATTGCCTCCATCCCTGACGAGATCTTCTACTACCCCTCCGCCACATTGGAGGAGATGCATAAATTCTACCGGGGGATGTACCCCAGGTTCGACGACGAACTCTATCACCGCCTGTACGAGGTTTTCCAGCTGCCCAAAAACAGCCAGATCCGCCGTTTCTCCAAGGGCATGCAGAAGCAGGCGGCCTTCCACCTGTCCATCTGCTGCCGCCCGGATGTGCTGATCCTGGATGAGCCTGTGGACGGCCTGGATCCCGTCATGCGCCGCCAGGTCTGGAGCCTGATCCTTTCCGATGTGGCCCAGCGGGGCACCACGGTGCTGATCTCCTCCCACAACCTGCGGGAGCTGGAGGACATCTGCGACCACGTGGGCATCATGGACCACGGAAAAATGCTCCTGGAGCGGAGCCTTGCCGACATGCAGGGCAACACCGTGAAGCTGCAGATCGTGGGCGAGGCGCCCCGGGGCCTGGACATCCTCCACCAGAGCAGCTCCGGCCGGCTCAATACCCTCATCGTTCGGGGCACTGCCCATGAGGTGGAGCAGGCGGTGGCTGCTGTCAAGCCCGCCTACTTCGATGTGCTGCCCCTGTCTCTGGAGGAGATCTTCATCTACGAATTGGGAGGTGTGAACTATGAAGTCAAGAACATCGTTATTTAATCCCGCCGCCTTCCGCAAGGACGTCACCCGCTTTGCCCCGGCCTGGGTACTGTACACCGTGGGTCTGTTCATGATCCTGACGGTGGTGATGGTGGATACGGATCACGAATACTACCGGGCGGATCAGATGGCCCAGTCCATCAGCTTCATGGCCTTCATCAACCTGTGCTACGGCCTGCTGAACGGGCAGCTTCTCTTCGGCGACCTGTTCAATGCCCGCCACTGCAACGCCCTGCACGCCATGCCACTGCGCCGGGAGTGCTGGTTCGTTACCCACACGGTCTCCGGCCTGCTGTTCGCCCTGGTGCCCAATACCCTGATGATGCTGGTGGCCCTGCCCATGCTGGGAGCGGGCTGGAGCGTGGCGCTGTGGTGGTATCTGGCGGTCATGCTGCAGTACCTGTTCTTCTTCGGCCTGGCGGTTTGCGCGGCACTGTGCGTGGGCAACCGCTTCGCCATGGTGCTGATCTACGGCATCGTCAATACCTTCTCCCTCATCGTCTACTGGTTCTATTATACCATCTATGAGCCTTTGCTCTACGGCGTGTGTGCCACCGAGGGACCCTTCCTGCTGTGGTGCCCTGTGTGGAGCATGATCCAGAGCGGCCAGGATCTGGTGCTGGTGACCCGCCGGACGGTGGAGCATGTCACCCACAATGAGTATCTTGTCCAGTCCGTGGCTCCCGGCATAAGCTGGTGGTATCTGATCGTCTGCGCGGTGCTGGGTGTGGCGCTGCTGGGCACCGCCCTGCTGCTCTACCGCCGCCGGAAGCTGGAAAGCGCCGGTGACTTCATGGCCGTCCGGGCGTTGGAGCCTGTGTTCCTGGTGCTGTACACCATGTGCATGGCGGCAGGCTTCCAGGTTTTCGCCGAGCTTTTCAGCGTTAACGAATATATCTTCCTGGCGCTGGGGCTGGTCATCGGCTTCTTTACGGGCCGGATGCTGCTGATGCGCACCACGAAGGTTTTCCAGCCCAAGGGCTTCCTGTGGTTCGGCGTTCTGGCTGCGGCCTTCATCCTCACGCTGGTGCTGACTGCCCTGGATCCCATCGGCATCACCCGCTATGTGCCCGATGCGGACGACATCAAGGCAGTGAGGCTGACGGACAGCTACGATCCCCGCTCCGGTGATGAGCCGCTGTTGACGGAGGAAGGGGATCTGGAACTGGTGCGCCAGATCCATCAGCTGGTGCTGGACGGCCAGATCCACTCCACCCGCACCGATGGTTCGGACTACTACAGCAACCTGTGCCTGTACTATGTCCTGGACAACGGCGTCACCGTGGCCCGCAAGTATGAGGCGGCTGCGTCCTCCCCCGCCGGACAGCTGGCGCAGCAGTTCTACACCCGGGCTGACTTTATCCTGGGCACCGATAACGTCCAGGAATTTGCGGAAAAGATCGAGCATGTGTACTATGATGGCTACAAGGCAGACGGTGAAAGCACCTACGGCCAGATCTACATGAACTACACCAACCGGGAATACATCGAGGGACTGGTGGAGGCCATCCTGGCCGACTGCGCCGAGGGCAATATGGCCCAGAACGGCCATTACCACGATGGCGAGACCACAGCCTGGCTGGAATTTGCGCTGCGGGAGCCCATGTCCGGCTACCTGGGAGATGCGGAAACGGGTGAATGGTACAACTACATCCATATCACCATCTACGCCGACAGCCGCCACACCGTGGCCTACCTGAAAGCACATCCTTTCCCCGTGGAGGAAGAGGTATACGGTTAAACAAAAGGAACCAGCCGCAAGGCTGGTTTCTTTTTGCGTAAATTGCAGGTTATGGTTCCGATATGGTACACCAATGCAGGGGACGGGTGCCCCGTCCCCTGCAATTGAAAACGTTAAGGGTACGACAAACTACAATTTGAAAACCACAATTTTATAAGTGGTTATTAACCCTCACAGGGTTTTAATAAAATCCTCCAAAAGCCTTGAAAATAAAGGGTTTATCGCAAAATACTCACCTTAACTTATTATACGATTTCACTTATGTTTATTCTTCCCTTGCAAGCTGATAAGGGCAAACACAAGGGCAAGATAATCTGATAACAAGATATAACAGAATGTGGCAATCGAAGAACTGTGACGTATGTGCGAATATATTATACTGGAGGATTTATTATATGGACAAGTACATTTTTGATGAAAGTAATGGTTTATGGTATGAGTTGCAGGGAGACTATTATATCCCTTGTCTGATACTTTCCGAAGAAGAAACACAGCCTATCGGCTTATGGGGACAACGCCACAAGCAGTATTTGAAGGAGCATAAGCAGTTCCTTTATACTACAATGCTGATTAAGAGTACACTAAACTCCTACCTTGCAGATATTGACAGACAGGCAACAGAAATGATGTTTCGATTGGTCGAGCAGATGGCTGATAAGGAGGGCTTGACCGAACAATTCAAAGCAGAAAACCCGATGTTGTGGGTTGGAAAAATGAATGAGATACAAGCAAGGGCAAGAGAAATTGTCAACACAGAAATTATTTACACATAAACCAAAACGGCAGGGAAAACTCTCTGCCGCTTGTTCTTTTAAAGTTATAAATATTTCACTTTTCTATTGACATCCATAAGGTAAAGTGATATATTTATAACATCGCAAGTGCGAAATATATAACACGGGAGAACAACAATATGAATAAGAAAGTATCCTTAAAAGAAATTGTCGGAACTAAAATTGTCTATGCTATCATCCTCACATCCTATTATTGGATGTGGGCAAGAACCGATTGGAAAGACTGGTATGAAACGGTGCAATATGTACTTGGTGTCTTTCTCTACTCTTTCTTTATTGTACAAATGATCCGAATTTCAAAGTATAAAAAAGAAGGCATCGACGAGATGGCAGAACAAAACTTGAAACGATGCGATTCAATTTGCTTAAAACTTTTTGTTGGTGTAATGGTTGTAGTTGCTTTTGGTGCTGCCATTCTTGGTCATGGGAATGTCGTCAGTACAGGATTTATTGGATGGATGATTGTGTTGTCGATTTTGGTTTTATCTATTATTCGCACAGTGATGTTTGTAGTTATGGATAGTAAGGGGGTATAATATGGCTCTCATTACCAAAATCAAAGAATATCGAGAGCGGGCAGGATATAAGCAAAGTGAACTCGCTGAGATGGTAGGCGCAAGGCGAGAAACCATTGTTCACCTTGAAAATGGCAGATATAATCCTTCCTTAAAGTTAGCTATGGATATAGCGAAAATATTCAATGTGACTGTCGAAGAATTGTTTGAATTTGTAGATAACGAAAAGTAAAGAAGTTTTTCGCAAAATAGCAGCGACTCCCTCTTAGTTACCTGCTA
>JAFTVM010000039.1 GCA_017465745.1 Oscillospiraceae bacterium
CGGGTTTTCCGACAACGGTTTTTCCAACGACGGATCAGCACCGGTATCCGGTTTTGAAACAGGCACCTCGTAGATGATGTACTCGTTTTTGCTGAACTTGCCGCTGGCATCGGTGGTCTGGCGGCGAACTACATAGCCCTGATCTTCCAGTTCTCGCAGAGCGGAGCGGATGGCATCCTTGCTCTCTGGGTTGATGGCACATAGGCCAGCCAGGGTATAGTTCCATTTTTCAGGAAGCGAAAGCATCTGTGACAGCAGCCCCTTAGCTTTCAGGGACAGCTTTTCATTACGCAGATGATGGTTACTCATTACGGTGTAGTTTCCAGTCCGTTCCACACGGAAGGTAGGCATTTGCTTCACTCCTTTCAGTTTTGGGCATAGAAAAAGCCGCAGTCATGTCAGAACTGCGGCGATCAACCTCTGTATGCTCTGTTTAACTGGTCGAACAGGATATGCCCCTCTATGATGTGGGCATATTTCTTGATCTTGATTTCCTGCCGCTTGTGACTGTCCAGCGCAGCGGCAAAATCCGGTTCAGCCAGGAATAGGCGAACCTCGTCATCTCTGTCCCCATAGGGGCTGCTGTCGCTTCGGACAACAAACTCGATCATGTGACAGGTCTTATCCTGAAACCGTTCCACAGCCAGGATGTTATGACCTTTCAGTTCTCTTGCGGTAATATCCAGCATACGCATGGCTCCTTTCATCGCTGTTGTTGCTGCTGACGTTTGCGCTGCCACTGTTCCAGCAGCTTAATGATTGTATCCTGCATCTTCTGCGGGGTGTAGCTTCGGGGGAAGTATTTACGCAGAGTATCAGAGGAAAAGGTTACTTTGTCCAGCTCGCCCTTTTTGACTTCGGACATAATCTCCAACATAGTATCCTCCGTCAAAGTCCCTTCCTGGCTCAGTTTTTTCATGCGCTGTGCCTGGGAAAGCGATGGGGTTGCCTGCTCATAGTCCATGGTCGTAAGCAACATTTCCTGTTCAGATTTCTTCAGGAACGACAGCTCATAGGCCGGGTTCAAGGCGATTTTCTTTTCATCGACCATATCCAGCAGCTGCGGGATCAGCTCTGTCAGTCGGATATATCGCTGTACCTGATTACGGCTGGAACCGACTTGCTGTGCCAGCAGCTCGTCTGCCCGTTCCGGTTTTGTCCCAACTTGGGACAAAAGTGCTGCATCCCGTTTCCGCTGGTGTTTCATGGCATCCAGCTTCATACGATATGCAAAGGCTCTTTCGCTGGGCAGAATATTCTCACGCTGAAGATTGCTGTCCACCATGATAATAATGGCGGCATCATCATCCATGTTTCTTACGATAACCGGCATAGTCTCTTTCCCGGCAAGCTGGCTGGCACGGTGCCGTCGATGGCAGGCGATCATTTCATATCCGCCGTCAGGATCGGGACGGACAATACCGGGAACGAGCACACCATATTGACGGATGCTCTCGGCCATTTCCAGCATGGCATCATCGTCCTGAACCTTGAAAGGATGTCCCTCAAAGGGGTGCAGCTGTGCAAGGGGTATCTCAACGACCTGTTCTGCTACGGTTGCGGAGCCGTTTTTCTGACTGCTGTTCACATCCATTCACCTCCTGTTATGGGCGTGAAAAAAGGCACCCATTTCTGGATGCCTTAAATCATTCGTATTCACTTGCTTCCGATCATGTACGACAGGTGGAAGAAACGCAGGTGATATAAGTAATACTTGATTTCTACATGATGGAA
This sequence comes from Oscillospiraceae bacterium, assembly GCA_017465745.1. Lineage (GTDB taxonomy): Bacteria > Bacillota > Clostridia > Oscillospirales > Oscillospiraceae > Faecousia. The sequence continues at coordinate 1,735 of JAFTVM010000039.1, forward strand.
GATGAGGTTTAATAGGTAAAAGATACATCAAGGGAAGTGGGCGTCAATCTCCAGCCCGGCTACAACGGTCACCTGACCTCCCGCGAGGCAGGCTCCGTCGGCGGCCAGATGGTCAAGAAGATGATCGAGGCCTACGAGCAGGGGCTGCAGTGATCTGAACGCAAAAGCGGCAGGCGCATCAGCGCCTGCCGCTCTTTTTTAATGCATGGGGCAGCCGTTGTGGCGCTGGCCGTCGGCTTCCCGGCGGAGGGCACGCTCACAGATCATCTCGCCGGCGATGGAGATGGCGATCTCGGCGGGGGTAACCGCCTTGATTGGTGTGCCGATGGGCGTGTGCACCTGGGCGATACCTTCCTCGGGAACGTTCGCCTCCCGCAGCCGTGCATTTACCACGGCGGTCTTCCGGCGGGAGCCGATGACGCCGATATAGGCCAGCTTCCGGCGCAGGGCCTGCTCCTGGACGACAAAATCGTGACTGTGGCCGTTGGTCATGACCACCACATAGTCTTCTTCATTCAGATCCAGATAATCCGCGATCCGCAGATAGTCGCCGCAGACCACCCGCTCCGCGCCGGGGAAATCGGCGGGGTCGGCAAATTCCGTCCGGTTGTCCATGACGGTGACCCGGAATCCCACACCATGCAGCAGCGGCGCCAGGGCACGGGCGATGTGACCACCGCCGAAGATAATGGCGCGCTCGCCGATGGGCAGGGGCATGGAGAAACCGACAGCGGTCAGCTTACAGCCCGGGATCCGGTAGTCAGCAGCACCGGGAATTGCATCGCCCGCCAGGACTTCACCGTTCTCCCCCAGCAGCGTGGGGAAGGAACCGTCCAGCTTCTGAACCAGCCAGCCGGGCTTCCGGGCGTTGATCTGCTCCAGCACAGCACCTGCCAGCTCTGCCCAGCCGGGTTCAGTGTGATCGACAAACTGGAACCACACAGACACATCGCCGCCGCAGGCCATGCCGATGTCCTCCCCCTTGTTCTTGCGCAGGACGTAATGATGGACGTCGGACCGTTTTTCAGCCAACAGCTGAGCGGCCAGGATCATGGACTGGTGCTCCACCGCTCCGCCGCCGATGGTGCCCAGCAGCAGGCCGTCCATGTTCATCAGCATCTGGGAGCCGGTACCCCGGGGTGCGGAGCCCGCCTCAGAAATAATGGTAACCAGCATCATATCATGGTTCTTTTCCAGCTCATAGAGCATCTTCGCAAAAATAGAATTCATAATTATACTCCTTCGTCAGGGAACAGCTCCGGCTGCAACAGTCTGCATCCGGATAACGTGCCCCTTGTATGACAATTATATCATACCCGAAACTCCCGTAAAAGTACGTTGGCACACCAACGTTTTTGTGATATAATTTGTGATATGCTGAAACCGATCAAATGATACGAGGTATTTCCTTATGAACGAACTGGCAAGACTGCTGCAAAATAGTTCCCTGTTTGGCGATCTGTCACCGGAGTGCATCGAAAACACCCTGCTCCCCCTGGGTAACATTCAGGAATTCACCAAAGGCAGCTTCCTCATCATGCCCCAGGAGCGGCTGGACAGCTTCGGCTTCGTGGTGACAGGACTGATCCACACCATCCATATCACCATCGACGGCGAGCAGCGGATCATGGATGCCCTGGAACCCGGCGAGATCTACGGCGCTGACCTGATGTGCACCCGCAGCCGCGTCTCCCCCTACCACGCAGTGGCGGTACAACCCAGCCGGGTGCTGTTCTTCCCGGTATCCGTACTGCTGGTGCCGGGGCACCTGCCCGATGATGACCGCCAGAAGATCCTGCTGCGGCTGCTGACCATCATCGCCCACGAAAACATGCGTAAGGATTATCGTCTGGCCATCCTTAGCCAGAAGGGCCTGCGGGAGCGGATCATGACCTATCTGACCATGCAGGCGGGCAAGCGGGGCACCGCCGCCTTCACCATCCCCTTTGACCGGGAGGAGCTGGCATCCTTCCTCTGCGTCAACCGCAGCGCCCTGTCCCACGAGCTGACCGTGATGAAGCGGGAGGGCATCATCCAGTGCCGGAAGAGTACGTTTACGCTGCTGCACTGGGAAGAAGAGCAAAGCTGCTGATACACAAAATCCCCGGATCCTGACGGATCCGGGGATTTCTTATGGAATCAAATCAGCTTAGCGCTGGATACGGCCGGAGCCGTCGCCGCCTGCCAGCTTCTCAACCTCGGGAACGGTGACCATGTTGTAGTCGCCGCCGATGGAGTGCTTCAGTGCGGATGCTGCAACTGCGAACTCGACAGCTGCCTGGGTTTCCTTGCCGGACAGCAGGGCGTAGATCAGACCGCCGCCGAAGGAGTCACCGCCGCCGACGCGGTCGATGATGTGCAGGTTGTACTTCTTGGAGAAGCAGTACTCGTCGGTAGCGACGTTGTACAGCATTGCAGACCAGCCGTTGTCGAATGCGGAATGGCTTTCACGCAGGGTGATGGCGACCTTCTCGAAGCCGAACTTGTCAGCCAGCTGCTTGGCGACGGACTTGTAGCCCTCGTGGTTCAGGGAGCCGCCATAGATGTCGGTGTTCTCTGCCTCGATGCCGAAGACGTCCTTGGCATCCTCTTCGTTGGAGATGCAGACGTCGACGTACTGGCACAGGTCGGTCATGGCTGCGCGGGCCTCATCACGGGTCCACAGCTTGCCGCGGTAGTTCAGGTCGCAGGAGATCTTGCAGCCTGCAGCCTTTGCAGCCTTACAAGCCTCACGGCAGATCTCAACAACGTTGGGGCCCAGTGCGGGGGTGATGCCGGTGAAGTGGAACCACTCGGCGCCCTCAAAGATCTTTGCCCAGTCGAAGTCAGCAGTGGTAGCCTGCTGGATGGCGGAATGCGCGCGGTCATAGATGCAGACGGAGCCACGCTGGGAAGCGCCCTTCTCGTTGTAGTAGATACCGACACGGTCACCGCCGCGGGTGATCATGGTGGTGTCGACGCCGTAGCGGCGCAGGGAGTTGACAGCGGCCTGGCCGATGGCGTGCTTGGGCAGCTTGGTAACGAAAGCAGCGTCCATGCCGTAGTTGGCCAGGGAGACAGCCACGTTGGCCTCGCCGCCGCCGAAGGTGAACTCAACGGAGGAAGCCTGGACGAAGCGCTCGTAGTTGAAGGGCTGCAGACGCAGCATCAGTTCGCCGAAAGTAACAATCTTTGCCATGATGTATATTTCCTTTCAAATTAAAATAAATGAAGTATCGGCTGATTCTGCCGACGGAAGCCTTGGCCCCCTCCCTGAGGGGGCTGGCACCGAAGGTGACTGGGGGAGTGTCCTTTCAACAGAGCGACACTCCCTCCGCCCTTCGGGCACCTCCCTCAGAGAGGGAGGCAAGGCGTTGTGGTGATCGGATTACTCGCCCTTGGCGGCCTTGCGGGCATCGATGCACAGCTGGGTGATCTTGTCCCAGTTGCCGGCCTGGATGTCAGCCTTGGGGCAGACCCAGCTGCCGCCCACGGCGTGGATGAAGGGAGCGTCGATATACTCCTTGATGTTGGCTGCGTTGACGCCGCCGGTGGGCAGGAACTTCAGGCCAACGAAGGGAGCGGACAGGTTCTTCATGGCGTTCAGGCCGCCGTAGACATTGGCGGGGAAGAACTTGACCATCTTCAGGCCGTGCTTCAGCGCACCCATGATCTCGGTGGGGGTGACGCAGCCGGGAGCGACAGCGATGCCGTTTTCAACACACCAGCCCACGACCTCATCAGAGAAACCGGGGGAAACGATGAACTTTGCGCCCATCTCAACAGCCAGCTTTGCCTGCTCCAGGTTGACGATGGTGCCGGCGCCCACCAGAACGTCGGGGCAGGCTTCGGCAACGGCCTTGATGCACTCAGGTGCGCAGGCAGTGCGGAAGGTGATCTCCATGGTGTCCACGCCGCCGGCGGCCATGGCCTTGGCAGTGGGGACAGCGTCCTCGACCTTGTCCAGAACGACAACGGGGACGACGACGGAGTTAGCGAGTCTTTCCATAACAGTCATGGTAATATCCTCCTAAAGAAATTCGATTACACGCCGGAGTAAGCAGCGAAGCCGCAGTCGATGGGCAGGATGACGCCGGTGATGGCGGAAGCAGCCACATCGTCGGTCAGGAAGAACATGCCGCCCAGCAGCTCTTCGGAATCAGCGAAACGGCCCATGGGGGTGCCGTTCAGGATCTTGTTGGAACGGGCGGTGGGGGTGCCGTCGGGGTTGAACAGCAGCGCGCGGTTCTGGTTGGAGACGATGAAGCCGGGGGCGATGGCGTTGCAGCGGATGCCGGTGCCGGCGAAGTGGGTAGCCAGCCACTGGGTGAAATTGGAGATGGCAGCCTTGGCGCCGGAGTAGGCGGGGATCTTGGTCAGGGGGGTATATGCGTTCATGGAGGAGATGTTCAGGATGTTGCCGCACTTACGCTCCACCATGTCCTTGGCAAAGACCTGGGTGGGCAGCAGGGTGCCCTGGAAGTTCAGCTTGAAGACGAAGTCGACGCCGGAAGAATCCAGATCGAAGAAGGTCTTCTGGCCTTCCTTGGCCTCGTGCTGGTACTCGTTGTCGGTGGTGGCACGGGGGTTGTTGCCGCCGGCGCCGTTGACCAGGATGTCGCAGGGACCCAGATCGGCCAGGACCTGCTGATGGACAGCCTCCAGCGCCTCCAGCTCCAGAACGTTGGCCTTGTAGCCTTCGCAGACGTAGCCTTCTGCCTTCAGCTCGTCGGCCAGCTTCTTGACAGCGGCCTCGTTCAGGTCCAGAGCGGCGACCTTTGCGCCGGCATAGGCGTAGGCGCGGGCCATATCGCCGCACAGAACGCCGCCTGCGCCGGTGACGACGACGACCTTACCGGTAAAATCGTGATGCAGGGGAAGATTTGCCATGGTGAATTACCTCCAATGGATGTTGATTTACTTGATTAAGCGTTGGCCACGGTGACCTTGCCGGCGTTCTTATCCAGCATGTCCCACACGCCCAGCATGTACATGATGCCCAGGGCGCGGTCGTACAGGCCGTAGCCGGGACGGACATTGCCGGGACCCTCATCCCACAGATGACGGCCGTGGTCGGGACGGATATAGCCTTCGTAGCCGCAGTCGTGGTAAGCCTTCAGGATCTCCAGGATACCGGTCTCACCGTCGCAGTCCCGGTGGGAAGCCTCGGAGAAGTCACCGTTATCGAAGTGCTTGACATTGCGGATGTGAGCGAATGCGATGCGGTCGCAGTGCTTGCGGACGATGGAAGCCACGTCGTTGTTGGGGTCGGCGTTCAGAGAGCCGGAGCACAGGGTCAGGCAGTTGCAGGGATGATCGACCATGCTCAGGAAGCGGTCAATGTTCTCGGCGTTGATCAGCAGGCGGGGCAGGCCAAAGATGTCCCAGGGGGGATCGTCCATGTGGATGGCCATCTTGATGCCGCACTCCTCGCAGGTGGGCATGATGGCTTCCAGGAAGTACTTCAGGTTGGCCCACAGGGTCTCGTGGTCAACGGGAGCGTAATCCTTGAACAGCTGGTCCAGCTTGGCCATACGCTCAGGCTCCCAGCCGGGGAAGGACATGTTGTACTTCTCGGTGAAGTCCAGGATGTACTTTGCCATGGCGTTGTAGTCGTCCTGGATCATGCCCTTTTCATAGAACAGGGCGGTGGAGCCGTCACCCACGGGGTGGAACAGGTCGGAGCGGGTCCAGTCGAAGATGGGCATGAAGTTGTAGCAGATGACCTTCACGCCGAACTTGCTGAGGTTGCGGATGCACTGCTTGTAGTTCTCGATCAGGCCGTCCCGGGTGGGCTTGCCGATCTTGATGTCGTCATGGACATTGACGGACTCAACGACGTCGCCGTTGAAGCCGTACTTGTGGAGCTGGTCCATCACTTCCGCGATCTCGGATTCCTCCCAGATCTCGCCGGGCATCTTGTGATGCAGGGCCCAGACGATGCTGGTGACGCCGGGGATCTGCTTGATATCGGAAAGCTTGATCTTGTCATTGCCTTCGCCGTACCAACGGAAACCCATGTGCATAGGCATAGTTAATTCCTCCAGTTTATTAAAATTTCGCTGTCCCCCGGCTTCAGTCCGGGGGAATATTTAACATATCAATTATACCACAATCGAACAACGTCCGACAGTGCGGTTTTTTCGAAATAATTCACAAAAAATAAATAATTATTTTATGAAACTTCCCGAATCCGCCGTCAAAAAGCGAACTTTTCAAACATTTTTGTATGAAATTTGACGATATTACAGACCGAAGTATCTCTTGGCGTTATTGGCACAGATGTCCTCGATCAGACCGCCCAGAACGTCCATATCAGCGGGATACTCGCCGTTTTCCACCCAGGTGCCCACCAGGTTGCACAGGATGCGGCGGAAATACTCGTGACGGGCGTAGCTCAGGAAGGAGCGGGAGTCGGTGAGCATGCCGATGAAGTTGCCCAGGATACCCAGCTGGCCCAGGGAGATCATCTGGTTGATCATGCCGACCTTGTTGTCATTGAACCACCAGGCGGAGCCGTGCTGGATCTTGCCGGGGACCTCGGTGCCCTGGTAGGCGCCCAGCAGGGTGTCCAGCCACTGGTCGTCGGCGGGGTTCAGGGAGTAGACGATGGTCTTGGGCAGCTGGTCATCCTTGCACCAGGCGTCCATCAGGCCGTGCAGGGCGGCGGAGGAGTCGGTGACGGCGATGCAGTCGAAGCCGTGGTCAGCACCCAGGGCAGCAAACATCTTGGAGTTGGGGTTGCGGAAGCAGGAGAAGTGCAGCTGCATGGCCCAGCCCACACGGGCATATTCACGGCCGCAGTGCAGCAGCAGGTAGGTCTGGTAGCGCTCGGTCTCTTCCACGGTGACGGCCTGGCCGGCCATGGCCTTCTGGAAGACTTCCTCGATCTGCTGGGCGGTGGCAGGACGGTACATGACATAGTCCAGGCCGTGGTCGGAAGCGCGGCAGCCGCAGGAATCGAAGTAGTCGATGCGCTGGGTCAGTGCCTTGGCCACATCGGCGGCGTGCTCGATCTTCACGCCGGAGACCGCAGCCAGCTTGCCGATGTATTCAGCGAAGCCTGCCTTGTGGCAGTTCAGAGCGGGGTCGGGACGGAAGGAGGGGCAGACCTTGGTGGGGAAATCGGACTCAGCCAGGAGCTTGTGCCACTTCAGGTCGCTCAGGGGATCATCGGTGGTGCCCACCATGGCCACGTTGCTTCTGGTGATCAGGCCCCGGGCGGAAAAAGCAGGGTCAGCCAGCTTCTGGTTGGCCAGATCCCAGACCTCCTGGGCTGTCTTGGGGCTCAGGGTGCCCTCGTAGCCGAAGTAGTTCTTCAGCTCCAGGTGGCACCAGTGGTACATGGGGTTGCCGATGCAGCGGGGCAGGGCTTCAGCGAACTTCTGGAACTTCTCCCGGTCAGGAGCGGAGCCGGTGATATACTCTTCAGGAACGCCATTGGAGCGCATGATGCGCCACTTGTAGTGGTCGCCGCCCAGCCACAGCTTGGTGATGTTCTCGAAGCGGACATCCTCGTAGATCTCCCTGGGATCCAGATGGCAGTGGTAGTCATAAATGGGCATCTTTGCCGCATGATCGTGATAAAGGGTCTTCGCGGTATCATTGGACAGTAAGAAGTCCTTGCTCAGGAAAGAAATCATAAAAACGCGCTCCTTTTTCATTATATGGATATTGCCAGTATATCACAAAAAATTCGCAATGGTAATTGCAAATATTGTTTGACATATTGCGAATATTGCTGTAATCTGAAATTAAGTAAACAGATAGGAAATGTTTGTATTTTGTAAACGTTTCACTTTTTCGGAGGTGCATCATGGCACAGACCACCCAGCGCTTTGACAGCCGCCAGACCATGCGCAGCAAGACCTTTGAGTCTTTTCATTACCTGGATACCAATCCCGAATCCGTCAGTCTGCACTATCACGATTTTTATGAGATCCTGTTTTTCCTGAGCGGCAGCGTCAACTACCGGGTGGAGGGCCACACCTACCGGCTGGAATCCGGCGACCTGCTGCTGATCAAGCCCCAGGCGCTGCACCAGCCCTCCATCACCCCCGACGCCCCCTACGAGCGGTTCGTGCTCTGGATCGACCGGAATTTCCTGCAGAGTCTCAGTGCCCCCTCCATGGATCTGTCCGCCTGCTTCGGTGACGACATCACCGGCCCCATCAATCTGCTGCGGCCGCCGAAGGTACAGCAGGTGTCCCTGGGGCAGATGGTATCCCGGCTGAACCGGGAATACCAGGGCGGCCTCCCCGGCGGCGAGATCTACGCCCAGGGTCTGCTGCGGCAGTTTCTGGTGGAGATCAACCGGCTGGCTCTGCAGACCACCTCCCGGATCCGCCGGATGGATGACCCCGACCTGGTGGATCAGGTATTGGCCTACATCGGTATCCACTACCGGGAAAACATCACCCTGGAGACTCTGGCCAATGCATTCTACGTCAGCAAGTACCACCTCTCCCACGAGTTCAGTCACCGGGTGGGCACCAGCATCTACCGCTATGTGATCTTCCGCCGGCTGATGCTGGCCAGGGAACTGATCGCCTCCGGCAGCGCCCCGGGTGATATCTACCAGCTCTGCGGCTTCGGCGACTACGCCAATTTCTACCGTGCCTTCAAGAGTGAATACGGCATCTCTCCCCGCCAGTTTGCCAGCGAGACCCGGGATGGAAGCTGACCAAATAAAAAGGCTGCTGTACGGTGTGTACAGCAGCCTTTTTCTGCATAATTACGGATTTTATCCCACGCTGATGGCCCAGAGGTTGCGGATCTGGGGCTCCAGGGTCTCATAGCTCCACAGCTTCTCGGAATTGGCGCGGCGGTTGGGATCGTTGACCCGGAACATGCCGTTCTCGTAGCCCACCAGCACTATGTAATGGCCTTCGGTGGTGAAGTCGCCGGGACCAACCACCACGATCACAGGATTGCCCTCACGCAGATTCTGGATGATCACGCCCTCGGCCAGGGGCAGCTCCGTGGAGGACAGCCCCAGCTGCTCGGCGCCCTCGCCGATAAAGGTCCATTTGGTGCCCATGCCCTGGGCATAGTAGCCTTCCTGCTCGGCATATTCTGCCATCTGATCCGGCGTGTATTTTTCGTCTCCGGTCAGGTAATAGCCCACCATCGCGAGACAGGTGGGCGCGCAGCCGGTGATGGCAATCACATCACTGCCGTAGACCTCATAGCCCCACCGGGGATCCCACTGCATGAACAGCGGCACACCCGCGCTGCGGTCGATGCTGCTCAGGTCGATCTCCATGGGCTGCCGGTTGTAATAGTTCAGCACAAAATCCGTGGTCTCGGGGTTCTTCTCCATCAGCTCCAGGAGACTGGGGGGAATACCGATCAGATCGGGACTGGTCTCTTCCGCAGGATCGGTCACATCCGCCACCGTAGGCGGCTGGGTTTCGGGCTGCGTATCGGGCTGGGTGTCCGGCTGCGTGTCTGTCTCAATGATGGACTGGGCAGGCGGTTTCGTGGCAACGAGCTTCTCTTCTTCCCCTCCGGTGAAGCAGCTGACCAGGCCCACGATGCTGCCCACCAGCAGCAGTACCGCGGCGATCATATAGATGGCATTGGTCACGGCCATCTGAGTGCGCAGCCATGCCCGCTTCTTTTTATTCATCCTGCTCCGGCGGCGCATCTGAGCCAGGCTTTGTCCGCGCAGTACCGCCAGGACAGCCAGCGCTGCGCCCAGCGCCACCAGCACGCCGCTGGCGATCCCGCCGGCAACACTGCAGCCCGACAGACCCAGGCACAGCACCGTCACCGCCAGCATAATGACGATTCTTCTCATACTTTAACCTCCCCTCGAGGTTTTTTCTCAGTATAGCACCATTTGGGACGGTTCGCAAGTGGAAGCCCGCAAAACCGCCCCGAAAACAGGCGGACCCTGTCAAAAAGATTGCCTTTTGCCGGGAACCGGGATATAATGTCAGAAAATACAAAAAGGAGGCATCCCCATGGCTGACAGTCATTCCCGCATGATCCGGGTCCCCGATCCCGTCCACGGCTATATTCCCGTGGAGGCACGGTTCATGGACATTGTTGACACACCCGAATTCCAGCGCCTGCGCTCCATCGAGCAGGGTTCCTTCCGCCCTGTCTTTCCCGGCGCCCGGCATGACCGCTTCCTCCACTCCCTGGGCACCTATCACCTGGCCACCATCTTTGCGGAGCACTTCTTCCGGAATCTGAAGGAGGATACCGGCATCCGGGTGGATCCCGCCGAGGAGAAGATGCTGCGCCTGACCTTCCGCTACGCCGCGCTGCTGCACGATGTGGGGCATGCGCCTTTCTCCCACACCACCGAGGACCTGTTCATGGACGAAAAGGACGCCCGTGATATCCCCGTGATCTGGAATGCCCTGTGCAGGGAACTGGAGCAGGTGGCCCCCGACAGCGCCCCCCGCTTCGAAAAATCCACCGCAGAAAAGCAGGGCGCCGCCCATGAGATCATGAGCGCCCGGATCCTGCTGCAGCATCACAGCAGATTTACCGGCGGAGCCAGATGGAAGGCTCCCCTGCCGGATCCGGAACTGGCAGTGCGCATGATCATCGGCTACACCTACTCCGACGCGGACACCGACCATGCCGCCCGCGACCCGGACACCATCCGGAAGCTGGGTATCCGCAACTGCCTGATTCAGCTGCTCAACTGCTCTGTTCTGGATGTGGACCGGCTGGATTACCTGGTACGCGACACCCGGATGTCCGGTTTCGTCAACGCGCCCCTGGATCTGGATACCCTGGCCCGTTCCGTCACCGCCGTGGAGGAGAACGGCTGGCTGCGGCCGGCGTTCCGCAGCATCGCCATCAGCGCCTTTGAGACCATGTACCACGCCAAGCTGTCCCACGACGCCTGGGTCCTGGCACACCCCGCCGGCGCCTATGACGCCGCCCTGCGGCAGCACTGCATCCGCAGTCTGGATCCCTCCGGCTGCAAACCTGAGGATTCCTATATCCGCAACGTGTTCTGTGCCGATGCCCTCGGCGCCCAGGGCGTAACCTTCCGGGGCAAGACCTACCGCCTGCTCAGTGACACCGATGTGGCCGCCGATCTGAAAGCCATGAGCGGCGCGCCCTTTGACGAGCTGCTGACCCGGGCGCCGGGACAGCGCCGTACGGCTGTCTGGAATTCCTACTACGAGTTCCGTTATCTGTTCACGCGCCCCGCGTCCGGCCTCACCCACACGAAAGTATACGATTTCTTCCTCCCCCTCATCGGGTATCTGGAGCGCAAGCACCTGTTTGAATTCAATCCGGCCGTTTTCCAGACCATGATCGATACCCCTGCCGGGGAGATCGACGAAAACGCCCGGAAAGCCGCCGTTTTCCTGGATACCTATTTGCGCAAGATCCGGAAAAACGAGGACAGCGAATACAGCGTCGTCCTCATGTCCCGGGATCTGAGCTTCTCCGTGAAACTGAATCTGGACGAGCTGCGCATCGTCTTCACCAAAAAGAGCTTCCCCCACCGGGAGAATGTCCCCAACTGGACCACCTTCTGGCAGCTACGCAATTTGGGTGGCCAGCCCTGGGAAAGGAAGAAGGACCACCACCACGACGGCTATTTCTATCTGTTCCGCCGGGGCGGTCTGGGCAGCAAGCAGCTGCAGATCCTGTGCGACGATCTGGCAGCGGCTCTGAAAAACTGATTTTCCCCAGCCATATTCCATTTTCAGGAGAATATCCATGCTCAATAAACTAAAATCCTTTTTTGGTGCCGAGGCGGTGCTGTGCATCAGCGCCCTTTGCGCCGTTTTCACCATGTTCTTCGTCCCCCCGGACGCCCAATATCCCGGTTACATCGACTGGAAGGTGCTGTGCCTGCTGCTGTGTCTGATGGCGGTGGTGGCAGGCTTCCAGGAGAGCGGCGCCTTCCGCTGGCTGACGGCGCAGATGCTCCGCATCAGCGGCAGCGGCAGGACCCTGGGCGTGCTGCTGGTATGGCTGCCCTTCTTCTGCGCCATGGTGGTCACCAATGACGTGGCGCTGCTGGTGTTCGTGCCCTTCACCCTGGGGCTGCTGGCCCAGGCCGGGTGCAGCCGCCACGCCGTGCCCATCCTGGTGCTGCAGACCGTGGCCGCCAACCTGGGTTCCATGGCCACCCCCGTGGGCAATCCCCAGAACCTGTACCTCTACGCAGCCTACAATCTGCAGGCCGGCGAATTATTCGCCGTCATGCTGCCACTGACGGCGGTGAGCCTCATCGCCCTGACTCTGGCCGCCCTGCCTGTACTGCCCCGGACTGTTCAGACGCCCCCGGCAGCGGCTGAAACGCTTTCCGCAGGAAAACTGGCAGCCTACAGCGCCCTCTTCGTCATTTGCCTGCTGACGGTGTTCCGGGTGCTCCATTTCGGCATCATGACCGCCATTGTCCTCATCGGCATCGCCATTCTCGACCGGCATCTGCTGAAAAAGCTGGACATCGCGCTGCTGGCTACCTTTGTGTGCTTCTTCATCGTCTCCGGTAATCTGGGCCGGATGGAAGCGGTGCGGAATTTCCTCCAGGGACTGCTGGCGGACAACACCCTGCTGACCGCCGTGGGCACCAGCCAGATCATCAGCAATGTTCCCGCCGCGGTGCTGCTGTCGGGCTTCACCCACCGGTGGCAGGAGCTGCTTGCAGGCGTCAACATCGGCGGCCTGGGCACCCCCATCGCCTCCCTGGCAAGCCTCATCACCCTGAAGCTCTACCTGCGCCACCCCGGCGCCCAGGCGGGCGCTTTCCTGACGGTCTTCACCGCCGCTAATGTGCTGGGACTGGCACTGCTGCTGGCGGCAGCTGTGATCTTCTAACCGGCCCCCGCAGCTGATCCATTCCGCAGCCATATATCGACGACATCACAACTTAACCACCCAGGAGGAACATTATGAAATATATCCAGGTCAATGGTTCAGAATCCGACGTCAAAGCCGCCTTTTCCCAGCTGGGATTCACCCCTTCCGATACCGATCTTATTCTGGATTATCTGTTCAGGAACAAACAGTTCCTCTGCGAAACAGAATCCGCTGAAATCAGGAGAGAATACATAGGAGGTCCCCCCGGTACGATGGGATTGATGATCTCGGAAAACCGTTACTATTTCAATGTAAAGATCACCACAATTACAGCTCTGGCATGGCTGCTGGACATCGTGCTTCCGGTTGGCTTTTTTTCAAACTTTCTCAGCTGGAGCGGTTTTCCCTCCACCGGCTATACCAAACTCACCGATGAAGACGGCGTCAGATGCATTGTCAGTGAGACCCTTCGGCGAAATCCCAAAGTGGGTTCCGTATCCATTCTGGAGCCGTTTAAGGGTATGTGCTGCAACAATCATATGAACTGCGGCTTCCGGGACGGCGACCGGTGCACCTGTACAGCGGATAACATCCTCAGCATTTACGAAAGAATGTCTGAGCGAAATATGTTCAAGCGCTACGGCGATGTTTTTGAATACCAGTGGTAAGACAAAAAGAGGATACCCCGTTGGGGTATCCTCTTTTTGGTGCCGCTAACCGGACTCGAACCGGTACGAGGTTGCCCTCAGCAGATTTTAAGTCTGCGGTGTCTACCTATTTCACCATAGCGGCGGCTGACGTATATGTTAACACATTTTAGCTTTACCGTCAAGCTTTTACAGCTGATCCAGATTCAGGCTAAACGCTCCCAGGCAGTTTTCCAGGAACCAGTCCAGCTCCGGCATTTGCAGCGCCTTCATGGCGTCCCAGGTCTGGCGGGCGGCGGTGTCGAATTCGGTATTGCCCGCCTTCTGCTCCTCCAGGCACTTGATATGGGCGGAAAGCTTGTCGGCAGCCTTGACCACCGGCGTCACTTCCTCATCCTCCTCCAGCACCAACGGTGCATAGCACTCCCGCAATTCCCGGGGCAGCTTATCCAGCAGGTTGTTTCCCGCGATGTGCTCCACCTGCTTGTAGGCGTCCTTGATGGCGGGGTTGTAATATTTGATGGGGGTGGGCAGGTCACCGGTAAGGATCTCGGAGCAGTCGTGGTATAATGCCGCCACGGCGCATTTGTCCGGATCCGGCCCCGGCAGATGCAGGATCTCCCGGCGGATCAGAGCCAGGGCATGGGCCAGCACCGCCACCTGGTGGGAGTGCTCCTGAATATTCTCAGAAAAGGTGTTGCGCATCAGCCCCCAGCGGGTGATATAGCGCATCCGCCCCAGAAGGGCATAAAACTCATTGGCCATGGATGATCTCCTCAATTGCCGCAGTCAGGTCTTCCGGCTTCTGGCAGAAGTGCTCCGCACCCACCTTTTCCAGGTCTTCCCGGTCCCGGAAGCCCCAGAGGACCGTCAGGCAGGGAACGCCGGTGTTTTTGGCGGTGGTCACGTCCACCTCGCTGTCGCCCACGTAGATGCAGGTATCCGCACCGATCTCAGCCATGGCGGCGATCAGGGCGTCGGGGGCAGGCTTGCGGGGGGTGCCGGCGATCTCGCCCCGGGCGTAAAGGCCGGGGAAATACTTGTCGCACAGGGGCTTGGCTGCGGAATGGGGCTTGTTGGTGACGATGGCCATGGGATACTTCTTCCCCAGCGCTTCCAGCGCCTGGAGGATGCCGGGGTAGGGCCTGGTCTTGCCGATGCAGTGGACGTCGTAATAGGCATGGAATGCCGCCACGGCTTCCTCGATATCCGCCCTGCCGTCCAAAGCCCGGATCATCAGATTCCGCGCACCGTTGCCCACAAAGCTGCGAACCTCTTCCATGGTGCGGCCGGGCAGGCCAAACCGGGAAAGGGCGTGATTGACGCCGTCATGGAGGTCTTCCAGGGTGTCCAGCAGCGTGCCGTCCAGATCCCACAAAATACCGGTTTTCATGGTCTTACCCCCAATTCTTCTTGATGCGGATATCGTCACCCAGGAAAGCAACTCTCGTGAAACTGCCCCGCAGCCGGGAAGCGATCTGGGCATTGTAGCGCCGGGTCAGATCCTCGGTGTTCAGGTTGGTGGAGATGATCATGGGCTTACTCTCCAGGAGTCGGTCGTTGATGAGGCTGTAGAGGGCGGCGGTAACGAACTGGCCGGACATCTCGGTGCCCAGGTCATCCACGATCAGCAGGTCGCAGGCGGTGTACTTCCTGACCTCTTCCCGGGCATTTTCATCATTGCTGAATTTTGCCCGCTCCAGCTTGGTGAACAGGTGCCCGGCGCTCTCATAGACCACGGAGAAGCCCCGGTCGGCCACGGCTCTTGCGATGCAGGCAGACAGAAAGGTCTTGCCCAGCCCCGTGTCGCCGGAAAACAGCAGATTGCCGGACCGGTCGCTGAAGGTCAGGGCGTATTTTTTGCAGACTTCAAAGGTCCGCTCCATGACGGTGCGGATATTGACGCCCCATTTGGGATCCATGCGGTCGGGGTAATAGTCCAGCCGGAACTGGTCAAAGGACTCCTGCCCTGCGCTGAGGAAGGTCAGTTCCTTCTTCTGCTCCTGGCGGCACAGCTCCCGCAGACAGGCGCACATATTGCTGCCCACGTAGCCGCTGCCGCCGCAGACGCCGCAGATGGGGGCGTCATCCAGGAAGCCCGGCTCAAAATGCATGGCGATGATCTCCGCGCGCTCGCGCTGGAGGGCAAGATTCTGCTGGCGCACGCTTTCCATGGCGCCGCCGAAATCGCCGCCGGACGCAAAGGCGGCCTGGGCGGCCATGGCCATGGTGATGCGCAGCTGCTTATCGATTTCCCGCAGCCGGGGCTGCTCGGCATAGGCCTGCCGGAGGCTGCGCTGGTTTTCCGATTCCCGGTCGGACTTTGCCTGGGCCAGTCTGGCCCGGGCCCGGCGGATGACTTCTGCACTGTATCCCATGGTTTATCCCTCCCGCAGCATTCTTGCGATGGCGGCCTGCTCGTCGGCGTCCAGCTGGCGCTGTCCGGCCGGGGCACCGGTGCCGGGCTTGCGATCCCGGCTGCGGATGGCGTCGGCAGTCTTCAGGCCCGCGTCATTCCACCGCTGCAAAATCTTGTTCATATAGGCCCAGCTGAGGCCGCCGGTGTTCAGGCAGGTCCGCTCGTAGGCCATTTCAATGGCTTCATCGTCAAAGCCCATGTCCAGCCAGGCAGAGGCGTAACGCTCCTCGGCGGCGGTCAGGGCACGGCCCCGGATCTGGAGCAGATGCATCAGCTTGCTCATCCGGGAATTTTTCACGTTCTGGGCGGTGATGAAGGCCGCAGCCTCCTCCATGGTGTCGATGCCCCGCTCCGCCCAGGCGTAGGCCTCCTTCTCGATGGTGCGCAGACTGGGATTTCGGATGCTGCCCCGCTGGCGGGCCCGGTCCTTGCAGTAGCTGACCAGCACGGAGATCACATCCATGGGCAGGCCGAGATAGTTGATAAAGCCCAGAAGGATCTTGTAGTCTTCCGTGTGGATGGGGCGGCCCAGCAGCCGCTGTACCTCGCCGCACAGGGCCTGGAATTCCCAGGAGGTATTGTAGGCGTCCTCCACGTCCCGCTCGGAGTAGCAGGGGCGTTCACCGGCCAGGATAGGCGCGGATTTTTCTCCCATCCACAGGCCCAGCTGGCGCAGGGTCGCCGCAGCGCAGGACAGGTGGGTGGCGCTCATCTTCAGTTCTTCCTCCGCCTGAGCGGGGTCATTTCCGGCTTTCAGGTATATGTACAGCAGCGCCGCGTCGGCGCTGGCGGCACCCAGGAGCTTTCGCAGGTCGCCGCTTTCGATGGTGACTGATTCGGTATTCATTCCATTCTCCTCATAAATCGTCAGTTACAGTCATTATAACACAGTTTCCCCCCGGGGACAACTCGAAAGGGAAGGAGATTTTTGCAGAAATTGGCGGCAGCGTTTTGGCAGATACCCGTATCTTGTGGCAGGAAAAGCAGAAAACAACAAGAGGCCGGGGCACGATGCCCCGGCTGCGTATATTTACCCTGAAATCAGGTTATGATGTACGGGTGAGTCGTTCCTTCCCCACCCTTTGGAAACGCTGATCGGTTCGTTCCCTTTTCGTATCATCCCGCTGCGCTTCTGCGGCGATACACTTGACGGCGGCAGGCGCGCTTTCCGCTGCTGTCCGGGAATAGCTTGCCCCGGTACTTAGAACTTATGCGGAGGTTACTATGGAAAATTTTGTATCCATTCTCATTCCCGTGGCCCTGGTGGTGCTTCTGCTGCGGCTCATCGCCGCACCGCTGAAATGGACGGTGAAAATCGCCGTCAACTCCCTGGCGGGACTGATCTGCCTGTGGCTGCTCAACTGGATCGCAGGCTTTACGGGGATCGTCTTCCCCATCAACGCCATCACCGCGGCCATCGCAGGATTTCTCGGTCTGCCCGGCATTGCCCTGCTGGCCATGGCACAGATCATTCTATGAACCGAAAAGCCCGGCTTCCGCCGGGCTTTTGCGTTTACTGCTCCATATATACGTGGACGTGGGGGAAGGCGGCCCTGATCTCCTGCTGGTCGAAGATCCGCTTGACGTTGCGGTTGATGGCGAACATCACATCCCAGTAGTCCTCGGTCTTGACCCACACACGGACAGAATACTGCACCGCCGTTTCGGTGTAGCCCAAAATCACGGCGCTGGGCGCGGGATCCGGGAGGATCCTGTCCACCCGGCCTGCCTCCAGCAGGGCGGAGAGCACCTGGTCACTGTTCTCCGTGTAGGCGGCCTGGACGTTGACGTCCACCCGGCGGGTACCGGTGACGGCATAGTTGACGATGTCGCCGGCCACCACGGTGGCATTGGGAATGGAGATCATCTTGTTGTCGGGGGTCTGCAGCTTGGTGTAGGTCATGCCGATCTCCACCACGGTGCCTGCCTCCATGCCGATCTCCACGAAATCGCCGGAATGGAAGGGCTGGGTGTAGAGCAGCGTAAACCCGCCGATGACGTTGGTCAGGAAATTCTGCACCGAAAGGGACACCGCCAGGGTCAGCACGCTGGCCAGGGCCACGATGCCGCTGACGTCAATGCCCAGGCTGGATGCCACCATCAGACCCAGCAGGATGTACAGCACCACGCTGGTCAGGGACAGGATCAGGCTGTGGGCAGCTTTTTCCAGCTTGGAATTGGCCAGGATCTTCTTCAGGATGGATTTGACGATCCGGATCACCAGCAGGCCCGCCACCAGCATCAGCATGGCAGGCAGCAGGGTGTACAGGGTGAAGTCACCGACCTTTTCGGCAATTTCCGTAATTTTTTCAGTCATAAGAAAACAGCTCCTTTGTAAAATTCATGTGGGTTCAGAAACGCCTCCGGATCTCCCGGACGCCGTGTTCCAGCATTGCCGCCGCCCTGTCGCCCAGGGCTTCCTCCAACAGCTCATATTCCGTCAGGGATCCGTGGGGCACCGCCCAGGCGCCGGCATCGGTGCCGGGAGCGATGGCGCCGCCCAAGTCTGCAAACTTCTTCACGTTCTCCATGGCGCTTGCCAGGATCGCCCGGACGGCCCCCTCGTCAAAGCGGCCTTTTCCCCGGAGGTTTCCAATGGTGGAAAGGGTCGGCACCCAGACGGTGCCGTTTTCCGCCATGGCATGGAGGGCGTCCTCGTCCAGATAGGCGCCGTGATCCACGGAATCCACCCCCGCCCGGGCGGCGGCTTCCACGCACCGGGCGCCGTTGGCGTGGGCCATGACGGCGAAGCCCTCTCCATGGGCAATGTGGATCAGCTCCCGGATCTCGGCTTCTTCCAGGGGTTCCTCCGAAAGGACGCCGAACCGGTCGAAGTCCATGAGGCCGGAGATCATGATTTTGATAAAATCCGCCTCCTCTGCCCTTGCCTGACGAACCAGAGCAGTAAATTCTGCGAAATCCGCCCATTTTTTCCCGATGAAGCTGCCGTAGTGCCCTGTCTTGCACAATGGCGCCAGGGGCGTGCGATACGAAATGCCGTATTCCGGGGCGATCTGGCGGGCGAATTTCCCCGCGCCCCAGCGGTCGCCACCGTCCCGGAGATACGTAAAGCCCAGTTCCCGGTAGGTTTCCAGAGTTCGGCGAACGAAGCCCTCGTCCACGGCGACCCGGTGCCGCCCGATGGCCGCTTTCCACTCCACACCGTCCAGGATCATATGCATATGACAATCCGCAAGCATGCCACCACCGCCTTTCTGAAGAAGAGTATACCACCAATCGGTGCAGAATTCAAATTGTAGTTTATCGTTCCGCCTGCCTGTTGCCTTTTCTTCCCATCTGTGATAGAATAAACAAAATTATGTCCACCAGGAGGATGATCTCTTGAATTTCGACAATACTTTCGTCCGCATCGATCTGGACGCCATTGAGGCCAATATCGACGCCATCCGCAGCCGGGTGGGCGTGGATGTCATGGCCGTCATCAAGGCCGATGCCTACGGCCACGGTGCCATCCAGGTGGCCCGCCTGCTGCAGGACAAGTGCAGCTTTTTCGGCGTATCCAGCATGCTCGAAGCCATGGAGCTGCGCCGGGCAGGTCTTTACAATCCCATCCTGATCCTGGGTCATACCCCCCTGTCCGCCTTCCGCACCGCCATCCAGGCGGAGATCCGCCCCACCATCTACAGCTACGAGGCCGCCCTGGCCCTGTCCCTGGAAGCCCAGCGGGTGGGCAAGACCGCCGCCTTCCACTTCGCCGTGGACACCGGCATGAGCCGCATCGGCTTCCAGGCCACAGAGGAGGACGCCGAGGCCTGCGCCCGGATCGCCTCCATGCCCGGCCTCCACGCCGAGGGCATCTTCACCCATTTCGCCACCGCCGACTGCGCCGATCTGAGCCGCTCCTGGGCGCAGAAGGAAAAGTTCGACAATTTCTGCCAGATGCTCCGCCACCGGGGTGTGGAAATCCCCATCCGCCATGTGGACAATTCCGCAGGCCTCATGAATTTTGACGACCACTACGAAATGGTGCGCTCCGGCATCGTCACCTACGGCATGTATCCCAGCGACGAGGTGGACCCTGACGCCCTGCCCCTGCGGCCCGCCCTGCAGTGGCTCAGCCGGATCACCCATGTCAAGACCCTGGAGCCCGGCCGGGAGATCAGCTACGGCGGCACCTATGTGACCACCAAGGAAACCCGTGTGGCCACCGTCCCCGTGGGCTACGCCGACGGCTACCGCCGGAGCCTGTCCAACAAATTCTACGTCCTGATCCGGGGCAAACGTGCCCCCATCCTGGGCCGGGTCTGCATGGACCAGCTGATGGTGGACGTCACCGATATCCCCGGCGTCACCATCAACGACCGGGTGGTGCTGGTGGGCCGCTCCGGCGACGAGGAGATCACCATGGAGCAGATCGCCGCCGCCGCCGACAGCTTCAACTACGAGATGGTCTGCGGCATCAGCCGCCGGGTCCCCCGGGTCTACAGCCGCGCCGGCAAGACGGTCCACTCCGTCCACTACCTGCTGGATCCCTGGTACTGATTCCCATATGCCCCCGGCCGCCGGCCGGGGGCATTTTGCGGTTCAACTTGTAGTTTGTCGTTCCGATATGGTACACCAATGCAGGGGACGGGTGACCCGTCCCCTGCAATTGAAAACGTTAAGTGTACGACAAACTACAATTTGAAATCCCGGCTAGTGTCCATCGTGACGGCAAAATCTTGACATTTCTTCCTGTTCCGCTATAATGGCAGTATCTGAACCAAAAGGAGCGATTACCATGTTTTATCGCATGACCGTTGCGGGACTGGAGCGGGATCTTCCCATCTGCCCCGTGTCCGATACCCTGTCCATCGCCGGCTTCGTCATCTTCGGCGACCAGGAGCTGACTGTTGCCTGCGCCCGGGAGCTGCTGAAAAAGGCCCCGGAATATGATTACATCATCACCGCCGAGGCCAAGGGCATCCCCCTGGGCCATGAGATGGCACGCCAGACCGGCGCGAAGAAGTATTTCCTGGCCCGCAAGGCCCCCAAGCTGTACATGACCGGTGTCTTCGAAGCATCCGTCCGCTCCATCACCACCGCCAGGGAGCAGAAGCTGTACCTGGATACCGCTGACGCCGAGCTGATGAAGGGCAAGCGCATCCTCATCGTCGACGACGTCATCTCCACCGGCGAGAGCCTGAAGGCGCTGGAGGTGCTGGTGGAAAAGGCAGGCGGCATCATCGCCGGCCGCATGGCCATCCTGGCCGAGGGCGATGCCCAGGACCGGGAAGATCTGATCTACCTGGAGAAGCTGCCCCTGTTCAATCCCGATGGTACGGTCAAGGTTTTTGACTGATCCATATATATTTTGAGAAAGGAAAGAGAGAGTATGCAGCCTGTTAGCTTTGTTGACGCCATTAAGCTGGCATTCACCCGCTATGCCGAGTTTGGCGGTCGTTCCAGAAGAAGCGAGTACTGGTGGTTCACCCTGTTTAACATGATCGTTTCCTTCGTGATCTCCGCCATCATTCCCGATTTCGCATGGATCTGGTCCCTGGCAGTCCTGGTTCCCGGTCTGGCCATCTGCATCCGCCGCCTGCACGATGTGGGCAAGAGCGGCTGGTTCTACCTGTGGATGCTGCTGCCCCTGGTCGGCTGGATCATCATTCTGATCCAGTTCTGCAAGGACTCCACCGAAGACAACCAGTGGGGCCCCAATCCCAAGGCCTGAAAGAGCAAAAGCACCGCCTTCCGGCGGTGCTTTTTTATGCAACTACGATTTGACATCCTCCGCCCCCGGGTCTATAATGGGGACAAACTGTTTCTCAGGAGAAAATCATGCCCAATATCATTCCAATCACCGATTTTCTGGATCCCGCTCTGGACGTTTACGCCCGGCTGACGGAGAACCAGCTGGTAAACCGGGACGATCCCGAAAACGCCATGTTCATCGCCGAAAGCCCCAAGGTCATCGACCGTGCCCTGAACGCCGGATGCCTCCCCCTGTCTTTCCTGGTCGAGGCGCGTCAGATCACAGGGGAAGCCGCCCCCATTCTGGCCCGGTGCCAAGACGTGCCCGTCTACACTGCGGAATTCGACGTTCTGACCCAGCTGACGGGCTTCAAGCTGACCCGGGGCATGCTCTGCGCCATGCGGCGGCCCGCCCGAAAGCCCCTGGAGGAAATTCTCGCGAATACCCGCCGGGTGGCGATTCTCGAAAATGTCATGAACCCCACCAACGTGGGGGCCATTTTCCGCTCCGCCGCCGCACTGAATATGGACGCCGTGCTGCTGACCCCCGGCTGCTCGGATCCCCTGTACCGCCGCGCCATCCGGGTCAGTATGGGCACCGTGTTCCAGGTCCCCTGGGGCTGGCTCCCCGCCGACTGGAACAAAAAGCTCCATGATCTCGGATATAAAACTGCCGCCATGGCCTTGAAGGAGGACACCCTCTCCATCCGGGATCCCCGGCTGCTTTCTGAAGAAAAGCTGGCCGTCGTTCTGGGCACCGAGGGGGACGGCCTGGCGGATACCACCATCGAACACTGCGACTACACCGTGAAGATCCCCATGTCCAACGGGGTGGACTCCCTGAACGTAGCCGCCGCTTCCGCAGTGGCGTTCTTCCAGTTAGGAGGTATCGAATGAAATACAAGACCCGTTTCCTGCTCTTTTTTGTGGCGATGATCCTCTTCAGCCTGTCGGCCAACTTCGCCCACCCCGTCACCCCCACCATTATCCAGGATCTGCACCTCAACGACTACATGTTCGGCGTGGCCCTGGCCATGATGCAGCTGGCGAATTTCCTCATGTCCCCCTTCTGGGGCAAGATCAACAACTACATCTCCTCCCGGGTTTCCCTGCTGATCTGCTGCTGCGGCTACGGCATCGCACAGGTCTGGTTCGCCTACGCCACCACCGAGGCCATGATCATCTGTGCCCGGCTCTTCGCAGGCGCCTTCGTGGGCGGCATCTTCGTCAGCTTCCTGACCTATGTGGTCAACGTAGCCAACCCCGAAGACCAGCCTAAGTACCTGACTTACTCCGCCACCATCCACTCTGTTGCCGGTGCCTTCGGCTACCTGATCGGCGGCGTACTGGGTGAATTCTCCATCAAGGGCACCTTCCTGTTCCAGGCCGCCACCCTCATCGCCACGGGCATCCTCTTCTACGCCGTCAGCCTGCCCGACGGCAAGGAAAAGGAAGAAGTTTCCGTGCAGAAAATCGTCAGGGACGCCAACCCCCTCCGGGCCTTCCTGGACTGCGGCGCGTTCATGACCGTGGCCTTCGCCGCCCTGTTCGCCGTGAATATCCTCATCAACTTCGGCAACACCGGCTTCGACCAGGCCTTCAACTACTATCTCAAGGACCAGCTGCGCCTGACCTCCTCCTATAACGGCATCATCAAGGCCGCCGTGGGGCTGGTCAGCTTCATCTCCAACATGACCCTGTGCATCTGGATCATCAACAAGACCAACACCCACCGCTCCATGGTCATCCTCTGCGGCGTCTGCACCCTGGCGGCTGTGGGCGCGCTGATGGCGCCGGGCATCGGTCTGTTCATCGCCTTCTCCATCCTGGTCTACGCGGGCTACTCCGTGAGCCTGCCGGTGCTGCAGAACATGGTCGCCGCTCAGGCAGACCCGGAGCGGAAGAACCTGGTCATGGGTTTCTACAACGCCACCAAGTCCCTCGGCTCCATCGCCGGATCTCTGACGGCGGGCTTCATCTATTCCGCCGGGGTCAAGCTCCCCTTTGTGTGCACCGCCGTGATCTACGGTCTGGGCATGCTGGCCGCCCTTTTCTACCTGAAAAAGTCCACAAAATGAGAACCAGCCGGAATGTGCGCTGCACATTCCGGCTCTTTTTATTCCGTTTTCACCTGACTGTAGGCAGCGGCCAGGAAGCATACCGCCACCACTGTGCCGGCAACAGCGCAGACCGTGCCCACCAGGGGAACCCAGCCCAGCAGCATCGCCAGCACCCGGATGCAGCAGAGCACCGGGAACAGCTCCCGGGGGCCTTTTTTGCCCCGGACGATCCGGTGCACCAGGAAAAGCATCCCGATTCCGGCAGCAAATTCCAGGCACCAGAAGCCGACTGCCGCGCCGGCGCTTTTTGCCACCAGATCCGCGATGAACAGCACCAGACTCACCAGCATCAGCGCGAAGGCCCCGTGCCGCCAGGGATCGTTCCGTTCTTCCATCCCCTTCATGATCAGAAAACAGCCGATAAAATCCGGCAGCAGGCCGATCACCGCCGTGCCCACCGTGATCTTGAAATCCAGAAGCACAAAAATAAGCCCCAGAAACAGCTTCATAAAGCATCCCTCCGGGGCTTATCATATCATACTGCCGCTAAAAACGCAATCGCTACAGAATACCGGAGGTGGCTCTGGTCTTGGCAACCCCGGTGCGGATCTGGCGGATGCCACGGATGGTATCCTCCCGCTCCACGGCAGTCCAGGTGCAGCCGGTGAAAACCTCGTCAGTCATGGCCCGGGTCACCGTCAGAACGAAAGGCTCCGACGGATCCGGCGGGTCGATGCTCCCCGGCCCCAGCAGCTCCTCCAGGGTGAACTCCCATTGGGCATCGGAAATGGCGGTGATCTCATCATCGGTTTTTCTCCGGATGGAGAAGCCGGTGGCCCACTCCATATCCTGATAGCCGATGGCGATGGCATAGCCCGGCCCGGGGGACCAGCTGCTTTCCAGGGCCACACCCAGAAATTCCGCCGTGATCTCGGTGTAGAACACGTCCGCCGTGTTGTCAAACCGGCACAGCTCCTTCTGACAGACAGCGCCGTTGTCCTCCATGGCCTGGATGGCCCGCAGCGCCGTGGCGTCACATACCGCGCCGCCCTGGTCCGCAGGCCCCATGACGATGACCTGCACCGCCGTGGTGCGTACGGCGCGGTCCACCCTTCCCAGCCGCACCGCCGCCACCGGACCCGTCAGCGCCGGGATCCGGCCGCCGGGATAGGCTTCATCGGCCCGGATGTCCACACCCTGGAGGATCTCAATGACCTTTGCTACGATTGTCTGCCCCAATCATCTTCACCGCCCTTCTCCAGACACAGCCCCCAGCAGTACACGGGACCGCTTCCATCCCGGATCACCTCACTGCGCCGCATCAGATACGCCTTCCCGTCCAGCAGCACCGTGTCCCCCGCCGCCGCCTTCGGCTCCAGGGGGCCGATGTAGACGTACCGCCCCCGGGGGATCTCACCCAGGGGCGAATAGTCGGCATCGGAATTCTCCCAGCTTTTCGACCGGACGGGCTGAAAAAACGCTTTGATCTCCCAGCTTTCCGTCCCCCGGCACAGCGTCAGCGAGGTGCCGTATTTGTTCAGGATCCCGGCGATCATGCTACACCCCCTGGAAGGAGAAACGGTCCTTCAGGTAGGGGGTGATCATCAGCTCCGCCTGGGCGCGCAGGCAGTTGGCAGCGGCGTCCCGGCTGCCCTTGCGAATGGTCAGATCCCCGGCGGTGATCTGCTCCACCGCCGCATCCTCATCCACCCCGTTCAGCGCCGCCAGGGCCAGGAGGCTGGCCGCTGCGATGAAGTCCGCCTTGCAGTCTTCCGGCCGCAGCCCATCCCGGAGCCTGGCCGTCAGGGAAGCGCAGGCCGCCATGCACAGGGCGCTCAGGATCTGGGACTGATGGACGGTCAGATCCCCCGCCAGCAGCATCGCCTGGGCGTAAACCTGTTCCGCCAGACTCATACGTGCAGCACGCAGGCAGCGCCGTCGCAGATTTTGGCAAAGCCCGCAATGGTGGTGATGGCGGCACGCTCCAGCTGGCGGTCGATGAGCTTGTCATACTCCACCAGGACATCCCCGGCACGGACCAGCTCCAGGGCGTAGCGGTTATCCAGGCCGATGATGACGCCGTCATCGACGGTGGAGGTACGGTGCAGCTGGGCGCCCAGAGGGGTGGTCAGCTTGCCGGTGCCCTGGAAGTTCAGACCGGTCAGGGGGTTCTGCAGTTCCTCCACCTTCAGCATGGAAGTCATGGTGGGGGTGGAGCAGAGGATGGTATTCATGGTGTAGGGATCGAACTGGCCCCAGAACTCCACCAGCTGGTCATAGCCCAGGGTACCCTGGATGCCGGAGATGGGATCGGTGCCGATGGTGTAGGAAGCGGCGGCGTTGTCGTTTCCGTCCCCCTCCAGGATCACCTTCACGGCATCGGCCAGCTGCTGCTTCTGGATATACGCGCCGATCTGGCGCAGCATGACGGAGAACAGGTCCAGCTTCTGGAAACGGATGGCCTCATAGGATGCCACCAGCATACGGCCCCGCTTGGAAAGGGAAACCAGATGCTCCTTGGTCTTGACCTCAGTGGTGGGGATCTCACTGCCCTCGGCCACCTCCTCCAGGGCCTTGTCCGCATCCTCGGGAACGGAGTAGATGGAGCGGTAGTCCATGGCGTCGATGACGGTGGTGGTGGCCACGATGGCGGGGAGGATGTCGTTTTCCTCCATGCCCTGGCGGACGGTGCGGGCGATGTACTCGGGGAAGAGGACGGCGGAATCCATAGTGGCGAAAAACTTCTCCACGGGAGAGGAGCCAGCCCCCCTGGCCCGGATGCCGAAGCGCTTCAGCTGGCGCTGAAAGGCATCGGTGCCCTCCAGGGCGGTGCCGCGGTAGTTCTCGCTGGGGTCCAGGGACTCCAGCACCTGGGTGAAGCTCATGCCGCTCTGGCGGTACATGCCCTTTTCCAGTCTCAGATTGTCGTAACCCATAATCATTACCTCCAAAAATTGATATGTTCACCGGCAAACCGGCAATACAATGAAATTGAGTTGACAATTGACAATTATTGTGTCGCCTGCGGCGACATGTTTCATTCATTTCCGAAGGAAATACCATCATTGTCAACTGTCCATTATCCACTGTCAACTTATACCTAAATCAAGAATCCGCTCTCCACTTCCTGCTCTTTCCCGAAGCTGCACCCCAGCTGGGTCACCATGGGCAGGCTTTCCGCCAGGCGGTTCTCCAGAGCGGTCTTCACCGCCAGCAGATCATCGCCCGAAGCGCTGCCGAAGACGCTGCGCAGGGTCGGCTCCGCCACCCCCAGCTCCAGGCTCAGACACAGCCGCACCACATCGTCCTGAAGGGCTTTGGTATACTGCCGCCCCAACTGGGCGTCCTTGCAAAGGGCGCGATACTCCCCCTGGGCACCGAATTCGTCGGCCAGCTCCTTCAGCTTCCGCGTCCCGGCGAAGCCCTTCAGCACCCCGGCGGAGCGCTGGGCGGGCACCGCCACGAAGGAGAATTCGTAGGCGTCCATGGGCTCGCGCAGGATGGCGCAGCACAGCTGCCCATCGTAGTACTCCCCCTTGTGGTGGCCGCAGCTGCCGTACTCGCTGCCGCAGACGGAGCAAATTGCCATACCCATGGCGCAGCCCACAGATACTTCCCTCTTGATCCCCGCCTCAATGTCCGCAATGACCTCGTCGGCCATACCGCCCCGGCGGATATAGGCCCAGGCCTTGATGTAGCTGACCCGGTCATCGCGCACCACTTCCGCAGCAAAAATTCTCGCCACCTGATTGTCCGCGCTCCAGCGGTGGTCCACGATCCCCGTTTTGCCGATGAAGAGCTTCGCCAGCGTCCCCAGGGCATCGGTATCGAACCGCTCATGGTCCCGGTCCACCTGATCGTCGCACAGCCGCAGGGAGAACACATACACCTGCTCCGCCGTCATGGTCCCCTTGGCCTGGGCGTTGATGGCCGCCAGCTGGGCTTCGCTGGGTACCCCGCTGCTGATGATTTCCGTACCTTTTCGAATTTCCATACTTAACCTCCGTTCACTTCGTTTCTTGCCCGGGCCGCCTGGGCGCGGTACAGATCCGCCTGGGCCTCCTGGGTGATGTCCTGGAGGCTGATATCGTCCCAGTGAATTTCAAACCGGTCATCCAGCCCCTCCAGAGCAAGATACGTCCGGCAGATCTTTGCCACGGCAGGCTCCACTGTCCGCCGGATGGCCCACAGCTCGGATGTCAAAATATCCGCCTGCTGGGCGCTCATCCGCTCCGTCGTCGTCCAGTTCAGTCCCAGCAGGAAGGGGGGCAGCCCGGTCTTGCTCACCAGCTGCTCCAGGATCTGCCGCACGGGAACCTCAGAATCCAGGATGGGCGCTTCCCCGCCGATGACCCTGATCTCCACATCCCCCACCGCCACGAAATCCCGGACGGTGCCGTTCTTGGCGTCCTCCATGGCCCGGCTCCATTCCGCCGCCACCTGTCTGCCCCGCTCTTGGGCCACCAGGGGGTCCAGATGTTCGCCGCCCTTGCAGATGACGCTGTAGCGCACGTTCCCCGCCCGTTCCCAGTTGGAACCAATGGTCTGGTAGATCTTCATCAGGATCTCCGCCAGGAATGGCATCCCCCGGAACATACTGACGCCGTAGGGGTGGGCGGGTTCCGGATTCATAGTGGTCAGAAGCAGCAGCTGCTGGTACGGCAGCGGCCGCATCATGCCCCGCTCGTCAGGCCCCCACAGCACCATATCCAGGGGCGAGTCCCCCTGGCAGATCTCCAGAGCCGTCACATCCCCCCAGCACACGGCCCGCAGCTTCCCGCAACCCACCACCATCTCCCCCACGGCCCGGCCATAGGTCAGCAGGCTGTCCAGATATCCCGCCAGAAAGTTGTTGATGCCGTACTGTCCCCGTCCGCAGGGGACGGTGTCCAGGAAACGGCTCAGTTTCTCCTGGGTCGCCCGGTTCCGGCACTCCACCTGGAAGCCGCCGGACAGGCGCACCAGCTTTCCCACGGCAGCGTCCAGCACAGGGATGGCCTCCCGCATCTCCCGGTACACCCGTTCCTCCCCGGCTCCCAGAGGCACATACCCCCGCAGGGCGCCGAAGGGATGCACCGCACCACCGCGCAGCTGGCACACCGCCGATACCCCATTGGGCTCCTTTTTCTTCCACTTCATTTCACATCGCTCCTTTCAAGTTGCGTTCAAATTGTAGTTTGTCGTTCCGATATGGTACACCAATGTAGGGGACGGGTTCCCCGTCCCGTGAACCTTCCGATTACGAATTCGCCGATACAAATGTCAATTCGCCAGGTTTTATCGCCGGGACGGGTGACCCGTCCCCTACAATTGAAAACGTTAAGTGTACGACAAACTACAATTCATCTTCTTCGCTCCACCGCACACGCCGCGAACCCTGCTTCCTTCCGCCCGATCACCGTGGCCACGAAATAGCGCATGTCGTCCATGGCGTGGTCATGCGCCTTTCTTACCCGGTCGCCGGGGGCGCTGAGATCCCAGACGTACTCGTCCATCTCCCGGATGCAGTCGGCGCAGCCCCGGCAGATGACGATGCGCCCGTCCTTCAGGCAATCCGACGTCAGCCGGATCCCCGACAGCACATCGTTTTCCGCCTTGCGCACCGTCCAGCCCCGCCGCCGCAGCACCTCGATGAAGCTGGCAGCGGATGGATCCACGATCACCGCCGTGACCTTCCGCTCCCCCACCAGCTTCCGCAAGGCACCCGCATACTCCTCATCGGTCATCTGCCGCATGGCAGAGCGGGAATTGAAATAGAATTCCGATACCCGGTACCAGACGCCCCGGCACCGGCCCCACAGCCCCATGGAGGTGGGATTGACGGTGCCGTAGTCGATGCTGACGTACCACTGATCGAAGGGCCCCGCCGGAACGTCCGCCACCATCGCCCCATCGAAGAAGTCGTAGACCCGTCCCTCGGCCTGGGCCCACTCCCCCAGAATGAACCGCCGGTAGAAGACCCCGGTGTACAGCCGCTCGTACCGCTGCCGGATGGCGTCCGTCAGGGACGGATTGTCCGCCATGGTAAAATGGAGCCGCAGGGCGTTGCGCTCCTCCGCCCCCAGCACCCAGGTCTTGTAGAACCAGTGGGTAGGACCTGCTGGGTTGCAGTTGAACCAGAGGCGGCTGCCTGCCACGGAGCAGCGGGCGCAGGCCTGCTCCACAAAGCTGCGGGGCATCAGGGCCACCTCGTCCAGCAGCACACCGGCGAAGGTAATGCCCTGGATCAGACTGGCGGAGCTTTCGTCCCGGCCGCCGAAGATGTAGAACTGATTCTCCCGGCCGTGGAAGCGCACCGTCAGCAGATTTTCCGACCGTTTTTCCTTCCACCCCAGTCCCAGCCCCCGCAGCCGGGGCAGGATCTCCGACAGCACATTGCGCCGCAGGGATCCCACGGTCTTACCGCAGATGCCGAACCGCTTCCCGTCGAAGCACATCATGGCCCACAGAAAGAATCCCAGCCCCATGGCCATGGTCTTGCCGGAACGCACCGCCCCATCGCAGACGATGGCCTCCCTATGAGACACCCCGCTGCCCGGCATCCACCAGGTCAGGGCCAGGCGCTGCTTTTCGGAAAAAGCCGCATAGCTCATGGTTCCTCTCCCCGCAGGGCTGACAAAAACTGCTGCATCTCGCCGCCGTCATCTCCGGCCACCTGAGCCAGCTGCTCCAGAGCCTTCAGCCGGTCGATGAGCCGGATCTCCACGGTACCCTTGTCGTTGCGCTTGACCTCGCTGAGCAGGCTCAGATCCAGCCGCCCCAGATTCGGGTCGTCCTCCAATGCCAGCCGCACGCAGTCATTTGCCTTTCCGAAGGCCAGCTCCGCCAGCCGCCGGGTCACATCCTCCCGGGTCACTTTCCCGGCCCGGATCCGTTGTTTCAGCGACGCCGCGCCATTTTCTCGGTCCATATCCTCCCTCCCTTTCAACCGGGAGCCGCAAAACAAAAAAAGTTGCACGCGAACGTGCAACTTTCATTTTGGGTATATTTTATTCTCCGGCACGAATGACCCAGAGATTGCGGAACTGGCTTTCCATCTCCTCATAGGTCCACAGTCTTTCGGAATTGGCATAGCTGTTGGGATCGTTGACCCGGATCATGCCGTCCTCTTCGCCCACCAGGACGATGAAATGGCCGGACGTGGTGAAATCCCCCGGCCCCATGACGCAGACGATGGGGTTGCCCACCTCCAGATTGTCCATGATCCGCTTTTTCACCAGCGGAATTTCCGTCACATCCAGCCCCAGCTTTTCGCCGCCCTCGCTGATCAGCGTCCAGGAGGTGCCGTTGCCCCAGGCGCAGTAACCATTGTCCAGGGAAAACTCCACCATATTGTCCGGTGAAAACTTCTCATCCCCGGTGACGTAATACCCTGCCATGGCCAGGCACACAGGGCCGCAGCCCGTCAGGCCCACCACATCGGAGCCGTATTTCATATAGCCCCACCGGGTGTCCCACTGCATCATCAGCGGCACACCGTCAGCCAGGTCATATCCGCTCAGATCGATCACCTGCTCCTCCCGGAACGGATAATTCAGCACAAACCCCGCCGTTTCGGGATTGCGCTCCATCAGATCGATGAGGCTCTCGGGATATTCGGAATAAGCGATCCCCTTTTCCTCGGCGTAGGCCTTTACGGCCAGCTCCGCCTCCGTGTGTTCCACCCAGTCAAAGCTGATCTCCCGCCAGAGCCCCGGCAGCACCGCCGCCCCGATGACGGCAGCAGCCAGAAGAAGCGTTGCGATGGTCAGCCACTTTTTCTTCGTGCGCATGTTCTTTTCTCCTTGTCATGTTTTCTGCCCCCATTATAGCAGAACCATTCTTAGGAAGTCTTTTTGCGCAACTTAAGTTTTTCTTATGACTTTTTTCATTTTGTCATTTTTTCCTGCTTGACCTTGTGGTCGATGATGTGCCGGGAGGCCAGTTCCCTGTGGACGTCCTCGACGGAAATACCCATCTGAACCATCAGCACCATGGCGTGGTAGGCCAGGTCGGCCAGCTCATAGATCGTCTCCGCCCTGTCGTCCGCCTTGCCGGCGATGATGACCTCGGTGCATTCCTCGCCCACCTTCTTGAGGATCTTGTCGATGCCCTTCTCGAAGAGGTAGGTGGTGTAGGAGCCCTCCGGCCGCTGTTCATTCCGGCCGACCAGCATGTCGTAAAGACCGTTCAGGCTGAATTCCTGGAGCTGGTCGCTGCGCCAGACATCCCTGGTAAAGCAGGAATCCGTGCCCAGATGGCAGGCGGGGCCGTCCTTTTCCACCATGACCACCAGGGCGTCATTGTCGCAGTCGGCGGTGATGGACACGATGTGCTGGTAATTGCCGCTGGTCTCGCCCTTGAGCCACAGTTCCTGCCGGGAGCGGCTGAAGAAACAGGTCAGACCTTTCTCCATGGAGATTTTCAGGCTCTCCCGGTTCATGTAGGCCAGGGTCAGCACCTTTTTCGTGACGGCATCCACCACAATGGCGGGGATCAGACCCTTTTCGTCAAATTTCAGTTCGTCGATATTCAGCATATCATAACCTCACGATGATGTCATTGTTTCGAAGTTCCTGCTTCAGGTCGGGAATGGCGATCTGGCCGAAGTGGAACACGGAGGCGGCCAGGCCTGCGTCGATGTCGGGAATGGTCTTGAACAGCTCCACGAAATGGGCCATGGCGCCTGCGCCGCCGGAGGCGATGACAGGGACGTTGACGGCGTCGCAGACAGCCCGGAGCATTTCGAGGTCGAAGCCCTGCTTCACGCCGTCGGTGTCGATGGAGTTGACCACCACTTCGCCGGCGCCCAGGTCAACGCCCCGGCGGATCCATTCGATGGCTTCCATGCCGGTGTCCTCCCGGCCGCCCTTGGCGAAGACCCGGAACTGACCGTCCACCCGCCTGATGTCGGCGGAGAGGACCACGCACTGGTCGCCGTATTTCTGCGCCGCTTCCCGAATGAGTTCCGGATTGCGGATAGCGCCGGAGTTGACACTGACCTTGTCCGCGCCGCATTTTAAGACCCGGTCAAAGTCGTCCACGGTGTTGATGCCGCCGCCGACGGTCAGGGGGATGAAGATTTCCGATGCCACTTTTGTCAGAATGTCAGTGAAGAGCTGCCGCCCCTCGAAGGAGGCAGTGATGTCATAGAACACCAGCTCGTCGGCGCCGCTGGCGGAGTAGTGGGCCGCCAGGGCCACCGGGTCGGAGACGTCGGACAGGCCCTTGAAATTGGTGCCCTTGACCACCCGGCCGTTTTTGATGTCCAGGCAGGGGATGATTCGTTTTGTGATCATTTTGCTGCCTCCAATGCTTCTTTCAGGTCGATGGCCCCGGTGTAGTAGGCCTTACCGATGATGGCGCCGTAGAGATCCATGGCCCGCAGCTGCTTCACATCGTCCAGGTTGGACACGCCGCCGGAGGCGGTGATATCCAGGGCGTATTTTTCGGACAGCTCCTGATACAGCGCCAGATTGGTGCCCCGCATGGCGCCGTCCTTGGAAATATCGGTGCAGATGACATTTTTCACGCCGATGGCTTCCATCTGAGCAAGGAAATCCTCCAGCGTCACATCCGCAGTTTCCAGCCAGCCCCGGATGGCAATTTTTCCGTCCTTCACATCGGCACCCACGGCGATTTTTGCGCCGTATTTTCCCACGGCTTCCCGGAGGAAGGCGGGATCCTTCACGGCGGCGGTGCCCAGGATCACCCGGCTGACCCCCGCCGCCAGATACCGCTCCACGGTCTCCATGGAGCGGATGCCGCCGCCGATCTCCACAAAGAGGGAGGTCTCCTCCGCCACCTGCTCCACGATGGCGAGATTCGGCGTGGTGCCGTCCTTGGCCCCCTCCAGATCCACCATGTGGATGTATTTTGCGCCGCAATTCTCAAAATCCCGGGCAATCTCCATGGGATTTTCGGAATAGACGGTCATATTCTGATAGTCGCCCTTGTAGAGCCGGACGGCTTTCTTTTCATATAGATCAATGGCAGGCAGTAAGATCATACATTTTCCTCCTCGCAGAACGCGCGCAGAATGGCAAGTCCCACCTCGCCGCTCTTTTCCGGATGGAACTGGCAGCCCATCACGTTCCCCCGCTCCACAGCGGCGGTCAGTTCTTCGCCGTACTCAGCGGTGGCGATGACGCTGTCTTCACAACGGCTTGCGTAGAAAGAGTGGACAAAGTAAACGCAGTCGCCCTCCCTGATGTAGCGGAAGAGCCTGCTCTCGCGCGTAAAGTGCAGGGCATTCCAGCCGATGTGGGGGATCTTGAGATTTGCGGGAATCACACCCTCCATGGAAACGACGCTGCCTTTGAGCAGGCCCAGTCCCTCATGCTCGCCGTATTCGTAGCTTTTCTCAAACAGCATCTGCATCCCCAGGCAGATGCCCATGATGGGCTTCCCGGAAGCGGCTTCTTTGCGGATGACATCATCCAGACCGCTTTCCCGGAGCTTTTTGGCAGCGTCAGCAAAGGCACCCACACCGGGGAGGATCAGCTTGTCCGCCCGGGCAAGGACGGCAGGATCGGAAGTCACCACCGCATCCGCGCCGATTTTCCGGAGAGAAGAGCGCAGGGAAAAGAGATTCCCCACGCCGTAGTCAATTATCGCGATCATTTACAGCATCCCCTTTGTGGATGGAATTTCGTCGGCAAAGGCCGGGTCGATTGCCACGGCGGTGCACAGGCTCCGGGCCGCGGATTTGAAGCCGCCCTCGAGAATGTGGTGGGAATTGCGCCCCGCCAGCTGCCGCAGATGGAGGGTGATCCCGGCATTCTGTGCAAAAGCGATCCAGAATTCCTGGTCCAGCTCCGTGTCATAATCCCCCACCTTTGCCGTTGGGATTTCCAGGGCGTAGTAGCAGCCGCCCCGGCCGGAGATGTCCACAGCAGACAGGATCAGGGCTTCATCCATGGGAAGTACCGTGTCCGCGTAGCGGCGGATGCCCTTCTTGTCCCCCAGGGCCTGGGCAAAGGCCTTGCCCAGGCAGATGCCGATGTCCTCGGCAGTGTGGTGGTAATCGACATGGGTATCGCCCTTGCAGGTAACTTTCAGGTCAAACCGGCCGTGGCGTGCGAAGAGGGTCAGCATGTGGTCAAGAAAGCCGCAGCCCGTGGCGATCTTGCTTTCGCCCCGGCCGTCCAGGTTCAGCTTGATAAAAATATCGGTTTCCGCGGTGGTGCGCTTGATCTGTGCAGTTCTCATGGCTGAACCTCCTTTAAGATGGCTTCGATCGCACAAACCAGTGTTTTCATCTGGTCAAGGGTGCCGATGGTGATGCGGTTGAAATCACGAATTCTATCTTTTGTGAAGTGGCGCACCAGGATGCCCCGCTCCTTCAGTTTGGCGTACAGCGTCCCGCCGTCGATGGCATCGGTCTTTGCGAAGACGAAATTCGCCATACTGGGCAGAACCGTGAAGCCCAGCGCTTCCAGGGCTTTCGTGGTCCAGGCCCGGTTTTCCATGATGGTACGGCAGTTGGCTTCAAAATAGGCTGTGTCATCCAGGGCGGCTACACCGGCGGCTTCTGTCATCCGGTTGACGTTGTAGGGGTTGGTGGAGTAGCGGATGGTGTTCAGATCGGCGATCAGCTTTTCACTTCCGATGCCGAAGCCAAGTCTTGCGCCCGCCATGGAGCGGGACTTGGAGAAGGTCTGCGTCACCAGAAGGTTGTCGTACTTGGAAACCAGAGAGATGGCGCTCTCGCCGCCGAAATCGATGTAGGCTTCGTCGATGATGACCACGTTGTCCGGATTAGACGCCACGATCCCCTCGATCTCGGAAAGGGGCAGATACAGCCCCGTGGGGGCGTTGGGGTTGGCGATGACAATGGTCTTATTGATGCCGGTATAATCCTCCGCGTTGATGGAGAAGTCGTCCATCAGCGGGATCTGCTCATAAGGGATCCGGTTGAGCTGGGCGAAGACAGGATAGAATCCGTAGGTCAGGTCCGGAAAGGCCAGGGGGCTTTTCTCATCGGCGAAGGCCATGAATGCGAAATTCAGCACCTCGTCAGAGCCATTGACGCAGATGACCTGACCGGGGGTAACACCGTAGGTTTCCGCCAGCCTGGCGCGCAGGGCAGCGATTTCCGGATCAGAGTAGAGCTGCAGCTTCCCCGCCTGCTCGGCGACAGCCACCGCCACCCCCGGAGCCGGAGGAAAGGGGGATTCATTGGTATTGAGCTTCACAAACTGCCGCGCCTTCGGCTGCTCGCCGGGAGTGTAGGGCGTCAGGGAAGCGAAATTCCGGGAGAAAAATCGACTCATAGTGTATTTCCTCTAATAATCTTCAAATTGTAGTTTAGGTTATCGGCTTTAGTAAGCATCGGCGCGCAAGCGCCCTTGCCTCCCTCTCTGAGGGAGGTGGGCCGCCGCAGGCGGCTCGGAGGGAGTGTCCTTCTGACGATGCGACACTCCCCCAGTCACGGC
>JAFTVM010000086.1 GCA_017465745.1 Oscillospiraceae bacterium
GATTTCGTTTTCGGTCTCGCTGTCGAGTGCACTGGTAGGCTCGTCCAGGAACATGAAGTACGGGGCACGGAACAAGAGACGGGCCAAGAGGATGCGTTGCTTCTGCCCTGTACTCAGCCCCTCGCCGTCGGGGCCTATCTTGGTTTCGTACTTCAGCGGAAGGCTTTCTATAAATTCGTCTATGCAGGCATGCTCGCAGGCAAACTCCAGCACTCCTTCCTCGGCCGGCTCGTCGGTCATCATTATATTCCGGGCGATGGTGTCCGAGAAGATGTACCCATCGGGCAGCACCACCCCACTGATGTCGCGCCATATCCTCAGGTTATAGTCCTGCAGGCGGTTTCCACGCACTATCACATGGCCCGATGTGGGTTCGTAGTAGCCGCACATCAGTTTCATGAGGGTGGACTTTCCGCTGCCGCTGGCGCCTACAATGGCTGTTACCTTTCCGTACGGGACGGTTACGTTGATGTCCTTCAGGATGTCGGTAGACGAGCCGGGGTAACGGAACGAGACATTCCGCAGGTGGATATCCTCCAAGATCGGTCTTCCATACGCCACCTGGCTGCCCGGCGGCCTTTCGTCCTCGCGGTTGTAGATGTCGCCCAGGCGTTCCAGACTCAGGTTGGCATCCTGTACCTCCTGTATCATGGAGGAGATGCGTTTCAGCGGAGCGTTCATCTGCCCCAGGATGTACTGTATGGTGAACATCTCGCCGAGGGTGAGCACATCCTGCACCACTAACCGTGCCGCCATGAAGCAGATGACGAGGTTCTTCACCTGGTCGATGAAGGTAGCCCCTACGCTCTGTACGTTCTCCAGCGAACGGCTCTGCAGGTTGGTGCGGTATATCTTCTGCTGTATGCTGTGCCATTCCTCCACCTTCATTTTCTCGCTGTTGTACAGCTTGATGTCGGCCATTCCGCTCACTAACTGTATCAGGTTGCTCTGGTTGTCGGACAGGTTCTGGAACCGCTTGGCGTCTATCTGCCTGCGCTTCTTCAGGAAAAGCACCGTCCAGCCTATGTACAGCGCCGCCCCTATCATGAATGTGCCGAACAGCGAAGCGCCGAAGTCCCATATCAATCCGGCATAGACCACAAAGAACAAGATCGAGATGCCGGTACTCACGATGGTATTCGTCACGAAGGACTGGATGCGGTTGTTGTCGCTGATGCGCTGCATGATGTCTCCCGCATTCCTTGTCTCGAAAAAGGCGATGGGCAGCCGCGTAAGTTTGGTAAGGAAGCGGTGGATGAACGAGATGCTGATGAGCGAAGTGCACTTCAGCGTGAGCCATCCGCGTAGCAGGTCGTTGCCCAACTGCCCCAAGGTGAGCATCAGCTGGGCAAACAGCACCAACGATATGACATACAGGTTTTTGTCGCCGATGCCACGATCCACCATGTACTGCGTAAAGAACGGCAGCGACATGCTGAGGAAGCCGCCTACGGCCATGGTGGCCAATATGCCGAACAGCGACTTGGCATGTGGCAGCACATGCTCGAACAAGTCGGCCCAGGTGAGCTTCACTTCGCTCTCGCCGTCCAACCGTCCGAATGC
>JAFTVM010000054.1 GCA_017465745.1 Oscillospiraceae bacterium
AGGCGACCCCGCCGGAGCGGGATCGCCGGTAACGGCTCTTAGCAGCCGAAGCAGCACATCTGGCTGAGAATCTGCCAGATGGAGCAGCAATTGGTATTGCAATTGAAGAAGAACATCTTGCCGACCTCCTTGTTTGGATTTGTCTCGCGAGGACAGTTGAGATTGTAACCGATTTGTAACCATTTATCAAGCTGTAAATAATGGAAGAACCCCCGAACCGCAAGGTTCGGGGCCGTTTTTTCACAGCAGCGTAAATTGGTTTTTATCGCTTGCCAGCACACCTTCCCGGCGCAGCTTGCTGATCTCGGCGGACAGGCCGCTGCGGTCCACCTCCAGATAGTCTGCCAGCTCCTGGCGGTCGTAGGGGATGGTGAAGGAATTGCTGCCATGGAGCTTGGCCTGGTTCAGCAGGAACGCCATCAGCTTTTCCCGGGTGGTGCGTTTGGAGGTGACCTGGATCTTCTGGTCGAAGACCAGATTCTTCACCGCCACCAGCCGCAGCAGATTGTGGATGATGCGGTTGTGGAAGGCGCAGGCGCTGGAGCAGGTGGTGGTGATGCGGCGGCAGTCCATCAGCAGCACCGTACTGTCCTCATCCGCCACCACGCTGACGGGCAGGGATGCCACACCGGCGCAGGCGTAGGTCTCGCCGAAAAGCTCGGCGGGGGCGATATGGGCCACGATGGAGCGGTTGCCGTAGAAATCCTCCCGCACCAGCCGCACGGCGCCGGACAGCACCATGCCCACGTGGGTGGCGGGATCGCCCTCCCGGTAGACGGACTGGCCCCTGGCTACGTTGACGGTGTGTCCGCCGATGCAGCCCAACATGGCGCTGAGGTCCTCCATGCGGATGCCGTCAAAGAGGGCGCAGCGCTCCAGAACCGGATTGAATTGTTTCATAAAAATATCTCCTTGTTGAAAATTCAACATACATTCTGATACCAGTATAGTATCATAAGGCTACAAAGTCAAGGGAACGCCGACAGCGTTCCGAAAAGGAGGTAAAGCGTATGATGTTTGACGGCTGCCAGGGCAAGCCCCGGACCCCCACAATCCATGAGAAGATCTGCCCCAACTGCGGCAGTATTATTGAACTGTTTTCCATTGACACCGAGGTGGCCTGCGATAACTGCGGCTTCGTTGCCTACAACGATACCCTGAGCTGTGTCCAGTGGTGCCAGTACGCCAAGAAGTGCGTGGGCGAAGAGATGTACAACCACATGATGGAGATCGCTGAAAACCAGAAGCGGAATAAAAAGGAGAGAGCAGCATGATCAGAAAAATCATCAAGATCGATGAAAGCAAGTGCAACGGCTGCGGCCTGTGCGCCAAGGCCTGCCATGAGGGTGCCATCGATATCATTGACGGTGTGGCGAAGCTGACCCGGGAGCATTACTGCGACGGCCTGGGGGACTGCCTGCCCGCCTGCCCCATGAACGCCATTTCCTTCGAGGAGCGGGAGGCCCCCGCCTATGACGAGGCCGCCGTTCTGGCCGCCAAGAAGGCAAAGGAAGAGAAGCTGCCCTGCGGCTGCCCCGGCTCTGCCTGCCAGACCATCAAGTCCGGCATCCACGAGGCCGTGGCGAGAGTGCCCGGCCGACTCCAGAATTTCCCCGTCCAGATCAAGCTGGCCCCCATCAACGCCCCTTGGTTCGACGGCGCGGACCTGCTGATCGCCGCCGACTGCACTGCCTACAGCTACGGCAATTTCCACGAGGATTTCATCAAAGGAAGAATCACCCTCATCGGCTGCCCCAAGCTGGACGCTGTCCAGTACGCAGACAAGCTGAGCCAGATCTTTGCAAATAACGATATCAAGAGCGTTACCCTGACCCGGATGACCGTGCCCTGCTGCGGCGGCCTGGCATTTGCCGTGAAGACCGCCATTGAGGGCTCCGGCAAGAACATCCCCCTGAATATCGTCACCATCAGCCCCGACGGCACCATTATGAGATAAGGAGATACAACTATGTTTTGTTTTCAGTGTGAACAGACCGCCAAGTGCGCAGGCTGCACCGGCGCAGCGGGCGTTTGCGGCAAGAAGGCGGATACCGCCGATCTGCAGGACCGGCTGACGGGTAAGCTCATCGGCCTGGCCCGGGCCACCGACGGCAATGAGCATCTGATCAATGCGGATGCCTCCATGGTCATCATCGAGAGCCTCTTCGCTACCCTCACCAACGTCAATTTCGACAACACTGCTCTGGAAAAGCTGATGGAGCGGGTGGAGGCGGAGAAGAAAAAGATGGTCCCCGACTGCTTCACCTGCGCTTCCCCCTGCGGAAAGAATTTTGATTATGATATGCGCAAGCTCTGGACCGCGGACGAGGATATCCGCTCCCTGAAGAGCCTGATCCTCTTCGGCATCCGGGGTGTAGCCGCCTATGCCTACCACGCTGCCGTCCTGGGCTACCGGAACGAAGAGGTGGAGCGGTTCCTGTACAAGGCCCTCATCGCCATCGGCATGGACGATTTTGGTATGGACGACCTGCTGCCCATCGTGCTGGAGGTGGGTGAGAAGAACCTGAAAACCATGGCCATGCTGGACGAAGCCAATACCAAGACCTTCGGTCATCCCGAACCAACCGCCGTCAGCCTGACCGTGGAGAAGGGCCCCTTTATCGTGGTCACCGGCCACGACCTGTACGATCTGAAGCGGCTGCTGGAGCAGACGGAGGGCAAGGGTATCAATATCTACACCCATGGCGAGATGCTGCCTGCCCATGCATACCCCGAGCTGAAGAAATATTCTCACCTGAAGGGCAATTTCGGCACCGCCTGGCAGAACCAGCAGAAGGAATTCAACCTTCTGCCCGCCCCCGTCCTCTTCACCACCAACTGCCTGATGCCCCCGAAGAGCGCCTACGCCGACCGGATCTTCACCACGGAAGTGGTGGGCTACCCCGGCATTACCCACGTTGACAAGGACTTCTCCCCTGTCATCGAGAAGGCGCTGGAACTGGGCGGCTTCGATCAGGATGTGACCTTCCCCGGCATCAACGGCGGCACCACCGTTATGACCGGATTTGCCCGCAATACCGTCCTGAGTGTGGCCGGCACCGTCATTGACGCGGTCAAATCCGGTGCGATCCGCCACTTCTTCCTGGTGGGCGGCTGTGACGGCGCCCGGCCCGGCCGTAATTACTACACCGAATTTGTGAAGCAGACCCCTGCCGACACCGTGGTGCTGACCCTGGCCTGCGGCAAGTACCGCTTCAACGATCTGGACCTGGGCACTATCGGCGGCCTGCCCCGGGTGATGGACATCGGCCAGTGCAACGATGCATACTCCGCCATCCAGATCGCGGTGGCCCTGGCAAATGCCTTTGGCTGCGGCGTCAACGACCTGCCCCTGTCCATGATCCTCAGCTGGTACGAGCAGAAGGCTGTGTGCATCCTGCTGACCCTGCTGCATCTGGGTATCAAAAATATCCGCCTGGGTCCCACGCTGCCTGCGTTCGTATCCCCCAACGTGCTGAATTTCCTGGTAGAGAAGTTTGGTATTGCCCCCATCACCACCCCTGAAGAAGACCTGAAGGCCATTCTGGGCTGATGAAAGATTACACGCCGCCCACTTCGGGCGGCGTGAATTTTTGTTTACAGGGCGATATCTGTATGTTATCATGAAAAAAGGAGGAGATGAATATGAAAATTACTTTTGAGAAAAGCGACAAAAAAGGCGGCAAGGTAAGCCCCCTGCTGCTGATCGCAGTTGCGGTTTTCCTGGGTATCTTTATTTTCTGGATGATGGGCAGCGACATTGAACCCATCGCCGACACCAACGGACCTGAGGATACCTCCCTGGTGACCATTACGGATGACAATATCCTGAATCTGGACATGGGCGCCCATATGCCCATCGGCAAATCCAGCAGCAAGCTGGAGATCGGTAATATCAGCATCGGCAGCGACATCGAGTTTTCCTCTGACAATTTCTCCGGCGTCTATGAGGTGATGTACAATAATTTTTTCCTGGATTCCGATGTGTATATCCGGCTGAATTATCTGAAGGTCAACGGCGGCAATTTCCGGATGGTGGTGGTCTACAACGACGAGATCATCCATGAGATCGAACCCTCCGAGGAACCCATCGAACTGCTGCTGGAGGATCTCAACGGCACGGTGTCGGTGCGGATCGCCGGCGAGAGCGCGGATTATGAATTTGCCATGTTCGCCCATGACTATGAGCTGTTCGCCCATCCGTAAATGAAATAAAACGCCGCCGGAAGGCGGCGTTTTTGCAAGGAGAAAAGCTATGAAAATTCTGGTGAGCGCCTGCCTGCTGGGGCGCAACTGCAAGTACAACGGCGGCCATAATTTCGATCCCGCCGTCGCCGCCTTTGTCCGGGGCAGGGAAGTGATCGAAGTCTGTCCCGAAGCCCTGGCGGGGCTGGGGATCCCCCGGGTGCCCATGGAGATTGTAAACGGCCGGCTCATCAACCGGGACGGCGCGGATATTGACGCCTCCGTCCGCGGCGCGGTGGCGGAGATCCTCGATCAGATCAAGGATGAAGAAATCGAGTGTGCCATCCTCAAATCCCGCAGTCCCACCTGCGGTGTGCGGCAGGTCTATGACGGCAGCTTTTCCGGTACACTGGTGGACGGCGCGGGGGTTCTGGCCCGGGCGCTGATGGATGCCGGATACCGGGTCATCGATGCGGAGGAGCTTGACAAATAAGAACAGATGTTCTATAATTGGGGTATCAAAGACCGGGAGGGACCATCATGCATTATGTCAGAGCCAAGGGCATCCTGTCCGCCCGGAACGGCATGAACCTCTACCGGGGCTGTCAGCACGGCTGCATCTACTGCGATTCCCGCAGCAAATGCTATCAGATGAACCACATTTTCGAGGATATTGAGGTCAAGGAAAACGCCCTTCAATTGCTGGAAGCGGCCCTGAAATCCAAACGCCGCACCTGTATGATCGGCACCGGCGTTATGTCGGATCCCTATACACCCCTGGAAGCCCGGCTGGGTATGACCCGGCAGGCGCTGCATCTGATTGAAAAGTACGGCTTCGGTGCCACGGTGCTGACCAAATCCGACCGGATCCTGCGGGATCTGGATGTGCTGCAGCGGATCAATGACCGTTCCAAAGCGGTGGTGCAGATGTCCCTGACCTGCTGGGACGATGAGCGCAGCCGCCTCATTGAGCCGAATGTATCCACCACCCGGCAGCGCTTAAAGGCTTTGAAAGTCTTTCAGGCGGCGGGGATCCCCACGGTGGTATGGCTGTGCCCGGTCCTGCCCTTTCTCACCGACACCCCGGAAAATATCCGCGCCATCCTGGACGCCTGTGCCGACGCCGGAGTGAAGGGGATCATCCAGTTCGGCATGGGGCTGACGCTGCGGGAGGGGAACCGGGAGTATTTCTATGCCCAGCTGGACCGGAAATTCCCGGGACTGAAGCAGCGCTATATCCACGATTACGGTATTTCCTACGAACTTCCCAGCCCACGGGAACCGGAACTGCTGGAAATCTTCCACGAAACCTGCGAAAAATACGGCATCTGGCATGACAATGACCGGGTTTTCCGCTATATCGCCCAGTTCGGGGAAAAGAGCAGCCAGCTCAGTTTCTTTTGATATCTTGCCGCCGGTGTTCATTTCGGAA
The DNA here is from genome assembly GCA_017465745.1 of Oscillospiraceae bacterium. GTDB lineage: Bacteria > Bacillota > Clostridia > Oscillospirales > Oscillospiraceae > Faecousia. The sequence goes on from JAFTVM010000054.1 coordinate 5,618, forward strand.
TACCGGCGGTTTCGATTTTTCTTGTAATTTCCGGCAGATACCGTTATAATGAAAATAACTATTGCATGGAGTGGATGTTATGATGCAACACAATCAGGACTGGGATCTGTTGGGCCGCAATATCCAGGATATTGTGGAGCGGGCTGTTAACGCCCGGGATTATCACCGGCTGAATCAGACCATCCGGCAGGTGGTGGGAAAGGCCGTGGATCTGGGTGGTGAAGCGGTTCGCAGGACCAGGGATGTCAACGCCGTACCGCCCACCATCCGGCAGGAGCCGGTGCAGCCCAGGCCGCTGCCTGTCCTTTACGGCAATACGGGATCCAGGACCACCGCAGGCGTTCTCAAGATCGTGGGCGGCAGTATTCTGTCCGCGTTTTCCGGGATGCTGATGCTGTCGCTGATGGTGCTGGACTGGCTGCTGTTTGATGTGGGCTTTTTTCCGCTGGCCTGGGGCGGTATCGGCGCCGGTGTGCTGCTGATCGTCAGCGGCGTCCGTACCCTGGGTAAGGTGAAACGCTTCAAAACCTACTGCAAGACTCTGGGGCAGAAGACCCACTGCACCCTGGAAGCCCTGGCCCGCAGCGTGGGCAAAAATGTGAAATTTGTCCGCAGGGAAGTGGAGCGGATGATCCGTGAGGGGTTGTTCCTTCAGGGGCATCTGGATAAAGAGGAGACCCGGCTGATCACCAGTGATGAAACATACCGGCAGTTTGAGCACAGCCGCCTGCAGCTGGAACAGCGGCAGCGGGAGGAAGCAGCCCGGCAGCAGCAGCGGGAGTCCAGAACCTACAGCCCCCAGGTGCAGGATGTGCTGGACCGGGGCAGCGCCTTTGTGGCCCAGATCCGCAGATGCAACGATGATATTCCCGGTGAGGCGGTTTCCGCCAAGATCGACCGGATGGAAATGATCGTCCGGCGGATCTTTGAGCGGGCCGAGGCCCATCCCGAGATCGTGCCGGATCTGAAAAAGCTGATGGATCATTACCTGCCCATGACGGTGAAGCTTCTGAATGCCTACGCTGACATGGACGCCCAGCCCATCCAGGGACAGACCATCCAGTCCTCCAAGCGGGAGATCGAGGATACCCTGGATACCTTGAATCTGGCTTACGAGAAATTGCTGGATTCCGTTTTTGCGGACACGGCACTGGATGTATCCAGTGATATTTCCGTCCTGAATACCATGCTGGCCCAGGAGGGCCTGACGGAGGACGCGCTGGCGAAGATGCGCAAAGAACGGAATCTGTAAAGTAACTGACACTTTTCTATCAACAGGAGAATCATTATGAGCAACGAATTCAACCAGTTCAGCCTGACCCTGGAGCCTGACCTGAACGACGCCCCTGTCCCCGTTGTGGTGGAGGAGGCTGCGCCTCAGGTGGCCGAGCCCGTCCTGACCCCCCAGGAGCAGCAGATGGTGGCGGATTTCGCCGCCAAGATCGATGTGGAGAACACTGCCCAGATCCTGCAGTACGGTGCAGGCACCCAGAAGAAGATGGCGGATTTCTCCGATACCGCCCTGGCCAATGTCCGCACCCAGGATCTGGGGGAAGTGGGCGAGCTGATCACCAATGTGGTGGGCGAGCTGAAGGGCTTCGACGCCGAGGAGGAGAAGGGCCTGTTCGGCTTCTTCCGCAAGCAGGTGGACAAGCTGGAGACCATGAAGACCCGCTTTGCCAAGGCGGAAGTCAACGTGGCTAAGATCGGTGACGCACTGCAGAACCACCAGATCCGGCTGATGAAGGATTCCGCCGTGCTGGACAAGATGTATGAGCAGAATCTGGCCTACTTCAAGGAGCTGACCATGTATATCCTGGCCGGCAAGCAGAAGCTCCAGGAAGTGCGCAGCGGCAAGCTCCAGGAGCTGGTGGCCCGGGCTCGGATGAGTAATCTGGAAGAGGATGCCCAGGCAGCCCGGGATCTGGCGGACAAGTGCAACCGCTTTGAGAAGAAGATTCACGATCTGGAGCTGACCCGTGCCATCTCTATTCAGACGGCACCCCAGATCCGGATGATCCAGAACAACGATACCGTCATGGTGGAGAAGATCCAGACCACTCTGATGAACACCATCCCCCTGTGGAAGAACCAGATGGTCCTGGCCCTGGGTATCGCCCATTCCACCGAGGCAGCCCAGGCCCAGCGCCAGGTCACCGATATCACCAACGCCCTCCTGAAGCACAACGCCGAGAAGCTGCACATGGCCTCCGTGGAGACTGCCAAGGAAGCAGAGCGTGGCATTGTGGACATCGAGACCCTGAAGCAGACCAACGCCAAGCTGATCCAGACCCTGGACGACGTTATGAAGATCCAGGCCGACGGCCGTGCCAAGCGCCTGGCGGCGGAAGCTGAAATGGCTAAAATGGAGAACGACCTGAAAATGAAGCTCCTGCAGATCCGCAACGGCGGCTGACATCCAAAACAAGATGACCCGGGACACTGGTTCCCGGGTCTCATTTGTGGTATACTAAGGGAAAAGCGAAAGGAGCGTGCCTATGGCCTGGAACATGGAAGAGGCAATTGTCTATTACAAAAAACAGGGTGCCCCCGCCGATCAGAGCGCGGTGACGGCCCTGCTGCGGGAGGCCCAGGCGGAGCATGGCGGCACCATTCCGGCATATTTGGTGAGCACGCTGGCGGAAGCGCTGGGGGTAAAGGAGAGCTTCCTGCTGGCCGTCATCCGGCGGATCCCCAGTCTGCGTTTGGCGGACACCCACTGTCTGGAAATCTGCGCCGGGCCCAACTGCGGCAGGCATGCCGCCCTGGCGGAAGCGGCCGAAAAACTGCGGTCTGTGAAGATAACCGTCAAATTTGTCCCCTGCATGCGTATGTGCGGCCAGGGCCCCAATATCCGCTGGGACGGCAAATGCTACAACCATGCAGACGAAGCGCTGCTGCGGCAACTTACTGAAAAGGAGCGATAATATGAAATTTGATACGTTGCAGCTTTCCTGGACCAGAGCACCGAAGGCATACGAGATCCGGGAAGATTCCATCACCATCACCACAGAACCGTTTACCGACCTGTGGCAGCGGACCTACTACGGCTTCCGCAATGACAACGCCCCGGTTTTGCAGATGGAAACGGAGGAGGAGTTCTTCTCCTTTGTGGTAAAGACGGATTTCGCCTCCAGTCATCACCGCTTCGACCAGTGCGGCGTGGCGGTGTATCTGGACAGCGACAACTGGCTCAAGGGCTCCATCGAATACGAAAACGAAGAATTCCAGCGTCTGGGCAGCGTGGTCACCAACCTGGGCTTTTCCGACTGGGCCACCACGGATATTCCCGCTGCGGTCAGATCCATGTGGTACCGTCTGAGCCGCCGCAGGAGCGACTACTGCATTGAGTGCTCCACCGACGGAGAGCACTTCAAACAGATGCGCATCTGCCATCTCCACGGCGGCGCGGGAAAGATCCGTTTCGGCGTCTACGCCTGCTCCCCGGAGGATTCCAGCTTCCAGGCAGTATTCACCAATATGGAAGTAACGGAATGTAAGTGGCTCCCCCACGACGGGCAGCAGCCCGACGAATAAGAAATACCGCCCGGAATCTGCTGATTCCGGGCGGTTTATGTTACTGGAAGTACTCCGCCACATCGGCGCGGTCATTGTACTGCTTGCGGACACGAACGATGATGGAGCCGTCTTCCTGCTCCTCCTCGCTGACGATCTGGTAGCGGGTACGGGTATGGTCGAGACTGTTCTTATAGCGGACGATCTCCTGTCGGTTCATGTTCAGGATTTGCTCCCGGCTGAAACCGCAGTCCTCCTTCTGCATAAATACCAGGGTCTGCAGGATGCAGGCTGCTTTGACACGCTTCATGTTGACACCTCCCTTGCCCCAATCAAACGGCAGTGATTGGCGGCAGAACTGAAGAGGTGATATGAGAACAATGCGGCTGCCCCGGATGCCGATGGGGCAGCGCTCTGCAATGCACACTCTGTTGTCATTATAGCAGATTTTTTTCTGGAATTTCAAATGTTTTTTATCCGGCCAATAGAATGCCCAGCAGCAGGCAGGTCTGGCCCACGGCGTTGATGATCTGGGCCGTCCAGTTGGATTTTGCATCGTCATGGCTGAACTTATTCTTCCGGTACCAGCCCATGAAGAACATCAGGCCGATCCAGACGGCGAAGAACAGCAGACTGGGCAGTCCGGTGACTGCGGCCAGAACGCCAGCCCAGTCGATCCTGCCGAAGCCGGTGATAAAGGATCCAAGCATCAGTCCAAAACCCGTGACCTGCATGGGCACGAAAGGCTTGCTGAGCCAGCGCAGATCCTTCCCTGCGATGCCCAGGATCAGCTTCCAGGCCACCTTGCAGCAGCCGGCGAGAACGCTTAATGCTGCGCCCAGCATAAACAGGGGAGAGTTGAAACGCCCGGCGATGATCACCATGCTGACGCCAAAGCTGAGAACGGGAATGGCGTCAACCAGCGCCAGCCCCAGAGTAAAACCTTCCATATGTTACCTCCCAATATTGCTGATCCTATTATAGCATCTGCGCCAGATCAATTCCATGGACATTCAGCATAGATTTTCGACGCCCGGGCGGTGCAGGTCTACAAACTTTTCCGTAAGGAATTGACAGGCATTGGGGAAAATGATATGCTTATCCTGAACGTGTTCATAAAAATGGATAAGGAGAGATATCCCATGAACAGCAAGGAATTAAAGCAGGCAAGAGTGCAGCTTTTCCGGGACGCTGCCAATTTCAAAAAGACCGACCGTATCCCTCATTTCGCCAACGTGGTCACCTGGAAGGTCTTTGACGCCGGATACACCCTGGACCAGGCCATGACCAATTTTGACGTGCTGGAAGAGTCTGTGGTGAAGTTCCTGGACCGGTATCCCGTGGACGGCCTGATGGATGTGGGTATCCGCAACCAGTTCACCGTCACCGAGGCCTTCGGAGAGGGCGGCTACTATTATTATGATGAGAACGTGGTGGGCATCCATGACCACGCCCACTGCACCGTGGATACCCTGATGGCGTACCTGGACGATCCTGCGAAATATGCCTGGGAGGTCATCCTGCCCAGAAAGTACGGCGCCAGCTGGGACGAAAAGGGCCTGGATGTGTGGAAGAAGACCTTCTCGGAGTACATGCGCTATGTCAAGTATATCCTGCACATGTCCTCTGTCACCGGCAAGGGCTACGGCCTGCCCAGTCTGTCTCCCAACAACCCCATGATGGGCGCCATCGTCCTGGGCATCGAGGAGCTGTTCAGTAACCTGCTGGGCATCCAGCAGCTGAGCGTTGCCATGCGCCGCAGCCCTGATAAGATCGAGGAATTTTGTGGACGCTGGGATGCCGAGCGGATCACCCCTGCCATTGAGAAGATCAAAAACGGCAAGGGTCCCAACTATAAGTACTGCTTCGACTCTTCCATCCTGATGCTGGCCCACAACGTCATGAACAGGAAGCAGTTCGAACGGTTCTACTGGCCCCACATGAAAGAGCTGTTGGACGCCTACGCAGAAAAGGGCATGAATGTGCGCATCTTTACCGAGGGCAGCATCCTCCGCTTTGCCGACTATTTCAAGGACTACCCCAAGGGCACGCTGACCTTCCACATCGAGCAGGACGATCCCTTCGCCTTCCGGGAGGCCCTGCCCAATGTGGCCATCATGGGCGGCCTGACCACGGAGCTCCTGGCAAACGGTACGCCTGACGAGTGCGTGGCCTATACGAAGCGTCTGTGCGACGAACTGGGCCGGGACGGCGGCTTCATCCTCTCCGAGGGTAAGATGCTTAGTTACCGCAACGACGCCAAGCGGGAAAATTACAAGGCTGTCTGCGATTTTGTCAGCCAATACAGACTGTGAGGTGCGGCATATGAGCAAGAATGTGTTTAAGTCCTACCCTGAGGGCTATCAGACCCTCATGAAGAAGATCGTCCCCTGGTATTTCGGTCCCATGCGGGAGAAGATGATGCGGCTCCTGCTGACCATCCTGACCGACGGCTGAGAGGTGCGCGCATGATTATTATTGGTGAAAAGATCAACGGCGCGATCCCTTCCATCAAACAGGCCATTGCCGAGAAAAACGAAGCCCTGATTATCGAGCGCACCCTGGCCCAGGCCAAGGCGGGCGCCAATTTCCTGGACTGCGCCCCCTCCACTGCCACGGATATCGAGTACGATACCATGGTGTGGCTGATCAATGTGATGCAGGGTGCCACCGATGTTCCACTGTGCATCGACAGCCCCGATGCCAAGCTCCTGGCCCGGATCATCGAAGAGGGGCACCTGAACCGCCCCGGCATGGTCAACTCCGTCAACGAGGAGGGCGATAAGTGTGAAACGATTTTTCCCCTCATCGCCGGGACCCCCTGGGAGGTGGTGGGTCTGACCTGCGACCCGGACGGTATCCCCGCCGACCCCGCCAAAAAGGTGGACATCGCCAAGCGGATCATCGACAAGGCGGACAAATTTGGCGTGGCGCTGAAGCAGCTGCACATCGACCCCTGCGTCATGGCCCTGGCCACCACGCCCACGGCAATGGATGATTTCATCTTCTGCATCGAACATATCCACGCCTACGCCCCGGAGGTGAAGGTGACAGGCGCCATTTCCAACATCAGCTTCGAGATGCCCGCCCGGAGGTTCGTCAACATGAACTGTCTGGCCTATGCCATGGCGGCGGGATTGGATTCGGCCATTCTGGATCCCACCAGTGAGAATATGATGGGTACCATCTACGCCTGTGACGCCCTGCGCATGACCGACAAGGGCGGCAGAAAGTACAACCGGGCATACCGCAAGGGCCTGTTCGGGAAGAAATAAGTAATTGTCATCGCGAACCAGCCCGCAGGCGCATACAGAGCGCAACCGCCGAAGGCGGCTCTTGGCGCGGAGTAGTGTGCCCACCGGCTCGCAATGACAGCGTGAAAGGGAGCTATATTATGATCGATTTTGAAAACCTGGCTGCCGCCATGGGCGAACTGGAAGAAGATACCGTCAAGGAAATTCTGGAGTCTGTGGACTCCCTGGAAGCAGCCAATCAGGCCATGGAAGCCTGCCAGAAGGGCATGGACACCGTGGGTAAGCTCTTCGAGGAGGGCGAATACTTCGTCGGCGACCTGATCTACGCCGGTGAACTGATGACCGACGCCGTGGAGGTGCTGAAGCCCTGGCTGGCCGGCACCGAATCCACCGGCACCAAGACCCGGATGATCCTGTGCACCGTCAAGGATGACCTCCACGACATTGGCAAGAATATTGTCCGCTCCATGCTGGAAGCGGGCGGCTTCGATGTGCTGGATCTGGGCATCGACTGCCCCGCATCCAAGATCGTGGAGACCGCCAGGGCAGAGGGCATCAAGATCGTCGCCCTGTCCGGCGTGCTGACCCTGGCCCTGGACTCCATGAAAGCCACCGTGGAAGCCATCCGGGCAGCAGATCTTGACTGCAAGGTCATCATCGGCGGCGCACCCGTTTCCGCCGAAGCCTGCAAGAATATCGGTGCTGACGAGTGGGCACACAGCCCCCAGAAAACCGTCGCCACCTGCAAAAAGTGGGCGGAATGATTGTAAATTGTAGTTTGACGCTCTGATTACCAGCGTACTTGTCATCCTTCGACTCCGCTTGAAGTCTCCAAACGAAATGGACAACGAAAGCCCCTGCCGATACCGTGGTGTTCATAATACATTAAACGCCAGGCTGTAAATACAGCCTGGCGTTTCGCACTACATAACATAAGTCATGTATAGAAGTGCGCTCTTTCTGTTCTATATGTTGGCATATATCTAACCAATCTTTTCAAACTGCTTAGTAACAATAATATGTCAACCTATGATTATTTTATAAGCAACTCTTCCATTCGTTGTTCCAAAGCCTTATCGCTTCTAAACAGCCTAATATAATCTGTAAAAGCTTGGTTCAGTTCTTTGGGTGTTTGTTTATACACCTGCATCATCGCCAACACCATATCCTGTTGCTTATACATACGCATATAGTTTTCACCCCCGTATGTAGTGATCAACCAATCCGTAAAGGCTCCCATAATGGGATAGGTGATGGTGTCGTCCTGCTGAAAGAAGAATTCTTTATCCAGCAATTGATCAACCTGAATATATCGTCCGGTTTTTATATAGTAGCCCGTCCAATCAAGGTTTGTGATGCCCCACCATTTGCGGTCAAAGTACATGGCAAGTCCCTCTCGGATTGCAGGACAATCCGGACGATTTACTGTGTAACTGATGATATGAGCGTCTTCGTGAAAGCCGATACATTGCACCTGTTCATTGTAAACAGCGTAGATCTTGCTGGGTGGAGCAGCAAAACCGTTACAAGGATCGTTGTCGCCATAAAATCGTCCTACTTCTTCAGGAGAATCACAGAGGAAGTATTCAATCTTGAATTCTGGTGTCACACCCAAGACACAGCAAATGTATCGGAAGCAGTTTTCTTGACAAGCTGCTATTGCAGTTATATCCTGTGCCGCTTTGGTGCCTGCTCCGTAATGAAATATGTAGTGTTCGCTTTCAAAACATTTCATAGGCATTCCTCATTTGTTTGGTTGATCACTTTTATATAAATTATATTATATCATGACGAACCTCATAAAACAAGCCACAGTGGCAAAAGCCGCTGTGGCTGTTACTGTTTTACGAATACCGCTCTATTCCGGCAGGGGCTGTTTTACTGCTGGTCAGGCCACCAGCCACTTGTGCTTCTTGACGGAGTACAGGGGGATGAAGGGCACCAGAATGGGGACGGTCCTGACGAACTCCTGATACTCGGGGTCGCTGCCGTAGTTCTTGTCCTGGCGGATCTCCAGGCGGCGTGCGCCGGAGAACATGACGAAGATGATGCCGATGTAGCCCACCAGCACCACAATCCACTGGCCCACGCCCTGAACGGCGCCGAAGCCGGAGATCAGCACGCCGGTCCAGAAGATCATCTCGCCCAGGTAGTTGGGGCAGCGGACGATGCGGTACAGGCCGGTGTCAACGAAGCGCTTGGGATTGATCTTCTTGGCGGCGTTCTTCTGGATGTCGGCGGCGGACTCCAGGACAATGCCGAAGACCATGATGGCTGCGCCGATGTAGACCCAGATGTTGTCAGCCACTGCATTGTGCAGGCGGTAGAATACGCCGGCGATCTGGGTGACATACAGGACAGCGCAGGTGACCCAGATGGCGATCTTGACGCCCATGGGGACATCCTTGCCTTCCTTGATCTCGCCCTTCATGTTCTTGGCGTAGGAGCTGCTTTTGAGTTCACGGAAAGCCAGGTAACCGCCCAGGCGGCAGCCGTAGATGATGAACAGGACACAGCAGAGGATGGTGCCCAGGCTCAGGGCCTGACCGTACATAAAGAGCATCACCAGACCCTCGGCGGCGATGGAGAAGCCGTAACCCAGGGAGATGAACCAGACGTAATTCTTGAAGCCGATGGAGCTGACGATCATGCAGACCGCAAACAGCAGCCAGAAATTCAGGGGTAATGCCATGATAATTCTCCTTTTCTTTACAGTTTGAAATGTTTCAGATCAGCCTTGTGCAGGACGATCACGCCCCACATCAGAAGCCCCTGACCGACACAGTTGATGCCCTGCTCCGTCCAGTTGACCCAGGCCAGGGTGGAATCCTGACCGGCCATGGCCCCCATGCCCATGGAGGCCAGGAAGCTGAGGAGGAACAGTGCGGCAGCCCGCTTCCTTTTCATCTTCACTGCCAGGATACTCAGGCAGGTGCAGATGGAACCAAGGCCCAGCACCATCATCATGATGAAGACGAAGCTGCCGCTGAAGACGGGAGGTGCGGCCAGCAGCACATTTTTCTTCCCGGCCAGCATCCAGATGATGCCGGCGCCTGCCAGCAGGAAGCCCAGGGACTGGACCGGCAGGAACATGGTGTTCAGGGCGGCGAAATCACAGATATTGGCTGCGTACAGCAGCTTCCAGGTGGCTTTCAGGAAGCCGGCGGAGAAGATGTTGACGGTGCCCGCCGCGAAAAGGGCGAAGGCGCTGCGGCACATCTTGCCCCACAGATCCTTCTGCAGCAGAACGGCGGCGATGCCGAAGAAGATCACGGGGATGTAGTCCACCAGTGCCATGGGGATGGTGAAGTTATACATAAAACCTCCTTCATCTGGAAAGGCTTTGCCGCCTTACTTTTTGTTCTTTTCTTTTGCCCGCTTGTCGTTGATGATCTTCATCTCGGCAGCGGTGATCAGCTCGCAACCATTCTCCCGGGCCCACTCCACGCAGCCCTTCAGCACCAGGGGCAGGAAGACCCGGGGCACATTCAGGATGGTTTCCAGAGCGTCGTCAGTGAATTTCACCTTGTCATCGGCGCGGTCGGCGGCGTAGCGGACGGATTCCAGGGTCTGCTTGCGGATGGGCAGCAGCTCCGCGATCATGCGGCGCTTGCGGTGGAACCAGAAATTCTTGGAGTCCCGATAGCCGTAGTCCACGGGCAGATTGGGGAAATCCTTTGCCTTGACGCCATTGATGATGGCGTCGTGGTACTTTTTCTTCATGAGGATCTTATCCACCTTCAGGATGAAGTGGGCGCCGAATTTGGAGGTGATGCCGTTGAAATCGTGGTAGGGAGGCTCGTAGCCGTTGAACTGGCCGGGCTTGTCGTCCTGGGCGTTGTCCAGGGCGGAGACCCAGGTGCATTCGATGACCTGGATGGCGTCGGAGAGGACCATGGGGCGTTCGCCCTCCGCCTGACCTTTTTCCAGCTTGAAATTGCAGCCGGGCATCTTGTCCTCGGGCTTGTCGCCGGGCCAGCTGAGCTTAACACACTCCTTGAAGGTCTTGGGCTTGTCGTCGACGAAGTTGATGGCGCATTTGCCGGTACGCAGGATGTTCTGGGCGGTATTGGAGGAATTGCGGCAGGAAAGCAGCATGGCGTAGAAATCCTTGCCCGCCACGTAGTACGGCTGCACCAGGGAATAGGGACCCAGGGTAGTGGAGCCGTCCTCGCAGAGGGTGGAGATCACCACGGTGGGCATGGGGAAGAACAGGGAGGTCTGGTAGAAATTATCCACCACCCGGAGATTCTCAAAACTGGACATGATACATTGCTCCTTTACAAAAAATGGGACTGCGCGGTGCAGTCCCATTCAAAATACATATGGACGGCACGTTAGAACAGTTTTTCAATCATGCCGTAGATCTCATCGAAGGGTTTGCCCGCCATGGTCCAGGTCAGCAGGGCTTCGGCGATGAAGTCCGCCTGGAAATCACTTCCGCAGAACTTACGCAGGGGCGCGGCAAGCTGGGCGCGGAGCATTCCATGGTATTGGCTGAAGGAACCGGCGAAGCTGGCCGCCGCGGCCTTATCCCGAAAGAGGGCCTTATGGCGGCGGGAGAAGGCCACCAGCTGGTCATAGATGCAAAGCGTTACGGGCCGGGGACTGTGGGAATAGGTGCTGACGGCCTGGATCGCGGCGATGCACTGGTTCCAGTCGGCCAGCAGATGGGAGGCCAGCAGGGCGTCCTTGGAAGGGAAGTAGTTGTACACCGTTCCCACGCCCACGCCGCAGGCTTTGGCAATACTGCGGATGGTCAGGCTGCCGTAACCGGCGTCTTCCAGCTGTTTGCGTGCTTCTTCGATCAGTCTGGCTTCCAGATTTTCGATGATCTTGGGCATAATGACTCCTTTTGTGAACGCGTTCACATAACTATAGTATATTGAAACTACGGTAAATTGTCAAGAATCCGGCGACAATTTACCCCACAAAATACAGGCGGTGTAGGTGATGGTGCGATCGCCATAGTGATAGGGTACGCCGCAGCGGCGGCAGACCTGGGTGACGAAGAGACCAAACCCTTCCATGGAGGGGCAGGCTTTTTCGGGGAAACGGCAGGGCTCCGGATAAGCGCAGGTCTTGCAGATCCGACAGCCGCCGCTGCCCAGACACAGGGATTCCGGATGGGTCTGGCGCACCAGTTCTGCCAGCCGGTGGAACTGCTCCAGGTGCCGCGCTTCCGTGCGGCGGTACGCCCTGGTGTCGATGGCTTTCTCCATCCGTCCCACGGTCTGCAGCAGGATCCCGTGGGAAAAGGAATGCATATCCTCCTGACATGCTTCCAGACTGCCGCAGTGGGGCGGACAAGTCCAGTTTTTGCCGTAGGCCCGGCATTTGTCGGCGGCACACATGGCCCGCACATCCGCCCGGGCTGTCAGGGCGGCGGGATCCAGTGGTACGGCCGCATCAAAGCCCAGTTCCAGGGCCTTGTCGATCCAATATTGCATCTTAAAACCTCATATTCTTTGCAAAGCTGCGGCTGAACCCCGGCTGGGTGGCCAGCTCGATGAATTCTGTCCGGGTGACGATCTGCTGTGCGTGTGCCAATGCATCGGGACGGCAGGCCAGCGCCTTTGCGCCGCTGCCGGCAGCATTGCCGATGGCGGTGATTTTTTTCGCCAGAACCGGGGGCAGCAGTCCGATCCGGCAGGCGGATTCGGGGTTCATATAGGTGCCGAACGCCCCCGCCAGATATACCCGGTCGATCTGTTCCGTTGGGATCCCCAGATGGGCGGCCATCAGCCCGATGCCTGCGGCGATGGCGCCCTTGGCAAGCTGCACCTGGCGGATGTCCTCCTGAGTCAGGAAAACGGTATCCGTCAAATGGATGGTTCGATCTTCATTGCAGATCCTGCCCCGGCTGTTAAGAAGCCCCGCGTTCAGCGCGGCCGCCACGGCATCGATGAGGCCGGAGCCGCAGATGCCGGCGGCTTCCTCACCGCCGATGACGCTGTATCTGAGCGTTCCATCCTCCAGCCAGACATGGTCGATGGCGCCGTTCTGTCCCCGCATGCCGCATTGGATATTGGCGCCCTCCAGGGCAGGGCCTGCGGCGGCGGAGCAGGCCACCAACCGGTGGCGGCTTCCCAGCACCATCTCGCCGTTGGTGCCGATATCCACCAGCAGTGTCAGTTCCTCCTGTTTCTCCATCCCGGATGCCAGCACGCAGGCCACGGTGTCTGCTCCCACGAAGCCGGAGATATCCGGCACGATCAGAAGCTGTGCATTTTCCAGAATGGTCAGATAATCTTTGGCCGGGAGGGCTTCTGCCCGGTTCAATACCGGAGCGAAAGGGATGACCGCCAGATTATCCGGCGCGATCCCCAGGAACAGCTGCTGCATGGCGGGATTGCCGACAATGCTCAGAACACTGACTTCCCGGGGCAATATCCTGGCCTTAGCGCAGAGTGCGCGGATCATTTCCTCGATGCAGCTGCGGATGCAGCCCGTCAGAGCGGGCAGCTCCCCGCTGATGGCGTGGCGGATCCGGGAGATCACATCTGCGCCGAAGACTGCCTGGGGATTCAGACGGCTTTCGGATGCAAGCTCCGCACCACCCGCCAGCAGGAACCCTGCCACGGTGGTGGTGCCGATGTCAAAAGCCAGGGCGTAACCCTCCCGGCCGGGGACCGCGGTGGTGGCGATGCCTGATGTCAGAATGGCGGCGGTTCCGGCGGTGGGGAGCGTTACGGTCATGTCCCGGCCGATGATGGTCCGGCATGCAGAGGCTTCCACACCGTCCACCAGAACGGTACACTTGCCGCACCGGCCAGTACCGCCGCAGGGGGCGTCCGGCGCCAGTCCGGCGGCGCGCAGAATCCGGAGCAGATCGTCGCCGTCCGCTGCCTCCAGATGCCGGTGGCCCGGCTCGACGGTGATATGGTATGCCATGCGATCCCTCCTGTTCAAAATGCTTATTGATCCATACCGCAGGCGGTGCCTCCTGTGACGCACCTTTATCCGGCCCCGGAGAAACCGGGTGAAATAGCGCCGGGATATCAGCAGCGCCGGCTTCTGGGGATCCGTGCCGCAGCCAACGATCACAGCCTTGGTGCTGCCTTCCGCCTTTGCCCAATCAGCGAAAACCGATATTTTTCGTAACCCATGTATGGGAATACCTCTATTTTCGGATACTTCTGCCTCTTTGTCAATGCTCTGATGGACAACATTTTATGCGAAGGCCATCCGCCGGACAAGAAAGAACCCCCGGCTTTCGCCGGAGGCAGCGGAGATTACCGATCCGTGGACAGCTTCTCGTTGAGCTGCTGCGTTTTGGCTTTGGTGATCCGGTAGATGATCAGCCAGATCAGGGCATAGCCTGCGGCGAAAACGGCAGTAAAGATCACAATGGGAACCAACTGACGCTGCAGCCAGCCGTTGAGCAGGTAAATGAGGATGTAGGTGGCGTACAGCACAGCGCCGTGGATGCCGATGGCGCTGACCAGGGGCAGCTGCTCGATCTGGTAGATGGCATTCATGCCGCCGACGATGATGGCCAGCAGGGTGACCGTCAGGATTCCCTGGCAGACCTCCCGGGGGGACAGGGTGCTGACAACACCGCGTGCCCCCAGAATGCCGTATATGACGGCCAGTACAATGGGACCGCCTGCGGCAGCCATCAGACCACGGAACAAAAATTCTTTTGCAAAGTTTCTCATTTCGAGTCGAACCTCCTTCTGATTTGGGCGAAGCAGCGGCGGGAAACGTATTCCCGGTAACCGCATTTGAACACGGCGTCCACGGCGCCGCTGTAGGCGACGGTGAAGCGTTCCAGGCGGGCTTCGTTGGCCAGGGTGCTTTTGTTGATGCGGATAAAGGATGCAGGCAGCAGCGCTTCCAGCTCATACAGCCGGTATTTCAGACGGCAGCGCCGGTTTTGGGTATCGATGGCCCAGGTCTTTCCATTCAGAACCGTGATGCACTCGATTTGAGAAAAAGGAAGCATCCGCATTTCGTCATCGGAAAATGCCGCAATGGCATCCGCGCCTGTGTGGCCGCGGATCAACTCCTCGATCCGGTCTGTCAGCGCGGAGCGGCTGTGGACCGTTGCCACCACTTCTTCATCTTTTGCTTTGTCGATGACCAATTTGAATTTCATGGTGTCACCTCCCGTGTCTGCATTGTATCACAATATAAGATAAAAAGGTTGTAATTTGTCCTCATCGGTTATTTCGGCATGCCAAGCGGTCAATGCCCCGGGCGCGGGGCGGAAAAAATCTGAAAACCGGGACGATCCTTTTGGGAACGTCCCGGTTTACCATTTATTTGCAGTAGATTTCGATGGCCCGGTGGGTAAAATCGGCAGTGCCCGCGCCACCGGCACGGTCGATGTTCTCCGTCATGGCGTCTCCGGCGATGTACATCTGCCCCAGGTCCCGGAGGATCTGCTTGGTGCAGGTGTAGTAGTGGTCAGAAATAAAGTCCTGCAGCTTCGCCACCAGCGCCTGGGCTTCGGCGGATGCGGGGGAGAACTGCCGGATAGCGCCCAGCTGGGCGAAGATATCCATCAGGGCGTCGCCGGTGGAGCGTATCTGCGCCGCAGACTGTCCGGCGGTCTTCTCTTCATATTCCCGATAGGCGTCGGTTTTACCCCATTTTGCTTTCGCCTGAGCGGCGTATGCATCCATCTGCGTTTTGTCAAAAGGTTTGAAATTCATGTCCATCACTCCTGCTTTCTGAATCTGACGGGCGTGGGAGATGAGGGTGTCCAGCCGCTGCCGCTGCATTTCCAGCAGTGCGATCTGCTGGGAAAGGGCGTCCATGGGATCAAATCCGGGGCTGTCGAGAAATTCTCTGATCTGCTTCAGAGGAAACTGCAGCTCCCGGAAAAACAGGATATTCTGCAGCCGCCTCAGGGCGGCATCGTCATACAGCCGGTAGCCTGCCTCCGTCACCCGGGTGGGCTTCAGCAGGCCGATGGCGTCATAATGGTGGAGCGTGCGCACACTCACACCGGTGAGCCGGCTGACATCTTTCACTGTTTTCATGGCATTCCCTCCCGTCTGTGTGTATCATAATCCATGACGCAGGGTGAGAGTCAAGCATTATTTTTAGGTGCGGTATCACACGCAGTTCATAATCAGTATAGCGGATGACGGCGGAGGGCACAAGTTTACAGATGATCTTTTCTGTGATATTATTCATTATTATATGATGAAATGTGGTGTGGAACATGCATATCAGGAAAGCGAAAGCAGAGGATCTGACGCGGATCGCGGAGATGGAAGTGTTCAATTACCGGCTGAACTTCTATCCCATTTTCCGCAGCGACTGGTTTTATTTTGAGGAACTGCAGGTGCCGAAGGCGGCCCGGAAATATGAAAATGCCCTGGAATCCCTCTGGGTCTACGACGACGGCGTGGTGAAAGGATTCATGCAGGTCGTTGACAGCGAAATAAAAAAGCTCTTCGTGGAGCCTGCGCTGCAGGGCCGGTCCATCGGCGGCAAGCTCCTGGATCATGCCGTGGCGGTGCTGGAGGCCCGGTTCCTGTGGGCCCTGGAGAAAAACGAAAAAGCCATCGCCTTTTATGAAAGACATGGCTTCCGTCCCACAGGGGACAGGAAATATGAGGAAGACACCACCGAATTCCTGATCCGCCTGGAACGATAAGGAGGAACAATGAAAAAGGTTAGAATTACAGCCGTCCGGAAGACCTGCTATCCAGACCTGATGGCGAGATACGAAAATCCCATCGCCCATGCCTGCGATGTTCAGGAAGGCCAGGCCTGGATCGCCAATGGCTGGAGCAAGCCCGACGGATTCTGTGACAGCGCCTGGGATTCCATCTCTGCCTTTGTCATGACCCTGGCCCATGGCGGAGAAAATATCTATGACGGCTGGATGAAGGATCCCAGATCCGCCATGATCTCCTGTAACGACGGCTTCCGTCCGGTGAGTTTCTATATCGAGGCATTGGACGAGGACGCGGAATAAAAGAAAAGACCGCCCACCGGCGGTCTTTTTTCACGCAGCCATCTGCCGCTTTTCCATCTGCCTCCAGCTGACAAAGCCGTAGAGGTCGTTGACCAGGAACATCATGAAGCAGATGATGACAGAAAGGTAAGTGACATCCTCCAACGCTGCCAGCGTCCACAGCACGATCAGCACCACATCGTTGGCGGCGTAGGCCAGGGCAAAATATGGGCTGCGCCGGAAGGTCAGGTAGACGGCGATGAAGCTGGTGGCCACGGACAGGGTGCTGGGGATAATATTGGCGGTGTCGAAGAATTCCAGAATGAAATAGAAGATCATGGTGACCACCGCCGTCAGGATGAGCATGAGGGGCTTTTCCGTGGATGACAAATGGTTCACCGCCACCTCTGCGCGGTTTCCGCCGAAGGGATTGCGCAGCCAGCTGATCAGGGCCACCAGTGCCATGGGGGCCGTCATGCCAAGATAGGTGATCATCTCACCGAAATAGGAGAACGTGTAGGAGATGATACCGTAGAGGAGGCTGAAGAGGATCATCAGGGCCTGGCCCAGGGGGTTGCCCTTGGCGTTGAAGATCAGGGAAGCGGCTCCGATCAGGGAGGCGGCCAGCGTCATGTAATTGCCCCGGTCGAAAATCAGAAAGGACGCCAGGATCACTCCCGTGGAGCTGCCCCACAGGGTAAGCTCGGCTTTGGTGAAGTAGTTTGTGAGCGATATCATCATTTCCTCCCAAAAATAAAAGAGCATCCGCATGCACATCTTCAAAGACCTAACGATGTGCAGACGAATGCTTTCAGCATTTGCTACCCGGTGGCAGCACCATATTCCGGAGGTATTATACCGGAGGAAACGTGGAAAGTCAAGTAGAAATCCCGGAACCGGCCGGTTCCGGGATTTCTGGGATTACTTCAGGTTCAGGCCGTCGCAGAAGGCGTTGCCCACCTTTTCACCCAGAACCAGATAGGTGTGGTTCATGCCGTCGAAGGTAATGGGGCGCAGCTTCGTGGGGTCGATCCTGCCGTCCGTCAGCACGGATTCGTCTGCGCAGACATTGACCACCTGAGCCACCATGCGGCAGGACGCGGCGTCGTAGCTGATGAGCTTGCACTCTACAGCCATGGGCAGCTCGTCGATGAGAGGTGCGTCCACGAATTCGCTCCTGGTGGTGTGGAAGCCGGCCCGGGCCATCTTGTCGGGTACCTTGCTGCCGGATACCACACCCACATAGTCGCAGGCGGCTACGGTATCGGCGGTGGCCATGCTGACGGTGAAAGCGCCACGGGCCAGGACGTTCTTGGTGGTCTGGTGGTTTTCGCTGATGCACATGGTGATCTGGTCAGCCTCGCTGATGCCGCCCCAGGCGGCGTTCATGGCGTTGGGGGTGCCGTCATCATTGTAGGTGGCGATGATGAAAACAGGCTGGGGATACAGGATCGGCTTTGCGCCGAAGTTCTTACGCATGGTGATACGCTCCTTTGTTATTGATTTCTGCTGCTATTATATCAGCGGGCACTATGCTCCGGTCAAGGGGAAAATGTAAAAAATACAAAAATCCCCGGGGCATTTCTCAGGGAATGTCCCGGGGGTTGCTTATTGGTCTGTCAGGGAAAAGGCATGGTTCATGGGTCCGCTGCCCCGGCCAAGATCCAGCATGGCGGCAAGGGCGCCGGAAAGATACGCCTTTGCCAGCCGGATGGCGTCGTTCAGGGTGTGTCCCTTGGCAAGATTGGCGGCGATGGCAGACGAGAGGGTGCAGCCCGTCCCGTGGGTGTTGGGGTTGTCGATCCGTCTGCCATGGAACCATGTGACGCCCTGGTCCGCACAGAGCAGATCGTCGGCGTCATGGATGCTGTGGCCGCCCTTGAGCAGGACGGCGCAGCCGCATGAGCGGTGGATCGCCATTGCAGCGGCGATCATATCGTCTTTTGAATGGATCTTCATACCGGCGAGAATCTCCGCTTCCGGGATATTGGGCGTTGCAAGGGCTGCCAGAGGGAGAAGGTTATCTTTCAGCGTCTTTACCGCAGCCGACTGCATCAGATCGGCCCCGCTGGTTGCCACCATCACGGGATCCACCACCACATTCTGTGCGTTCCAGAAGGTGAGCCGCCGGGCGATGGTCTCCATCAGCTCCCGGGAAGGAACCATGCCGATCTTCACCGCGCCGGGGCGGATGTCGTCAAAGATCATATCGATCTGCTGCTGTAAAAATTCCGGAGTTACCTCCATGATTGCTGATACGCCGGTGGTGTTCTGGGCAGTCAGCGCCGTGATGGCGCTCATGCCGTAAACACCATTCATGGTCATCGTTTTCAGGTCGGCCTGAATACCGGCGCCTCCGCTGCAGTCACTGCCAGCGATGGATAATGCTGTTTTCATACACATTCTCCTTTTCTATCGCGACACAAGGTGGTGCCCCCAATGTGCCGCTCATTCCATCGTGTCATTGCGCACCGGTCCGCAGACCGGTGCTGCAAGCTCTTACTGATATTTTCCGATCTTCTGATCGATGGTCAGGATCTCACCTTCCGGGCGGTATACCGCCTTGATATAAGCCGATACTTTTGGCGCGCCGGAGCGGGTAGCCACGTGCAGACATTCTCTTGCAATGTCCATCAGTTCATCACAGCTGTTCCCTTCAATGGTGGTCTCGAAGGGGCCAACGTGACAGGTCAATCCGGTGCTCTGAATATAGGCGATCACGTCGTCCACGATGCGGCAGACTTCCGCATCCGTGCCGACGGCGGGTAAAATCTGAATGGCAATGCTTGCGCTCATACTGCGTCCTCCCAATTTAGAATGGTTTCATGGGCAATGGATCTGACGGCTTCCCAGTGGGCGCTTTCGTCAAATACGCCCACCACATGGAACCCGGCATCCCTGGCGGTCCGGACAGCGTAGCAGGCATCCTCGTAGACCGCGATCTGCGCGGATTCCGCCCCCAGCCGCCGGGCGGCTTCCCGGTAGACGGCGGGACTTTGCTTGCCTGCGCCCACGCTTTCGCAGGAGAGCAGGAAGTCAAAGTAAGAAAGTACTCCCAGCCGTTCCAGACAGGCTGCCATCAGATGCTCCGCCGTGGCGGAAGCCACGCACAGCCGCACGCCCTGGGCCCGAAGCTTCCGAAGATAGGCGGAAACACCCGGCTTCAAAGGAATGTCATTGCGGTAGTGCGCATCCATCATGGCGTTCATTTCCGCTTCAATGTCGCCGGTCAGGCCGAATTCTGACTGGAACAGCGCGGCGGATTCCGACATGGTCATGGGTTTGATCCGCTCCGGAATGTCCGCCGGAATTTCCTGTACGCCTTTGCTGTGCAGGTACTCCGATGCGAGATTCTTCCAGAAGACCATGGAATCGATCAGGGTGCCGTCCATGTCGAAGATGGCATATTTCTTATCCATGGGCTGCCATCTCCCTCGACAGCGTCAGCAGTTCCCGGGTCGCCTTGGCGGGATCGTGCGCCGCGAAGATGGCGGAAACCACTGCGACACCGTCCACGCCGCTGCCTTTCAGCGCCGGGAGATTCTTTGCGTGGATGCCGCCGATGGCGACCACAGGGATGGATACGGCATCGCAGATTTCCCGGAGCTTTTCCACCGTCAGATTCCGGGCGTTTTTCTTGGTGCCGGTGGGGAAGACTGCGCCTACGCCGATGTAGTCAGCCCCGGCAGTTTCCGCGGCGACTGCTTCCTCTACCGTACCAGCGGAGATGCCCAGGATCTTGTCCGGGCCGATGATGGCGCGGATGTTCCGGCCCCGGATGTCGGATTGCCCCACATGGACGCCGTCAGCATCGATGGCCAGGGCGATCTCCACGCTGTCGTTGACCACGAAGGGGACATGATAGTTATCGCACAACGCTTTCAGCCTGGCCGCCTCCGCTTCAAAGGCGTCAGGACTCAGGTCCTTTTCACGGATCTGTAAAAATGTTGCGCCATTGGCCAGTACCTCTTCGCAGACAGAAAGCAGGGTCTGTCCCTCCTTCAGCCAGCCCTGATCCGTCACGGCGTAAAGCAGCATGGCGCGGCGGATCTCATCTTTCGTGAATTTCATAATTTGCTCCTTGTGTAAGTTGTTCCCCGGTCAGATTGAATACCGCGTCGATCAGGTCGCTGCGGAACGTGGCATTTCCGGTGCCGTTTTGCAGACGCTTTCGTTCTGCGGTTTCTCCACTGACGCCCATGGCGGCCGTGGCGGCGCAGGCTGCGGCGAAAGAATCGTCCCAGCTTCCGCAGAATGCGCCCATCAGAGCGGTGAGCATGCAGCCGGATCCCGTGATCCGGGCCATGGTGGCGCAGCCGCCCCGGAGAATACAGGTTCGGCTGCCATCGCAGATGATGTCGATTTCGCCGGAAATTGCAATAACCGTTTTGAGATTCCGCGCCAGTTCCTCCGCCATGTCAACGGCGGGGGAAAGGTTCTTTTCGGTGATCTCGTCCGGGGCGCCGACATCCACTCCGCTTCCGCAGGCACGCTGCCCCGCCAGATACCGGATCTCCGAAGCGTTGCCCCGGATGACCGTGAAGCGGACCTCCTCCTGCAGCCGCTTCACCGTATCCCGGCGAAGCTTGGTGCCGCCAGCCCCTACGGGATCCAGGATCACGGGAATGCCCAGGCGGTTGGCCTGCTTTCCCGCCAGGATCATGGAATCGGCTTTGTCAACAGCGCCCATGTTGCACACCAGCGCCTGCACGTTGGATACGGCCTCCTCCACTTCCAGCGGATGTTCTGCCATGGTGGGGCTGCCCCCGGCGGCCAGAATGATGTTGGCACAGTCGTTGACGGTGACAAAATTGGTGATGCACTGCACCAGGGGTCTGCGTTCGCGGACTTGCCGCAATACCCTTGCAAATTCCATATCACCGCTCCAGTTCTGCCAGAAAGCGGTCGAGCACATTGGAGCGCTTCAGGATCAGCACCACCATCACGCCCATAACGCCGCCAGCCACGGCAGAGGGGGTGTAGAAGGGGATGTAGTACAGGGGCGACTGGGCATCCAGGGCGTAAAACCACTTCATCAGCGGATAGGATGCCAGGGCGCCGATGATGCCGGTACCGACGATCTCACCGGCGCAGACCAAGTAGATGTTCTTCGTTTTCTTCCACAGCAGACCGCCCAGGATGGGGCCGAACACCGCTCCGGTCACGGCCTGGATGGTTCGACCGGACATCATCCGCATCACGCCGCAAAGCAGTGCGCTGAGGCATGCCCACCAGGGCCCCAGAAACACTGCGGCCACGACATCCACAAAATGCTGGAACGGAGCCATGGCCGGGAAATACACAAAGGTATTGAGCACAAAGGCCAGACTTGCGAAGACGGCGCAAAGCACCATTTTTTTGACGTTTACATTTTTCTTCATAATTCCTCCTTCATTCAATTACAAGGACGGAATTTGACAACAAAAAACGCCACTTCTCCTGCAAGAGAAATGGCGTCCATCTGCACTTTCCCCACGGTGAAAAACAGAAAAAGCCCCGGTGAAATAGACCGGGGCCCTGAAAATCAGTAAAAGTGCAGCATATTGTCGCATCCCTACGTTGGCATTACCCAAATCAGGTGAGGTCGAGGGAATACACCCTCCTCTCAGATCCTTTACAGGAACTCCCTTGCAAGAACCATTATATGCCCGGAGGTTCCGGATGTCAATGAAAAAATGCTACCTTGAAATCTGCAATTGACACTCCGGAAAGAAACAACTATGATAGTGACAGGTAATACGATTATGATAATCACCGAGAAAACAGCAAGGAGCGCTCTATGAAAAAAGAGAACATCCCGGACAATTATGATCTGCAGGTGGACATCGGCAGGCGGATCTTCATGGAGTACGATCAGAAGCTTCTGATCCGGAAATTCGGTCTGGAAGCGGACGACCGGTGGATCTACCTGACCTACCTGAATACGCCCTGCCGCATCAGCCGGGCGGACGGGCAGATCGACGAACTGTTGGAGGGCGTCTGGACAGAATGCCGGGATTTCAGCACCGTCATGACCATCTATGATCTGCTGTGCCACCACAAGGGAGCCGCCGCGCCGGTACTGTACCACGAGTGGTGTACGGTGGGCACCTTTATTGTCACCGGTGTGCAGAATACCGGAACCTTCACAAACAAATATGCCGCCTTGTTTGACGGGCGGCTGGAAGAACTGAAAGCGGCGTGCATCAACCTGGGCGGCAGGCTGGAAAAGCGAATGGCGGGGGCGGATGTGACCTGCAAGATCCCAGTGACGCCCTTCTTCCCGGTGCTGCTGCAATTCTGGGAGGGGGACGACGAATTCCCGCCGAAGCTGATGCTGCTGTGGGACAGAAATGCCATGAGCTTCCTGCATTTTGAAACCACCTTCTACCTGCAGGGGGATCTGGCCCAGCGACTGCTGCGCCAATTCTGAACGAAACCGGATGGGAGCAACACGATGAACAGACAAGAACTTGCTGCCTGGCTGACAGATACTTACAGCGTGACAGGCGAGTATCTTTTCACCCGGTATCCCAGCTTTCAGGTGTTTCGCCACCACGGGAGCAGAAAGTGGTTTGCCGTTATCATGGACATCCCCGGAAAAAATCTGGGCCTTGCGGGAGATGAAGAAATCAGCGTAGTGAATCTCAAATGCGACACCCGGCTCATCGGCTCTTTCCGGGAGGAACCGGGCGTGGAGGATGAGAAGCTGAAGTTCCTGGCGGATATGAGCCATGCGCTGACAAATGGGAGAGGCTTCACAGTGTGAAAAAAGGCGATACCTGGCTTCGCAACCGGGTATCGCCTTTTTGTCTGCACCGATGAGCACCTGATAATGACCGAACAGGCAAAAATCAACATTTCTCCTGTTTAATTTGCTATGATGAATCCGCAAAGCAAATCAGAAATGGAGGACAGCTAATATGCAGGCGATTCAAACAATGGGGCTTGTCAAGCGGTATAACAATCTGACTGCCGTGGACAGACTCAATCTGGAGATCCGGCAGGGGGAATTGTTTTCTCTGCTGGGCGTCAATGGCGCGGGAAAGACCACGGCGATCAAAATGCTGACATGCCTGAGCAAACCCACAGACGGAGATGCCGTTGTAGGCGGATACAGCATTACAAAGGAGCCCGATCAGGTAAAGCGGCTGATCGGCGTATCACCACAGGAGACGGCCATTGCGCCGAACCTTTCCGTGAAAGAAAACCTGGAGCTGATCTGCGGCATCCACGGGTTGTCCGGGGAAAAGACGCAAGCAAAGATCCGGGAGATCTCTGTGCAATTAACCCTGGATGATGTTTTACAGAGAAAAGCCGGCAAGCTTTCCGGCGGCTGGCAGCGCCGGGTCAGCATTGCCATGGCGCTGATCAGCCAGCCGCAGATCCTGTTTCTGGACGAACCCACCCTTGGCCTGGACGTCATTGCGAGGCACGACCTGTGGGAGGTGATCCGCGGGTTGAAGGGCAGGATTACCATCATCCTGACGACCCATTACATGGAGGAAGCCCAGGCCCTTTCCGACCGCATCGGTATCATGAAAAGCGGCAGGCTTCTGGCAGTGGGAACGGCGGAAGAATTGAACGTGTTGGCCGGAACCGATGATTTTGAAACAGCTTTCGTGACCATTGTGAAGGAGGGGGCAGTATGAGAATGCTGACATTTGCCAAAAGATGTGCAAGGGAGATCCTGCGCGACCCCATCAATCTTGGCTTTGGGCTGGGGTTTCCCCTGGTGTTGTTGCTGCTTTTGAGCGCCATGCAGGCTAATATTCCGGTGAGCCTGTTTGAGATCGATACCCTGACGCCGGGCATTACCGTGTTCGGGTTGTCATTCATGACCCTGTTTTCCGCAACACTGATCGCCAAAGACCGGGAAAGTGCCCTTCTGCAGCGGCTGTATACCACACCCCTGACAGGCTTTGACTTCATCACGGGGTATATGCTCCCGCTCCTCCCCCTTGCCATCGGACAGAGTGTGGTTTGCTATCTGTTTGCGATCCCGTTGGGGCTTACGGTCAGTGCCAATGTGATCTTTGCAATCATCGGGATCATTCCCATGGCGGTTTTCAATATTGCGCTGGGGCTGCTGTGCGGCAGCGTGTTTGGCGTGAAGCAGGTGGGCGGTATCTGCGGCGCGCTGCTGACCAATCTGTCTGCATGGCTTTCGGGCGTATGGTTTGATCTGGAACTTGTGGGCGGCTTTTTCGAAAAGATCGCCAATGCGCTCCCCTTTGTCCACGCAGCGGAAATGGAAAAGGCTTTTTTCAGCGGAAACTGGGAACTTGTAGCGTCCCACCTTCTGCCGGTACTTTTGTACAGCGTATTGATAACGGCGGTGGCTGTGTTCTGTTTCCTCGGACAGATGAAGAATCCGTAACGCCAGTACGGAAAGCTGCGCTTTGGTGAGAAAGTCACAGAAAAAGAATTCTCCCCATGCTAAAATAAAGCCAGAAAGAAAAACAAACACGACTCAAATATACTGAGGGAGGATCAACTATGAATACCAGAATTGCTGAACTGATGAACGACCAGATCAACAAGGAACTCTACAGCGCCTACCTGTATCTGGAGATCGCCAACTACTATGACGAGCTGGATCTCGATGGCTACGCCAACTACTACATGATCCAGGCCCAGGAGGAGCGGGATCATGCATTGCTCTTCATGAAGTACATGCAGATCAACGGTCTGAAGGTCACCCTGAAGGCCATCGACATGCCCGGCAAGAGCTATGACAGTGTCCTGGCGCCTCTGGAACTGGCCGCGGAGCATGAGCGCTACGTTACCGCCCTCATCAATAACATCTATCACGAGGCCCAGCTGGACAAGGACTACCGGGCCATGAAGTTCCTGGACTGGTTTGTCGACGAGCAGATGGAGGAGGAAGACAACGCCGACAAGATGATCAGCAGGTTCAAGCTGTTCGGCGGCGACCCCAGAGGTCTTTACCTGCTGGACCAGGAATACGGCGGAAGAGTCTATTCCGCCCCCAGCCTGGTTCTTGGCTGATCCATACATCGAAAAACGGAGGATATTACCATGAAATATGTTTGCGACGTCTGCGGCTGGGAATATGACGAGGAGCAGGGCTGCCCCGAGGCCGGCATCGCGCCCGGAACCCGCTGGGAGGACATCCCTGAAGACTTCGAGTGCCCCCTGTGCATGGTGGGAAAGGATCAGTTTTCTGAGGAATAAGCGGAAATAAGCAGGGCGGCTTCCGAGGGAGCCGCCCTTTTTCTGCGGAGAGCGGAGACGACCTGCGTCACCGGGCGGAAGCCCTGTGGTCCCCGGAGCTTCCGGGTCCGCGTTCCGTATGTGTGAACTGGTTGAAGTGCTGTCCAATGTGTGCTATCATTAGCCTGACAAACCTGAATATGACGGGGTGATTTCATTGGAGCAGATTATTGCGTATATCAAACAAAAATACAACCCCCTTTCCATCATTCTTTATGGCTCGTATGCGAACGGAACAAACAATCTGAACAGTGATTTTGACTCGCTGGTTATTTCTTATGACCACGAACAATTCCATGACACATCCTTCGTGAATGGCATTCAGCTGGATGTTTTTGTGTATCCTGCCTGCTATTTTGATGGAGATTTTGATTGCAGCGACTTCATTCAAATTTTTGATGGAAAGATTATTGCAGATAGGGAAGATAAGGGAAAAACACTCCAGGCGAGGGTGATTTCGTATCTGCAAAACCGTCCGCAAAAATCAAACGCAGAAATTGAAGCAAGTATTGATTGGTGCATTAAGATGCTTGCACGGGCAAAACGAAACGATGCCGAGGGATTGTTCCGATGGCACTGGGTGCTGATTGACAGCCTGGAAATATTTTGTGAAGTCATGAAGCAGCCTTATTTCGGACCGAAAAAATCCTTGAAATGGATGGAGGAAAACCATCCCGTTGCTTTTGAATGCTACCAAAAGGCGCTTGAGGATTTTCGTATGGATAGCTTGGAAAACTGGATCGCATACATAAGAAATGCGCAATGGCGCTGAACCGCCATCTTATCAGACAATGTGACTGGGCCGGAGGGCACCGACATGGACTATATCCGATTCCTGATCCGGGCGGATGTCTGCCTGCACCATGACGCCTCCTGCGAGATCGCCGCCAAAATCCCCGGCGCGCAGCTGCGGATGTATGGCCAGTGGGGGCACGGGCTGTATGAGGAAGCCAAGAACTTTAACCGGACGGTGCTGGATTTTCTGACCCACAATTCAATCACAGAACCCCCGGAATCCATGATTCCGGGGGTTCTGTTCTGCAATTATGCCAGCTTTGCCAGGGCTTCTTCCTCCGTTGCCACGAAGAAAACATCCTTCCCCTTGTTGCTTTCATAGATGAAATCGCGCAGGGGCTTGCTGGTATGGCCGGAATAATCCCCGTAAATCGCGATGTGTCCGCCATAATTCACATACTTTTGCAGGATTTCGCCTGCCATATTGGTGCTCAGAATGAAAAAATCCGGGTGAACAAGCTTTTTGTCGATGGCGATCCTTTTCGTTCCAAGCTCATATTTCGCAGTCATTAGCAGATCCAGGGCGGATTGGCTATCGACGATGACCCTTTCCTCGCTGCGCACCACTGCGACATTTTCGATTTTTTCAAGCTTCATGGTGATTATCTCCTTTTTAAGACCGATCTCTGCTGAAATCCGTATGCAGATTCCCTTTGCCGACGCAGTCGGCGTGGATGTAGATGTCCATGCAGGTTTCGCCGTTTTGCTCATAGACCTCCTCGAAGCATCCCAGGAATTGGGTACCGTGATTCTCCTTGAAGCCGTTGGCTCCCAGGTATTCCAGGATCCGCTGGTAGCCCTTGGGGATCCGGTCGAAAGCCGCCCGGAAGGGATCGTGAACGGTGATCTTTGCGTACTGCGCCTCCGCCTGACGATAGGTTTCCACGCCGGGGCATTTCGGCTCGAAGCCCTCCGGCAGGAGCCAGCCTGCCACATAGCCCCGCAGACCGAAGCGGTTCTGCTGCTCCATGGAAACAAACGGGAAATCCCAGCCGATCTGCCGGGGCGTTGGTTCCACATCATACAGCCCGCTGTTTTTTGCCCACTGATCCAGATACATCTGCACATCATTCTCCGGCTGGGGGCTGATGATGACGTAGCGGCCCAGGGTGAAGGCAGGAACCGTCACGATGGAGACGGGGGAGTAGCAGTCCGTCTGGGGTGCCATGTCCTCCTTCAGCAGGGCGTCCAGGGTGCAGGAAAAGAGCCTGCTCAGCTCCAGCAGCTTGTCCACATCCGGTACAGCTTCGCCGGTCTCCCATTTGGATACCGTCTGCCGGGAAACATTCATCCGCTCCGCCAGTTTTTCCTGGGTCATGCCGCCGTGGAGCTTGCGCAGAAATTGCAGATTCAAACCTAGTTTCATCTGATCGCCACCCTTCTTTGTAATGGCTCTATCATAGCATCCCGGATGCCGGTTGTCCAGAAAGCGGTACGGGCATTTCGGCGGGGGCATGTAAAGTCAGAGTTGCTTTTTGAACAGTCCATGTTGGTTGCAGTAGTAGTACACGATGCCCCGGCCGCAGAACTGGAGCCGGGTCTGGGCGTTGCTTTCGGGGTAGAATTTAACCATCTGGAGGCGGTGGTCGGTTACGTGGGCGAGGAAAGAGATGTAATGGCCCTTCGTCATGGGGTGAGCGATGGTGAGGAAGTGCTCGTCCTCCACATCCTCGATGGTGATGCTGTGGTCGTTGTCTGCGTCCTCCGCTTCCAGAGCGGGCAGCGTCACACCGCAGCAGCTCACCACCGCATTGCCGATACAATGGATCACATTGCCGCAGATGGGGCAGACGTACAGCTTTGTGCGCAGCAGATTGGCGGAGATGTTTTTATTGCTGATATGCTCGCCGTTCATCAGCTCGATGACGGACACCCCCAGCGCCTGGGCCAGGGGCTGGAGCAGGGAAATATCCGGCAGCCCCTTGGCGGTTTCCCACTTGGACACGGTTTTGCTGCTGACGCCGATTTGCTCTGCCAAGTCTGCCTGGGTCATGCTTCTGGATTCCCGAAGGGCTTTGATGGTGCTTCCGGTCACGTAGGTATTCATATGAATCACTCCTTTTCCGGCATCAGCATATCATGGATTCCATCAAGGAGCAACCTACGCTGCGTAGACTGGGGTCAGCGGCAGAATTCGATTTGCTTCAGATCATGCCACAGATGCGAAGCAGTATCGGAGATCAGCCGCTCGTCAGCAGGAGTGAACAGGGTGATCCGCAGTTTGCTGTTTTTGAGATTCCACCAACCGACGACTGTTCCGTTTACAAGAATCGCTGGACGCACGATACCGGCGAGGTTGAAGATGTCTCGCATGTGCGCCTTGGAAAAGAAAAGGCTTTCCGTTTTCTCGTAGCCCAGCATCAGCTGGTCGAAGCCGGCCAGGAACAGGCAGGGGGGAAGGGCGCCGGCGGGTGTCCCGGCGTCGATGTAGAAGTAAGTCCTGCCGTCCAGTGTGGTATCGGAGAGGGGAAGCGCTTTCATCCAGGACTTGATTTTTGTCTGTGTCGTGCCAAGGAAGTAGGCAGCATCCTTCACGCCGGCGGGGCCGAAGTGTGTGAAATAGCGTCTGGCCAGTTCGATGCGGGCAGGCGCTTCCGCCATTGGCGCGAAGGTGGGACATAGCCGGTATGCTTTCTTCTCCTGTACCTTGTGGCAGATGCGCCCGGCTTCGCAGAGGGCGCGGATGGTGCCGCCCCAGGGATCGAAGATGCTCCGGCTTTCGCTGTCGGTCATGCCCGCCTTCTCGCAGACTGCTTTCAGTGCATCCCGCCCGTCAATGCCATGGGCGATGGCGTCAACGATCAGATCGGCAAAGTATGATTTGCGCCGGGCATTGATGTAAGCATCCGACGCAAGCGTATCCACAGCCCGGAGAAAATGGGTTCGTCCTTCGTGCAGAAACAGTGGAAGATCATCGATGGAGAACAGGTGCATGGTGCCGCGATTGGTCCAGCTCTTGATGAGGCCGTCGGTATTGACTTCCGTGCAGCGGATGGACAGACCGTGGAGCGCATGGCTGAGAAACTGCGCCTGCACACCGCACAGATCCTTTACAACGGTCTGGGTGTCGGTGCTCGTCAGTAAATGCTGTCCGACCAGACGGCGCAGTTTGATTTCTTCTGATGTCATGGGCGTACCTCCTTGGAATTTCCTGATCCTGGTATAGCAATGGCAAATTCAGGCTCCTTCACAGTGGCTTGTATTGCTCCAGTCGATTTCGGAGTAACTGCATGATCTCCAGCTCATCCACCGCGTCGCATATTGCATTATGGGTCTCACGGTATGTACGGTCTCCGGACAGCAGGCGCAGCATGGGTTCGACGCCGTAGCCGCGTTTTAATCTGCCGGTGGAGCAGCAGGCGGCATCGGCGGGGATCTTGGGGTTGTGCTGGCGGTAGGCGGCCAGGCGCATGATGTCGTACCAGTCGAAGCCGCGCAGTTCCGGCAGGTGGTTGCGGTCGAAGCAGGCGTTGTAGGCGAAGATACGATTGACGCCGTGCTTGCGAAACCAGGCGCGCAGATCGCTCATGGCCTCGGCCCGGGTGCAGAGGATGGGCTTCACCGGCGTGTCCAGGAACAGGGCGTCGTAGTACATGCCGCAGATCTGGCACTCGGCGGGCAGGATATGGTATTTCATTTCGACGGGTGCGAAGGTGTCCGCGTCGGCGATGACGGTGCCGATGGACATGACCTGATCAGCCCAGTTGGTTTCTGTATCAATGACGGCGAATTTCCCCATATGTGTTCTCCTTGGTGGTCTTACGGATAGTATACCGAAAGATGGGGAAGTTTGCAATCGCCATCAAGGAATGATACGCAGTAAACGGGGACTGCTACACCCGGGACTGCGTGTTGCGGCAGGGGATCGCCTGCTGTGGCGCGTGTGAGCAGTTTCCCTGCGATACCATCATGACCCAGCCGCACACCACGGTTCTGGATGAAGATTGGCTGCGGTGGAAGAAAGCAAGCAATACAAACCGATAAGGAGAGGCATATGAAGGACTGGCTCTTCAGAACAGACGAATACATCTGCGATCTGCGGACGGGTTGGCGTCCTGGTTCGCGGCGTCAAGCTGCTGGTGAAGCGTGACCGGGATGGAAGCGAGTACGCCCTGCCCGGTGGTCATGTCAGGATCGGGGAGACCACGGCGGATGGGCTTGTGCGGGCATATAAAGAAGAAACCGGGGCGGACATCAGGGTGGGGAACTTTGACCCAACGGATAAAGCATTGGATGATGTAGTGGCTGTTGTTGTAACATTGCATCTTGCGTGCCGGCGGGAACAGTTTCCAAACCGGGCACATAGTTTGCCGGATGAGGTCGCAACAGGATCTGAAACTTTTTTATTACGTTCTGCTTCTTTTGACGATATCTGCTGCGGCAATGGACACTTTTCACGGGTGTTTTCTCCGGCTGATTCGTTATATGCCAGTTCTGCCTGTGGCCAAAACCGTTTCCCGCGTTCTCATGGGAAGCGGTTTTTGCTTTCGTTTCATGACCGTAGGCTGCCGTTGGAAGAATTGCTGGTCCAGGCTTGCATAAAACGGTTGCAATAATAGACGGTACCATTCAAGACGACAAAAGGATGGGATGAAGGCGATTCGTTCTGGTGCAGGGGAGTTTTTTCTTGCCTAATCATCGAAAATTGTCTATAATGAAAAAACAAAGAAAAAGGGGGGAGAGCATGCGTATTGCGATCGTGGAGGACGAAGCCGGTTATACGGAGCAGCTGCGGGAATATCTGCGCAAATACCAGACGGAATTTGACCGCCATCTGGAGGTGAGCTGCTATGACAACGGCATGAATTTTATCCACAGCTTCAAGAGTCAGTTTGACATTATTCTGCTGGATGTTGCCATGCCCTATATCGACGGCTTCGAGACCGCCCAGAAGATCCGGGAACAGGATTCGGAGGTGGTGCTCCTGTTCGTCACCAATCAGGCGCAGCACGCCATCCGGGGGTATGAGGTGGACGCCATGGACTATATCCTCAAGCCCATCAGCTATTTCGCCTTTTCCCAGCGGCTCAACCGTGCCATCTCCAGAGTCAGCCGCCGGGAGGAGCCCTGTCTGCTGCTGCAGCTGAAATCCGGATCCAGGAAGCTGAAGATCAAGGAGATCTGCTATATCGAAAGCAGCGGGCACAATCTGGTATACCACACGCTGGACGGGGACTATACGATTCCGGGCAGCCTGAAGGATGCGGAAGAAAAACTGGGAAAATACCACTTCCTTCGCTGCAACAAGGGCTATCTGGTGTCATTGCGTCATGTGGATAATGTTCAGGAAGGCTGCGCCGTGGTGAATGGGGAGCATCTGCTCATCAGCCGCCCACGGAAGGCTGCTTTCATGGAGGCGCTGACCAATTTCCTGGGAGGTGGCGCCCAGTGAACGTGATCCTGCACGATATTCCCAGATTATACACAGGCATCGCCGAATGGGCGGCGTGCATGATGTATGTGCTGCTGTTCCCGCCCCGGCTGCGTCGGCAGCTCCAGATCCCGGCGGCGCTGGGATGCCTGGTGATCCAGTGTGTATTCCTGGTGGTGACGGATGATGTGCCGCTGGTTTGGTGGATCCCCTGTATGGTGACGGCGTTTGCCATGATGGTGGGGCAGCTGCTGCTTCTGGGCGATATGGATCTGAGAACTGCCTGCCATGTGGGCGTCCATGCCTTCGTGCTGGCGGAATTCGCCGCCGCTCTGGAATGGCAGCTGCATTACTTCCTCTGGGGGGAGCAGGATCCCGCCTGGTGGCAGCAGTATATTCTGCTGGCTGCGGTATTCGGCGTGGTGTATCTGGTATCCTGGATCATTGCCTCCCGGCTGATGATGCCCCCGGGAAAGCTGATGGTGAGCAAAAGCGAGCTGTTCATTGTGGTCATCATCGGTATCATCGTTTTCGCCATGAGCAACCTCAGCTTCTATGACCGGGAGAATCCCTTCAGCGCCGTTTATGCCCGGGATATTATGAACATCCGCACCCTGGTGGATTTCGCCGGCAACACGGTGCTCATCGCCTATTTCATCCAGCGCAAGCAGAACCACTCTCAGAAGGAACTGGCGGCGCTGCAGACTGTTCTGGAAAACCAGTACGCCCAGTACCGCATGAGCCGGGATACCATCGACCTGATCAACCGGAAATACCACGATCTGAAGCACCAGATCGCCGCCCTCCGGGCGGAGCCTGATGCTGAAGTCCGGGAGCGGTGGCTCCGGGAGATGGAGGAGGACATTCGTGCCTACGAAGCCCAGAACAAGACCGGTAACCATATTCTCGACACCGTCCTCACCGGCAAGAGCCTCCAGTGCCAAAATCAGGGCATCGAGCTGGTGGTGGTGGCGGACGGCAGGGTGCTGGATTTCATGGATCTGATGGACATCTGCACCATTTTCGGCAATGCCCTGGACAACGCCATCGAGTGCGAGATGAAGATCGCCGATCCCTCCAAACGGATGATCCGGCTGATGCTCAGCGCCCAGAAGAGCTTTCTGCTGCTGAAGGTGGAGAATTACTGCCCGACCCCGCCGGATTTCCGGGATGGTCTGCCGGCGACGACCAAGCGGGACACCGACAATCACGGCTTCGGTCTGAAGAGCATCCGCAACACTGCCCAGAAATACGGCGGGTCGATGACCACTGCCGTGGAGGACAACTGGTTTGTGCTGAAGGTTCTGATCCCCATGAAAACCAAATGAAAGAAGGGGCAGCGCAGGCTGCCCCTTCTTTTGACGAAACATTTCGAAACTTCTCGGAACTTTATGGATATTAAACAAAAGGTAATATCGTAATTTGTGCAGGATTTTTTGACTTTTTGAATGAAATGCAGTTTGTGCAGAAATAACGACAATTTGTGCAGTTTCGCTTTCTTAATATATTAAGATTCGTTATAATGAACACGAAAAGGGTGCACACAATACCCGAAATTGTGTAAAGAAACAAAATGAGGAGGAAAAGAAAATCATGTTTCTGACGCTGTCTTTCAACCCCGACGACATTATCCCCGTGCTGCGGTCCATGCAGAATGAGCTGATCATTCTGGGTGTTGCCCTGGCTCTGGCTATTGTCGCCAGCCTGCTGTTCATCAAGCAGCCCAAGGCTACCAAGAAGTTTGCACGCGGCACCACCTGGATCGCATTCCTGCTGGTCGCAGTGCTGGTGGTCAACATGATCCTGATGGGACCCATGTTCTCCATCGTCAACATGGCTCTGAACCCCGATGTTTCCGGCAACATCAGTGAGGAGTCCATCGATGAGGCTTCTGAACTCTGCACCGATATCGCAGAGGAAGGCATGATCCTGCTGAAGAACGACGGCATCCTGCCCCTGGCAAAGGGCAGCAAGCTGAACACCTTCGGCTGGTCCGCAACCAACCCCATCTACGGTGGTGTCGGTTCCGGCGCCCTGTCCCAGGAGTTCCCCATTGTCTCCTTCCTGGAAGGCCTGACCAACGCCGGTCTGGAGTACAACTCCGACCTGACCGACTGGTACACCACCTGGCGTGCCGAGCGTCCTTCCGTTGGCATGTGGGCCCAGGACTGGACCATCCCCGAACCCACTCAGGAAGAGTACGAGGCTGACGGCATCTATGACAATGCCCTGGCTTACTCTGACACCGCCATCTTCTTCGTTGCCCGTTCCGGCGGCGAAGGCGCTGACCTGCCCGTCAGCTACTATGGTGAGTACAACACCGAGGGTATGTCCGGCGCTTCCGGCATGTCCGAGTACCCCGACGACATGGATCCCGAGAAGCACTATCTGGAGCTGAGCAACCGCGAGCGCGCCACTCTGGAGGTCCTGAACGAGAAGTTCGACAACATCATCGTCATCGTCAACTGTGCTGCCGCCATGGAGATGGGCTTCATTGAGGAGTACGACTCCATCAAGGCTGCTGTCTATGTTCCCGGCGGTCCCGGCCAGAACGGCTTCAATGCCCTGGGCTCCATCCTGGTTGGCGACGTGAACCCCTCCGGCAAGACCGTTGACACCGTCATCTATGACCTGAAGCAGGCGCCCACCTGGAATAACTTCGGCGGCACCTACTACACCAACCTGTCCGACATCGTCGGCGAAGAGTCCGTCCAGCCCAGCTATGTGGGCTACGTCGAGGGCATCTACGTCGGCTACAAGTTCTACGAGACCGCCGCTGCTGAGGGCCTGATCAACTATGACGAGGTCGTCCAGTATCCCTTCGGCTACGGCCTGAGCTACACCTCCTTCACCCAGGAAATGGGCGAGATCAAGGAAGCTGACGGCGTCCTGTCCGTGGATGTCACCGTCACCAACACCGGCGATGCTGCCGGCCGCGACGTGATCCAGCTGTACTTCAATCCTCCCTACACCAACGGCGGCATCGAGAAGGCTACCGCCAACCTGGTCGCTTTCGACAAGACCGACGTTCTGGAGCCCGGCGCTTCCGCTACCTACACCCTGACCTGGAAGGTCGAGGACATGGCATCCTTCGACACCTACGGTCATGGCTGCTATGTGGTTGAGGAGGGTGACTACATCATCTCCATCAATGCTGACGCCCACAATATCATTGCCGAGGCCACCTACACCGTGGCTTCCGACATCGTCTATGACGCCTCCAACCCCCGTTCTACCGATGTGGACGCTGCCACCGTCGAGTTCGCATTCGCTGAGAACACCGAGCAGTTCACCTACCTGTCCCGTGCTGACGGCTTCGCAAATTATGCCGCTGCCACCGGCGTCTACACCTTCACCGAGATGTCTGCCGAGCACAAGGCCGGTTTCTGGACCAACAACAACTATAACCCCGCTGACTTCAATAACGCTGATGATGTCGCGCCCACTACCGGTGTCGCTGCCGGTCTGGTGATGGCTGACATGCGTGGCGTCGCTTACGACGATCCCAAGTGGGATACCTTCCTGGATCAGCTGAGCGTGCAGGATATGGTCACCCTGATCTCCGTGGGCGGCTACCAGTCCACCGTCATTGACTCCATCGGCAAGACCCAGCAGATCGACTGCGACGGTCCCGCCTCCATCAACAACAACTTCACCGGCAAGGGCTCCATCGGCTTCACCTCCGCCGTCATGATCGCTTCCACCTGGAACGAGGATCTGGCTTACCGCTTCGGCGAGTCCATTGGTCAGATGGCTGACGAGATGAACGTCTCCGGCTGGTACGCTCCCGCCATGAACACCCACCGTTCCGCATTCTCCGGCCGTAACTTCGAGTACTACTCCGAGGATGGCTTCATCGCCGGTAAGATGGCTGCCAACGCCATCAAGGCTGCTGAGACCCACGGTGTCTACTCCTTCATGAAGCACTTTGCTCTGAACGATCAGGAGACCAACCGCAGTAACGGTCTGTGCACCTGGTCCACCGAGCAGGCCATCCGCGAGATCTACCTGAAGCCCTTCGAGATGGCTGTCAAGGAAGGCGGCGCTGACGCTGCTATGTCCGCATTCAACCACATCGGCAACGAGTGGGCCGGCGCCTGCAACGAGCTGCTGATCAACGTGCTCCGCGGCGAGTGGGGCTTCCAGGGCATGGTCCTGACCGACTACTTCATGGGCGGCACCTACATGGACGCTGATATCGGCATCCGTAACGGCAACGACTTCTGCCTGTCCCCCATGGGCGGCGGCACCGACATCCTGGACGACCAGTCCTCTGCTACCTCCCTGCTGGCAGCCCGTCAGGCCTGTAAGAACATCCTGTTCGTCACTGCCAACTCCCGCGCCTACACCGACGAGGTTCTGAACCCCGGTATGCCCACCTGGCAGATCCTGACCTACGCCATTTCCGCTGTGGTCGCAGTCCTGCTGGTGCTGTGGGAGGTCAAGGTCTTCAAGAAGTTCAAGGCTGCAAAGGCTGAGACTGTTGAGACTGTCACCGAATAATATCCGAACTGTACCCTTCTTTCATTGGGCCTCCCTCCTTCGGGAGGGAGGTCCGTTCCCTTTTTGGATACGAGGGCTGATAATGTCAGCCTTGGCATCTGGAAAGCGACAAATACGAAAAGGAGAGATTACCGTGAACATCCAAGAATATATCAGTAAACTCACCCTGGAAGAGAAAGCCGCGCTGCTGCAGGGCTGGACCACCTGGACCAGCTACGAGTGCAAGCGTCTGGGCATTCCCGCCATCTTTATGTCCGACGGCCCCACGGGCCTTCGCAAGCAGGCAGGCGCCGGCGACCACCTGGGTCTGAACGCCTCCGTCCCTGCCACCTGCTTCCCCACCTCTGCCACCATGGCAAATACCTGGGATATCGACCTGGGTGTCAAGCTGGGCGAAGCCCTGGGCGCGGAAGCCGCTGCGGAGAATGTCCATGTGGTGCTGGGCCCCGGTCTGAACATGAAGCGCAGCCCCCTGTGCGGCCGCAATTTCGAATATTTCTCCGAGGATCCCTATCTGGCAGGCAAAATGGCTGCCGCCTACGTCAAGGGCATCCAGAGCAAGGGTCCCGCAGCCTGCCCCAAGCATTTTGCCGTCAACTCCCAGGAGCTGCGCAGAATGGCCATGGATTCCGTTCTGGACGAGCGTACTCTGCGGGAGATCTACCTGACCGGCTTTGAGATCGCCGTGAAGGAAGGCCATGCCCAGTCCATCATGTCCTCTTACAATATGGTCAACGGCACCTATGCCAATGAGCATCGTCACCTCCTCACTGAAATCCTGAGAGAGGAATGGGGCTTTGACGGCTACCTGGTCACCGACTGGGGCGCAGACAATGACCACACCGAGGGAGTCCGCAACGGCTGCAACCTGGTGATGCCCGCCCCCGGTCCCAACTGCGCCATCGGTCTGGTGCAGGATGTGGAAGCCGGAAAGATCACCGAGGCCGAGCTGGATGTCCGTGTGGCCGAGCTGCTGAAGGTAGTATTCGAGCGTACGGAGGCAGTTGCCAAGGCACCCAAGTCCTTCGACGCAAAAGCCCACCACGCCATCGCCAGGAAGTGCGCCGAGGGTTCCATCGTCCTGCTGGACAACGATGGCATCCTGCCCCTGGCAGCCGATGCTTCTGTTGCAGTCATCGGTGACTTCGCTGAGACGCCCCGCTACCAGGGCGCCGGTTCGTCCCAGGTCAACCCCACCAAGCTGGACAATTTCCTGGACTGCGCCAAGGCCGCCGGCCTGAACATCACCGGCTTCGCCAAGGGCTTCTCCCGCACCGATCCTGCTCCCCAGACTGCCCTCATCGAGGAAGCTGTAAAGCTGGCAGACGGTGCTGAAACTGTGCTGCTGTTCATCGGCCTGGACGAGATCCTGGAATCCGAGGGCATGGACCGGCTTCACATGGAACTGTCCAAGGGTCAGCAGGCGCTCATGGATGCTGTCGCCAAGGTCAACAAGAACATCATCCTGGTGATCTCCGGCGGTTCTCCCTTTGTCATGCCCGACCGCAGCATCTACCGTGCCGCCATCCACGGCTATCTGGGCGGTCAGGCCGGTGCGGGCGCTATGGTGGACGCCATCATCGGCAAGGTCAATCCCTCCGGCAAGCTCAACGAGACCTGGCCCCATGTTCTGGCGGATAACCCCTCCTATCCTTACTTCCCCAGCAAGGAGCGCACCGCTGAATACCGGGAGGGCCTGTACATCGGCTACCGTTACTACGATACCGCAAACGTGCCCGTCCGCTATCCCTTCGGCTACGGCATGAGCTACACCACCTTTGAATATTCCGACATCAAGGCAACGAAGGATGAGGTCACCTTCACTATCACCAATACCGGAAAGCGCGACGGCGCGGAAGTGGCCCAGGTCTATGTTTCCTGCAAGAATGGCAAGGTTTTCCGTCCCCGCAAGGAGCTGAAGGGCTTTACCAAGGTCTTCCTGAAAGCAGGGGAGAGGAAGACCGTTACCGTCAAGCTGGACGACAAAGCATTCCGCTATTTCAATGTGGTCACCGACAAGTGGGAAGTGGAAACTGCCAACTATGAGATTTCCGTTGCGGCAAATGTCTCCGATGTGAAGCTGACTGCCACCGTCCACATCGACGGCACCGATGCCCCCAACCCCTACGCTTCCATGCCCGCCTACGAGTCCGGCAAGATCATGAATATCACCGATGCCGAATTCCGGCAGCTGCTGGGTCATCAGATCCCAGACGGCAAGTGGGGCGGCGTCCTGACAGAAAATGATGCCATCTGCCAGCTGTACTACGCCAGGAGCTGGCTGGGCCGTGTGATCTACAAGATCCTGACTTCCCTGAAGGACAAGGCGGAAGCCAAGGGCAAGCCCGACCTGAACATCATGTTCATCTACAACATGCCCTTCCGGGCCATCGGCAAGATGGCAGGCGGTATGGTGTCTGACGCCATGGTGGACGATATCCTGCTCATCGTCAACGGGCACTTCTTCCGGGGTGTCGGCCGCGTTATTGTGGACTTCTTCAAGAATCTGAAAGCCAATAAGGAATTCACCAAGAAACTGGAGGGTTAAGAAATGTTAGAGAAAATCAAATCCTGGGCAGCCAATAATCCGAAGCTGGCCCAGTGGATCCGGGAGGGCGGTCTGTTCGTCATCGTCAGCAATGTCATCACCGTCTTCAAGTGGGCGCTGCTGAGCTTCCTGCCCGCTGCCTTCGCCTTCATGGGCAGCCAGGACTTCGGCTTCCCCGGCATCGACCTGAATCTGTTCGGCATCGAGTTCAAGTGGTACATCATCGGCTACGGTGCGGAGCAGGGCGGTATCGCTTACTTCACAGCGTATATGATCGCCATGGTGGTGGGTGAAGTCATCAACTTCTTCATCCAGCGCAGCTTCGTCTTCCGCTCCAAGGGCAACATCCTGTACCAGGGGATGTGGTACCTGCTGGCCTTCTGCCTGATCACCTGCGTGGTCAACTCCATCAACTGCATTTGGGTCGCCGTGGCCGGCATGTTCGTTCCCGGCTGGCTGTACAACATCGGCACCACCGTCCTCAACGGCGGCATCTCCATGGTGGTCTTCTTCGTGGTCAACAAGATCGTATTCTCCGACGCACAGCCTGCAAAGAAGTAAGTTTCCAGAATTTCCACACCCCCCGGTCACCGGGGGGTGTCCCTTTCCGGCGCTCTTGAAGAACGTGCCGAAATATAGTATGATTGGTAAAAAAGGAGGCGCATCCCATGAAAAACAGAATCGAGACCACTTCCGCATCCCTGCACATCATGGCGATGGCCTTCATGCTGTGCGACCACCTGTGGGCGACGGTGGTGCCGGGGAATGAATGGCTGACCTGCGTGGGTCGGCTGGCGTTCCCGATTTTTGCATTTTTGATCGTGGAAGGATATTTTCATACCAGCGATCTCAAAAAATATGCCCTCCGGCTGCTGGTATTTGCGGCATTGTCGGAAATCCCCTTCAATCTGGCGGCGGGTGGAAGTGTGCTGTATCCCTTCCATCAGAATGTGCTGTGGACATTCCTCATCTCCCTGGGGCTGATCCACTGGAATGAAAGCGTGAAGCGGCACGGCAGGGCGGTGCGGATGACGGTTGCTTGCGTGTCCGTGCTCCTGGGTTCTGTCGCCGGTCTGGTTGCCTTTGCAGACTATCTCCACGGCGGCGTGCTGACGGTGCTGGTGTTCTATTTCTTCCGGGCACGCAATTGGGTCAGCCGATTCTGCCAGCTGATCGGTCTTGCCTGGATCAATCTGGAGCTGCTGGGCGGCCTGGTTTATGAATTTACAGTGATTACCTTTCCTCAGCAGGGCTTTGCGCTGCTGGCGCTGATCCCCATCTGGCTGTACCGGGGCAATCCCGGACTGCGCAGCCCGGTGCTGAAATGGATTAATTATCTGTTCTATCCCGTGCATCTGCTGATTCTGGGTCTGCTGATGCTGCTGTAAAAGGAGTATTATGATGAAGCGTGTCAGTCGTTCGCTGCATTCATACCTAACTGAATATGCGGCGCGGCACCCGGAGCGCAGGCTCCTGGGGGACTGTGCAGGCTGGCTCACGGCTGCCCAGGTGTGCGCCCGGGTGGAGGCGCGGGCGCGGCAGCTTGGAAGCTGCGGCGGCTTCATCGCATTGCGGGCATACCGGACGGCTGCAACCGTTATCGACATCCTGGCATTGCAGGTGCTGGGGGCCGTGGCGGTGCTGACGGATCCCCGGCAGAAATGCGGCGATTTTCTGGGAGATTCAGATATTCCGGTCTCCGCCGTGATCGATGGGGAAGAACTTCAGGTGTTGAGCGAAGTGAAAACCGAAGCAAAGCCCGATCCAAGAGCACCGGGCTTCATCATTTTTACTTCCGGCTCCACGGGGAAGCCCAAGGCGGTGATGCTGAGCCAGTATAATCTGGTCAGCAACCTGCTGGACTCCCAGCCTCTGGGGGACTACCGGGCAGACGACATCGCCCTGGGGGTTTTGCCCATGGATCACGTGTTCGGGCTGGTGCTGCTGGCGGGTATCTGCGTCCTGGGCTACGGGTTGTACCTGCCGGCGGAGAAAGATATTCCAAGCATTCTCTCTGCCATCGAATCTGAAAAAATCACCCGCATGAACGGCGTGCCCAGCCTGTACATGGCTATGGCGGAGCAGCGGGACGGGTACGATCTGTCCTCCCTGCGCGTGGGGTTCATCGGCGGCGGTCCCTGGACGCCGGAGCAGTTTGGACGCATGGAAGATCGCCTGGATATGACCCTGATTCCCGTCTACGGCATGAGCGAATTCATCGGCATCGCCTGCGCGGATTTTCATTCGCCCCGGGAAGTGCGGGCGAAGGGCGGCGCGCCTTTCTATTCCATGAATGTTGGAAAGATCCTGCTGCCGGACGGCACGGAAGCAGGGCCGGGACAGATCGGTGAGGTCTGCGTGGACGGTCCTGCCCGGATGGTGGGCTATTTCGGCGACGATGCGCCCCGGGAGCCGCTGCTGCATACCGGGGATCTGGGTTATCTGGATGAGAACGGATATCTCCGCCTGACGGGGCGGAAGAAGGACATCATCATCCGAAACGGTGTTAACCTGTCTCCCCGTCGCATTGAGGAAGCGCTCCTGGCCATCCCCGGCGTGACGGAAGCGGCGGTGGTCGGACTTCCCGATGAGCGGACAGGGGAGCGGCCCTGGGCGATGGTGGTCTGTGACCGCAATATCGATTTTTCGGCGGAACTGATAAGCCGTCTTCACAAAAATGAGATCCCGGCGGGCATTTATATCGTGGGAGCCCTGCCCAAAACCGCGTCCGGGAAGCAGGACAAGCAGAAGATCCGGGAGGTGCTGGAAACATGGAAAGCGTAATTTTACAGTCCCCGCTGGCGCTGATCCTCTACGGGACCGCCCTTTTCCTGAACCTTTTTGATCGGTATTACAAAATGACCCGGGGCATCATGACCTTGATCGCCACTGCTGTCTGCGTCGCCGCCACGGCTTATGCCCTGGTCATGGGGGCGTCCATGTTCGAGTGCGCGGTGGTGCTGCTGTGCTTCCTGCTGCTGAATATGGGGGTGCGGGAATGAACTTCAACTCCCTGGCGTTTCTGATTTTTCTGCCCGTGGTGGTGGGCGTTTATTGGCTGCTGCCCTTCCGGGGGCGGAAATACTGGCTCCTGGCGGCGTCCTACTTCTTCTATATGTACTGGAACCCCATGCTCATCATCCTGCTGCTGTTTTCCACGGCGGTGGACTATCTCTGCAGCCTGGGGATGGATCAATACCGGGACAACCGGAACCTTCGGAAAACCCTGCTCCTGGTCAGCATCTGCATGAATCTGGGGCTTCTGTTTTCCTTCAAGTATCTGGACTTTTTTGGGGAGACGGTGAACGATCTTTGCGCTATGCTCTGCATTCCTTATCGGGTGCCGGCGCTGAATCTGATCCTGCCGGTGGGAATCTCCTTCTATACGTTTCAGACCATGAGCTATACCATCGACGTCTACCGGGGACACATCCCCGCAGAGAAGGATCCTGTTTCCTTTGCGCTCTATGTCACCTATTTCCCTCAGCTCGTGGCGGGTCCCATCGAAAATGCCCGTGACTTGCTTCCGCAGCTGAAGAAAGAGCATTTCCTCAATTGGGACGATATCAGCGCCGGGATC
Source organism: Oscillospiraceae bacterium (assembly GCA_017465745.1). GTDB lineage: Bacteria > Bacillota > Clostridia > Oscillospirales > Oscillospiraceae > Faecousia. The sequence goes on from JAFTVM010000054.1 coordinate 48,317, forward strand.
CGGCTGCTGCTGTGCGGCTTCTTCCGCAAATGCGTGGTGGCTGATTTCGTGGGCATTTATGTCAATGCGGTCTTTGCGAGGCTGGATACGGCCAACGCCTTTGCCATTTTCTGCGCCGGCGCACTGTTTTGCATCCAGATGTACTGCGATTTTGCCGGCTATTCCGAGATCGCAGCGGGTTCTGCCCGGCTTATGGGCGTACGGCTGATGTGCAATTTCAACCGTCCCTACCTGTCCCAGAGCTACACGGAATTCTTCCGCCGGTGGCACATCAGCCTGAACCGGTGGTTCACCAGTTATGTTTACATCCCCCTTGGCGGCAGCCGCAGGGGAAAGGGGCGGAAGCTCCTTAACATGGTCATCGTCTTCGCGCTGTGCGGACTGTGGCACGGCGCCCGGTGGACCTATGTGCTATGGGGACTTTACGCTGCCTTCTGGCTGTGTGTGGAGAGCCTGCTGGACCTTAACCGCCGTTTCGGGGAGCAGTGGGACAATCCCCTGGGGCGCCTTGCCCGCAGGAGCATCATGTTTCTGATCTTCGTCCCGGCAGCGCTGCTGTTCCGGGCGGACAGCCTGCAGCAACTGGTTGTTATATTCCCCCGGCTCATCACCGAGATCGGCTTCAGCGGCAATTATTTCCATGCAGCCTTTGAAACCATGGACCTGGATGCGTTGAGCCTGGCGCAATTGATCCTGTGTCTGGTTGCCATGGCGCGGATCTATGATTGGGGACTCTATGACCTGCCCGGTGCCGGAACCGCCCACGCATCCGCCCAAAGGCTTTCGTCGGCGGTGTATATGGTGGTTCTGATCGCCCTGTGCTGGCTGGCGCTGCTGGCGACCCAGGACGCAGCATCTTTTGCATACTTTCAATTCTAATGGAGAGGAGGAGCGGCATGAAACGAATTCTATACGTCATTCTGGTGCTGCTGCTCCTTTGCGGCTGCGCCGAAAGTGATAACGATGCTGTCCAGATCAGCATTCTGGAAGCCGATGGATTCACTGTGGAAAACAACGGTCAGTGGGTGCGTCCCGGGGAAGATGCGGTGTTCCGTCTTGCGATGGAACCCGGTCTGACAGTGGCGGGTACCGATCATCCCGGCGGCCACAGCCTTCGCATGGACGGCGGCATTCTGGAACTGACTTTGAAAGCGGCCACCTATCCCGCCCGTATCCGGCTGCAACTGACGGATCGCTTCACCACTGTCACCTATTCCCCCAACGGCGGAGACGGGCAGGAGACCACCCTGGTCTACGATCTGACCCATCACGCCCGGCCTAATACAGAGATCGATCTGTTTTCCAGGGAAGGCCATACCCTGGAAAGCTGGAACACTGCCCCTGACGGCAGCGGCATCCGTGTGGGTCTGGGCAGCCGGGTGGCAGGAGGGGAGACCCTCTACGCCCAGTGGGAAAAATGGAGTGACATCTCCGATTTTACATACACCGCAGGTGTTGATATTACCATCACCGGCTACCACGGCGCCGGCGACACCATTGTGATCCCGGCGCTCATCGACGGTAAAAATGTGGCTGCCATCGGCTACGATGCCTTTCAGAATGTCCGGGCAAAGGGGCTGATCCTGCCCGTGACCATGAAGCATGTTGCGCAGGGTGCATTCCGGAACTGTGCCTTCGAATCGGTGACGCTCTTCGACAGCATCGAGAACATCAGTGACGACAGCTTCCGCAACTGCCCGAATCTGAAAACGGTGCAGATCAACGCTGCACAGCCGCCTTTCGGCTACGGCTGGCGGAAGGAAAGCTGCTATGCCGACAAGATCGAGTTGCTCGTGGCAGCGGCGGGGCAGAAGAAACTGGTCTGTTACGGCGGCTGCGCCATGTGGTACAATCTGGACGGGGCGCAGATGCAGGCGGCCTTCAGTGATTTTGCCGTCATCAATCTGGGTCTCAACGGCGTGGTGAATTCTGCCATCCAGATGCAGATCATGGGGGCGTTTTTGGAAGAGGGGGACATCCTATTCCACACCCCGGAGCTTACCAGCAGCCCCCAGATGATGCGTTCTGTCACCATGGACGCCGACGATGACAAGCTCTGGTGCGGACTGGAAAATAATTACGATCTGGTGCGCCTGGTGGAATTCGGCACTGTGCCGGGACTGCTGGACAGCTTCTGTGATTACCTGCAGAAAAAGGACGGCGTGTCCGATCATTCCGAAATCTACACCGACAGTCTGGGGCGGTCTTATCTGGATACCTGGGGCTGTATCCCCTTTGAGCGGACTGAGACCCATGAGATGCTGTCGGACAAGGTGGAACTGGATCCTGAGAGCCTGAATTCCTTGGAAGAACTGGGGCAGTCTTATGGAGCGATCGCCGCGAAGGGGGTTCGCATCTATGTGGGCTATGCCTGCGTGAATCTGGATGCGCTGCCGGAAGCGCAGCGCAGCAATGCCGCGCTGGTGGATCAGCTGTTCCGGGAAGCAGTTCATGGCGCTGTGGTGATCTCCGATCTGGATGATTACCTGTACCGCAACGATGATTTTTATGATACCAATTACCATCTGCGAAGCGATGCGGCTGCCCGGAATACTGCGCTCTGGATCCGGGATCTGCGGGAGGAAATGGAGGCGGACGCATGAAGAAAACTGCAAAGCTTTTCATTGCGCTGCTCCTGCTGCTGGCGATCCCGGTGTCCCTGCTGACGGCGGGGGCGCTGCTGCCGGACTTTTATGGGGACACCTATTATGCGGTCCTCTCCCGGATGTATGAGCGTCTGGAAACCGCCGGGAAACCCAAGATCATCGTGGTGGGCGGCAGCAATGTTGCATTCGGTCTGGACGGGGCGCTGCTGGAGGCGCTGATGGCGCAGCAGGGCTATGACTACACGGTCTGCCCTTTCGGCCTGTATGCTGCCGTGGGGACAAGCGCCATGCTGGATCTGAGCCGGGATTGTCTGAATGCGGGGGATATTGTGGTTCTGGCGGTGGAGCCCACCTCCGAGACCATGTCTGCCTATTTTGGCGCGGAGGCGTTCTGGAAATGTGCGGAAGGCGACGCGTCCCTGATCGCGAAGCTCAGCCGGGAGAAGCAGGCAGCACTGGCAGGGAATTATATTCCCCATGTGCAGCAGCGCTATCAGATCCTGACATCCGGTGATTATCCCATTGCCCAGGGGGTGTACGCCGCATCCTCCTTCGACGGGCGGTGCGATATGATTTTCGACCGCCCGGGCAATGCCATGGCGGTGGGCTATGATACAGCGTCTCCCGTTGATCTTGCATCCGTGCAGATCGGGGCAGATTTTGCAGATCAGGTCAATGAATTCTGCGCCCTGGCGCAGCGAAAGGGTGCGTCGGTGGTCATGAGCTTCAGCCCTGTAAACCGGGCTGGCCTGACGGACGGATCGGAGAAAGCGGTATCCGCATTCTTTACTGCCTGCAACACTGCCTTTGACTGCCCTATGATCTCCGATCCAAACCGCTATATTCTGGACAGAGGATGGTTTTACGATTCCAATTTCCATCTGAATTCTGCCGGTGCGCAGCTGCGAACCTGCCTGTTGGCAGAAGATCTGCTGGCGTGGCTTGGCTGTTACCGGGAGATCGGTTTTGAGGTGCCCGCAATGCCCGCATCCATTGCCCAGGTACAGGATCATGACGCCAATGAAGATTATTTTACATTCGCCCCTGTGGACGGTGGCTGGCTGATCGCCGGACTGACGGAAAGGGGATTGGAGCAGATACAGCTTCAGGTGCCTGCTGCCCACCAGGGGAAGCCGGTTATTGGCTTTACCTCTGATGCGCTGCATGATGCGGATGTGCTGGCGGAACTTCGTCTGCCGGAGACCATTGAAAGCCTGCCTGATGGTCTGTTCCGGGATGCTGGAAATCTGACACGGCTGGTATTGGAGCATACCGGGTCTGTCTGTTCTGTTGGGGAAGATGTATTCCGTGATGCTGACCAGATCCGGATTTATGTACCCGCTTCCGTATATCCCATGTATCGGGACGGCTACGGCTGCGAGACCAACCTCTGGGAGCCATATTTGGACAGAATTCACCCCCTGGACTAAAAAGAGCAGCTTTGCAATTGCAGCATGATGGGGGAAAGAGGAATGATGCAAGAAGCCAACCTTAGAGGAGAATGCGTCCGGCTCTTCCATCTTCCCATTGAAAACAGGTAATAACGCGAAATGCCGCCCGGGGTTCAGTTCCAGGGCGGCATTCAACATGATTTACTTGTCTGCTGAAGCCAGCGGCGGGCATCCAGCATGTCCTGATCATCAGGAGAAACCTGCAGCACATAATTGACCTTGCCCAGCAGCTGCATCCGGTAGGTGCTTTCCAGGATCTCCAGACCGGATTTCCGGAGGTGCTCCGAAACACCGAACTTTCTACAGTAATACAGCTCCTGCCGCAGCCTGCGGCGGTAGCTTGCCGGGATGCTCAGCTTCTCGTTGACCACGATGCCGGTGACGGACTGCTGCTGTCCGCTTCTTTGGATCCGGGTCTTCTGTTCATTCAGCAGGAATCCCATGTTCCGCAGCTCCTGACGGACAAAGCGGATGACTTCATACGGATCAAAGTCGCCGGAGAAGGTCAGATCATCGCAGTACCGGGTGTAGGCAATGTTTCGTTCCCGGCACCATTGGCCGACCAACTCGTCAAACTCATACATGATGATATTCGTAATGGCGGGGGAACTGGGCGCGCCCTGGGGGAGGGCATCCCTGTGATAGCACAGCATGGTGAGCAAAATGCGAAGAGGCTCCGCGTAGATCTCAGCCGGGAACACTTTATCCTTGACGGTAGAGTAGCGGATACTGTCAAAGAAATGGAGAATATCCAGCTTCAGCACGATGGGCTTGCCCACATGGGGCTTGGCATTTCGCACCGTGGAACTGCCAAAGCGGTAAGCCTTGGCATGGCGGGAAACAGGCATGTGGATCAGAAGAACTTCCGCGATCTGCTTCTGAATGGATTTCAGCACCGCATCCGGGATGGATAGGGTGCGGTAACCGCCGCTTTTCTTGGGGAGCTTGGCATTGCGATAATGCTTCCCCAGGTTATTGCTGACAGCGTAAAGCGTTTGAGCCCGGATGCCAAGATCCTGCTCAAGGGAGGAAAGCTCCCTGTATACGATCATGAAACTTCCCTCCCTCTCACAATCCGGAACAATACAATGATGTATGGCGAAGTGTGCAGGGGTATTCTCCAGCACACAGCGTGTGCGGTAATACCGCAAGCAGTTCGTCTGAGCGCAAGCGAATACGATGGCCAGGTGCTTCCCGGCAGCGACTCGCTGCCGGTGCCAGAGGTCTGACAAAAGCTATTGTTCCATGACGATTATAACGCAACAGACGGGGAACTTCAAGGTTTACAATTCCCATTCCAAAAGTTACAATAGGAACAGAAAGCGTACAAGGAGAATTACGATGATCAATAAACTGGGGTTCGGATTCCTACGCCTGCCGAATCGGGGCGACGAACTGGACTGGGAAACCATCAATGATATGGTGGATGCCTTCATGGAGGGCGGCAGGAGCTTTTTTGACACCTGCTACACCTACCTGGACGGCATGAGCGAAATGGCGATCCGCAGATGCGTGGCGGAAAGAAAGCCCCGGAAGAGCTTTCAGCTCTGCGAAAAACTGCCCGGGTACATGTTCAAGAGCCACGATGATTGCCGAAAATACTTTGAGGTGGAGCTGGCGCGGTGCGGCGTTGAATGGTTCGATATTCTGATGCTCCATTGGCTCAACGACCAGAACTACGCCATCGCGGAAAAACACGACGAGTTCCGGTTCCTCCGGGAGAAGAAAGCCCAGGGGCTTGCCAAGCGGATCGGGTTTTCCTATCACGGAAATGCGGCACTGTTGGACCAGATTCTGACCGCCCATCCCGAGGTGGATGTGGTGCTGATGCAGCTGAACTACCTGGACTGGGACAGCGAGGGCATCCAGTCCCGGAAGTGCTATGAAACCTGCGTCAGGCACGGAAAAAAGGTCATCGTCATGGAGCCGGTGAAGGGCGGAACGCTGGCGAGTTTACCGCCGGAGGCAGAGGAGAAGCTTCGCGACTGTCATCCTGACTGGACACCTGCTGATTGGGCGCTGCGGTTTGCGCAGAGCCTTCCGGAAGTGGAGATCTGTCTCAGCGGTATGGGAACGGTTTCCCAGGTGGAAGCCAATATTCGTCCCTTTAAGCCGCTGACGGCGGCAGAAACCGCTCTCCTGATGGAGGTGCGGGACATCATCGAACGCAAAACTGCCATCGCCTGTACCGGCTGTAGGTATTGCGTGCCCCATTGTCCGAAGCGGATCCCGATTTCTCAGTACATCCGTATGTACAATGAGCTGTACCGTTATCCGGGAGACGACTGGAAGATCCTTCCCGGCTACAACCAGACGGCAAAAGCCTCCGATTGCATCGGCTGCCGCAGCTGTGAGAAGCATTGTCCGCAAGGGCTGAAAATTGCAGAGCATATGAAGAATATTGCGCAGCGGTTCGAAAACAACACATAAATGCAGAATGGGAGAGGCCAGGCCTCTCCCGTGTTTATTTCTGATAAATATTTCCCGACATAATCAGATAGGATAGCTCGGTCAGTTCCTGCTGGTCGGGCTTTTTGTGCTCTCTGATATACTTTTGCGTCAGGCTGGACAGCCCAGCTGCCATGTACTGGGCGGCGTATTCCTGGGTTTTCTGATCCAGTCCCACAAAACCAGGGCGGCAGGAGGACATGGACTGGTAGATCATGGTGTACAAGACCTCACACAAATTGTTCTCGATCAGCATCGTCAGCTTTTCGTAGTTGGAGACCACATATTGGCTGAACCGCTGGCAGCTTTCCATCAGACTGATGGGGGAGTCGTCCCCGTCGTCGGGCTTGGTGTCATTGATCAGCTCCAGCTGATAGAGCAGAATATTCTCCTTCGTGCCGAACAGAGAATAGAACGTCTGACGGGACACGCCGGAGCGGCTGCACAACTCACTGACGGATATGTCCTTGAATTCTTTTTCTCTCAGCAGCTCATTCAACGTATCCAGAAGCAGTTTCTGCGATGTGAGCGCTGTGGGATTCTTTCCCTGGTACATTGACAAACCCTCCCAAATGTCTAAGTTTCCGTGGAAACATTGACACTGTCAAACTGTGTGCTTATAATAGCAGCAAACCCTGACACTGTCAAGAAAGGACAAGAACACATGAAAGCTTTATTTGTAAACGGCAGTCCCCGCGAGAACTGGACAACGGCGCAGATGCTGGAGAAAGCCATGCAGGGCGCTGCGGACGCAGGCGCAGAGGTAGAAATGGTTCACCTCTACGACGACGCCTTCAAGGGCTGCGTCAGCTGCTTCGCCTGTAAGGTCAAGAATTCCAAGACCAACGGCCTGTGTGCCTACCGTGACGCGTTGACACCCATTCTCGAAAAGGCGCTGGCGGCGGACGTTCTCGTCATCGGAAGCCCCATCTATTTCAGCCACCCCACCGGCCCGGTGCGTTCCTTCATGGAACGGCTGATGTTCCCGGTGCTGACCTACAATGCAAAGGTCGACCCGGAAACCGGTGCCGTGAAGAGCACCATTCTGGACAGGAAGATTGCCTGCGGTATGATCTACACCATGGGCTGCCCCGAAGAGATGATCGCGTATTGTCACTATCCTGAGATGTTCGCGGAAACCGACAAGTTCCTGAATATGCTCTTTGGCTACGGTGAGACCGTCTACACTCACAACGCCTACCAGTTTGATGACTATTCCAAGTACGATGTTGCTGACTACGTGGAGCCTTTCCGTGCGAAGTACAGAGAAGAACAGTATCCGAAAGATCTGGAAAGCGCCTATGAGCTGGGCCAGCGGCTGGTGCAGAAGGCGAAGGAAGAATAACCGATACATAGAAGAAGCCCCGGAATTGACCAATTCCGGGGCTTCTTCTATCATCAGGGATTCCCGGTGCCCTAAAGCTGCATGAAAACAGATTCGATGCGGAAAAATACTTGCAATACGGACAGAATACCTTTATGATAACCAGGAACAATACAAACTGATTGAGGGATTTTCATGATCAAAGCTGAAAAACTTACCTTTGGATTTACCAGCACGCCGCTGTTTCAGAACATTTCCTTCTCGCTGGGGGAGAACTGCCACTGCGCCATGATCGGCAGCAACGGCACCGGAAAGACCACCCTGATGAATCTGATCCGGGAGCCGGGAAAATATATCTTTGACGGAAAGCTGACCCTGGACGGTGCGGGCCGCATCGGCTATGTCAGCCAGTTTGCCATCCGCGAGGGCGACCAGTCCATGACCGTCTATGACTACCTGTGCCAGGATTTCCTGGCGCTGGAGCAGGCCATCGGCGACGTTTGCATGGAGATGGAAGACACTGCTGATATGGATGCCGTGATGGCGCGCTATCAGCAGCTTCTGGATGAAAGCGACGCCATGGACGCCGACAACTATGAGGTCAACATCCGCCGTCAGCTGAAGCTGGCGGAGCTGGAAAGCAAGGATACGCTGCCCCTGGAAGCTCTGAGCGGCGGCGAGCTGAAGCTGGTACAGGTCATCCGCCAGATGCTGTGCCGTCCGGGTCTGCTCATCATGGACGAGCCGGATGTGTTCCTGGACTTTGAGAATCTGAACGGCCTGCGGGACCTCATCAATGCCTATAAGGGCACCCTGCTGGTGGTCACCCACAGCCGCTATCTGCTGGCCCACTGCTTCGACCGAATCTGGCATCTGGAAAACGGCGATCTGCAGGAGTTCGAGGGCAGTTTCACCCAGTACAGCCACGCCCGCCTGCAGAAGAAGATCGATCTGCAGCTGGCCTCCATCGCCGATGAGGCGGAGATCCAGCGGATCAATGAGCTGGTTGAGCAGCTGCGGGACGCTGCGGAAGAAAAAGTGGACCCCCGGCGCGGCAGAGCCCTCCGGAGTAAGGTCAGCTATCTGAACCGGCTGGTGAGCCGCCAGATCAAGGCTCCCTTCGTGGAGATCCGCCAGCCTGACATCAAGCTGCCCGAGGTGGACGAGAGCGATGAAGCGGCGCAGCTGCTGCGGCTGGATGATTATTCCCTGGCTTTCGATGAAACCCTCTTGGAGGGTGTCTCCTTTGCGGTGCATTCCGGCGAAAAGGTGGCGCTGGTGGGCGCCAACGGCACCGGCAAGACCTCCATGCTGCGAGGAATCTGGAAGAATCAGAATCCTTCCATCCATTTTTCTGAGGAAGCGGTTCCCGGCTTCTTCTCCCAGCTCCACGCGGAGATCCTCAGCGAGGAAAATACCATTTATCAGGAGATGTTTGCCTGTGGCTTCGAAAGCAAAGCCCAGGTGGAGGAATATCTCCAGAAGTATTGCTTCGATCCCGACAGCCTGGGCCGTAAGGTGGGGCAGCTGTCCGGCGGCGAGAAGAATCTGCTGCAGCTTGCCAAGCTGGCAGCCGGTCAGGCGAATATTCTGCTCCTGGACGAGCCTTCCAGTCATCTGGATACCTTCGCCCAGATCGCCCTGGAAGATGCCATCGCCGCTTACCGGGGCGCGGTGCTGATGGTCTCCCATGATTTCTATACCATCGTGAACTGCGCCGATACCATCCTCTTTGTGGAAAACGGCGGCATCCGTCCCATGAGCGCCCGGGCGTTTCGCAAGATGATCTACAAGAAGCATTTCAGCAAGGATTATCTGGAGCTGGAACTGCAGAAAAAGGACTTCGAAACCCGGATCGAGCGCAGCCTGAGTTCCGGCGACTGCGCAGAAGCCCAGCGCCTGTGCGACAAACTGGCAGCTGTGGTGGAACAGATGCAGAAGGCATAACAGGATAAGCAGGGCGGTTCATATGTGCCGCCTTTTTCATGTTGCAAGAGACCGGGCTTGGTTGAAGTGTATCCCGGTATGTGATATAATCAGTTCAAAAAACTTGAATCGTGTGATTCATCGCTCAACGCGTTGTAATAAATATCTGATAGAAAGGATGATTGTTTATGAGTAAAAATATGCGTTGTGTTTGGAGGATGCACAAAAACTAATCCTCCAATAAAATTTTAACGGAGGACACAAAAATGGATTTTTTGAAAATTAAAACAGAGAATTTTGAAGAACTAATGAAATTGCAAAAGGCATACAAAGTAGAAATCGGAGAATGTATTCCTACCAATGCCGAACTTGGGAGTTTAAGAAATGCAATTGAGAATGGACAGATACATTTTTATGGATGTGTCTGTGATAACTCACTGGTAGCATGTTGTTCAATATGCTGTTTATACTCAACTTTCAATTATGGTAAATCTGGAGTATTTGAAGATTTTTACATTCAACCAGAATACCGTCATAAGGGTATCGCACGAAAACTTGTGGCTTATGCATATGAGCAAAGTGGTGTTCATTCCCTTACAGTCGGATGTGCAGACTGCGATGTGCGCATGTACCAGGCGATAGGTTTTGAAATTCCATTAGGAAATATGTTAGCGTTTGGGGTGTAAAACGCGGCGTTGTCCATTTGTATACTGGCCGGTGTTACTGATTCCAATTTGTTGAACTGGCTGGTGATGACTATGGGACAAGAACTTGTTCAGAGGAGGTCGAATCAGTATATGGATCAGAAAGTTTGGCTGCAGCCCATGACGGCGGAGATGTACCACGCGTATTTCAAAGAATACCAGAATGATCCGGATCTGTATCTGGATCCCAGGGCGTACACCGCCTACACCTACGATGTGCAGACCGTGGAGCGGTACATCAAGCGGCAGATCGATCTGAAGCGCAAGACCTTTGCCATTATGCACGGTCAGGAGATGGTGGGCGAGCTGGTCATCAAAAACATCGAACCCGGGAAATGCGCTACCATGGGACTTGCCATGCGCAGCGCACAGTACAAAGACCGGGGCTACGGCACCAGGGCGGAACAGCTGGCGATTCAATATGTGTTCCATGTGCTGGACATTCCCATCCTCTACGCCGACGCGCTGATCACCAACACCCGAAGCCAGCATGTGCTGGAAAAGGTGGGTTTCCGGCTGATCCGGAAAGAGGGAGATTTCAAATACTACAGCATTGAGAGAACAACAGAGATGGAGTAAAGTTATGCAAATCGAAGTAATGACACTGAGCGACATCGAAATGGTCATCCCCATTTACATAGAATATTACAACAACTGCGAGGGTGGCTGCTGGACGGAGACGACTGCCGGACGGCGTATCCGGCAGGTGTTGAAGATCGAAGATTCCTATTCGCTGGTCATGAGGGATGCCGAGGGTGAAGTATGCGGCTTTGCGATGGGCTACTACAAGCAATATGATGATATTGTTGGCTATACCCTGGAAGAGATTCTGATTTCCCGGAAATACCAAAACAAGGGACTGGGCAGCCTCCTTTTAGCCGAACTGGAATCGAGAGTAAAGGCGGCGGGAGCAGCCTGCGTTGAACTGCAGGCAGTCAAAGATGAAATGCACGAACGGTATTACGGGAAGTCAGGTTACCATGATGCCGGGAATTTTGTCATGAAGGTGAAATGGTTTGATTGATAAATCTAATTTGTCGAGGTGAATGGTGATGCCTACGGGACTCGAACCGGTGTTGCAGCCTTGAAACAGCTGTGTCCTGACCATTTAGACGAGCGGACCATAATGGGGAGGAAACTCCCTAATCAGCCGACCGTGGTTACCAGAATATCATCGATGCTTGGGCTGCCCTTTATTTTTGCACCGACAAAACAGCGAAAAGGGCTTGCAGAGAAGCCTGACTTCTGATACAATCAAGAAAAACAAACAGATTGGAGATGAAAGGATGCGCACTGCTTCTTGCTGATCATTTGGGCATACGACTGCCAAAAGCGGCGAAACCGTCGCTTTGCTTTTCTGTGCCCGGAAATTGCAGGAAGTGCGGATCCACTCAGCTCATATAGGGGTGCTGTATCCATAGGGATGTAGTGCGTATCAATGGCTGCGGGAGGACTTCCTGCGGCCATTTTTGACTTTTAGGAGGGCACTATGTCTTTAATCAACGTAACGAATTTAACCTTTGCCTATGACGGCAGCTATGAAAACATCTTTGAAAATGTCAGCTTCCAGCTGGACACAAATTGGAAGCTGGGCTTCACCGGCAGAAACGGACGGGGCAAGACCACCTTTATGAATCTGCTTCTGGGGAAGTATGAATACCGGGGCAGCATTTCCGCTTCCGTGGAGTTTTCCTATTTTCCGTACCATGTGGCCGATCCCAGCGTGCTGGCCATGGATGCGGTGGAGGCCATGCACCCGGATTATGAATACTGGCGCGTGGCTCGCGAGATGGACAAGCTGGGCCTTAGCGACGAGGTGCTTTACCGCCCCTACGGCACCCTCAGCAATGGCGAACAGACCAAGCTGCAGCTGGCGGTGCTGTTTTCCAAGGAGAACAACTTCCTGCTGATCGACGAGCCGACGAACCACCTGGATATTCAGGGCCGCGAGCTGGTGAGCCGGTACTTAAGCAGCAAGCGGGGCTTCATTCTGGTATCCCACGACCGGGCGTTCCTGGACGGCTGCGTGGATCACATCCTGTCCATCAATAAGTCCGACATCCAGGTCTGCAAGGGCGATTTCTCCACCTGGTGGGAGAATAAGGCGCGGCAGGATGCCTTCGAGCAGGCGGAGAATGAGAAACTGAAGCGGGAGATTTCCCGGCTGGAGGAGACGGCCCGGGAGAAGGCGGCCTGGTCAAACGCCGCGGAGCGCAGCAAGTTCGGCGTGGATCCCATCAAGGTGGACAAGCCGAAAAATTACCGCTCCTATCAGGGCGCCCAGGCGGCGAAATCCATGGCCCGGGCCAAGGCCATCGAAAAGCGCCAGAACGCCGCCATCCAGGAGAAGTCCAGGCTCCTGAAAAACATCGAGCGCAGCGACGATCTGAAAATCTTCCAGACCCCGTTCCACACCAAGCGGCTGGTAGAGCTGAAAGGCGTGACCATCGACTACGGCGATGGCGCGGTCTGCGAGAATATCAGCTTTTCCATCCGCATGGGCGACCGCATCGCCCTCCAGGGCGCCAACGGCAGCGGAAAATCCAGCATCATCAAGCTGATCTGCGGGCAGGAGATCCCCTACACCGGCGAAGTCTGGCGCGGAAACGGGCTGAAGATCTCCTATGTGAACCAGGATACATCCGGCCTGCGGGGCAAGCTCTCCGATTTCGCCCGGGAGTCCGGCATCGACGAGAGCCTGTTCCTTGCTATGCTTGCCAAGCTGGATGTGCCGAAGGCGCAGATGGAGAAGGATATGTCCGCTTTGAGCGCAGGCCAGAAGAAAAAGGTGCTGCTGGCGCGGTCCATCTGCGAACCCATGCACCTGCACATCTGGGACGAGCCCATGAATTACATCGACGTGATCTCCCGAATGCAGATCGAAGCGGTGCTGCGGGAATATCAGCCCACGATCCTGTTTGTGGAGCACGACAAGGCATTCTGCGAGAATGTGGCCACGAAGATCGTGCGGTTGTAACCGGGCGGCAGATGTGGTAGAATCAGGGAAAAGGAGTGATACCATGATCCGAAATTTTGAAGATTTCTGCCGGGAACTGAATCAAAGCGGCTTTTCCATGGGCGGCGGCAATGCCAAGGGCATTTTTGCGCTCATCGACTACGACTGGACCAATCAGGATGCGCTGGACACCCCGGTGAAGTGGCATTGCGGCGACCCGGAAGTCGATCCCTGGGAATGGCGGATGCGGGTGCTGGAGGAGCGGAGGGATGTTGCCTATTCCAAGGTGTTCTTCAAGACCAGCGGATTTATCACGAGAGAATGGTATCCCCATTTCTATGCTGTCCGCAGGAATGGCGAGTCCTTTGCCGAGGCCTATGAACGGGGCGCGGTCAGCCACCCGGCCAAGCGGATTTACGACATCGTATCCGGCGGTGATGTGGCGCTCCATGAGATCAAGGCCCTGGGCGGCTTCGGAAAAGCGGAGAAATCCCAGTTCGACCGGGCGATGGTGGAGCTTCAGATGGGCATGTTCATCACCATGACCGGCCGCAAACAGAAGAAAAATAAATACGGCATTGAATACGGCTGGAACAGCACGGTGTTTGCCACCGTGGAAAGCTTCTGGGCGGAACGAGGTGTTGAGATCCCGGCGCTGGATGCGGACGAAAGCTATGAGAAGATCAGAGAGCAGATTCTGCTGTTGAACCCCATGGCAGAGGAAAAGACCATTCGGAAGTTTATCAGAGGATAATACCATGCTGAATAATCAAGAAATTTGGAGAATCGCCATGCAGCAGTCTGCCTACGACTGCAACTGCACGCCGGAGGATTTTCTCGCAGAGCAGAATGTGGTGACAATCTCGAAAAAGCATCCCCTTGCCAGAAAGTACCTGGACCTGCCTTTGAGCTGTGATCTGGTGTCCTACGGCTCCAGCATCGTGGCGCAGGCCAGTGAAGAAATTGCGCCCCTGGTGAAGCAGTATATCGACCGCTTCCCGGTGGAGCATTGTTTTGAAACGCCCAATATGCATGTGCTGAACGAATTGCTGCGTCCTTTCAATCAGAAGATCTGCTTCATGGCGGAGTATTTCCTGTCGGATGTGAATGAAGTGAAAGCGCTGCCCTGTGACTATGAGCTGCGTGTCCTGCATCAGGAGGACTTTGCGTCGCTGTATCTGCCCCAGTGGAGCAATGCGCTGTGCGAGAAGCGCAGGCATCTGGATGTGCTGGGGGTCGGTGCATACGATAACGGCGAGCTGATCGGCCTGGCCGGATGCTCTGCCGACTGCGACATGATGTATCAGATCGGTATCGATGTGCTGCCGGAGTACCGCCGAAAGGGGATCGCCTCCGCGCTGACCAGCCGGTTGGCGCTGGAAGTTCTGGCGCTCGGCAAGGTCCCCTTCTACTGTGCCGCGTGGTGCAATGTCAAATCCGTCCGCAATGCCATTCGATGCGGCTTCCGTCCGGCATGGGTGGAGATGACCGCGAAGGATATTTCGTTTGTGGAACAAATGAATCAGGGGTGACATTATGCTTTACAACGCTAAAAACGGTACCGTGAAATTGGACGGTACCGATATGGACTATATTCGCTTCGGCTCCGGGGCGAGGTACCTGGTGATCCTCCCCGGTTTGGGGGATGGGCTGAAGACGGTCAAGGGGACCGCGATCCCCATGGCGGTGATGTACCGTATCTTTGCCAAAGACTACACGGTCTGGGCATTCAGCCGGAAGAATGTGTTGTCGTCGGGCTGGACTACTCGCGATATGGCCCGGGATCAGGCTAAGGCTATGGAGAATCTCGGCATCGGGCAGGCGGATGTGTTCGGCGTGTCCATGGGCGGCATGATCGCCCAGCATCTTGCCATCGACTATCCCGAAAAGGTGGGGAAGCTGGTGCTGACGGTGACCTGTCCGCGCCCGAATCCCATTCTGGAGGAATCCATTGGTGAGTGGGTGGACTGCGCCAAACGCGGCGACCACACCGCGCTGATGGACAGCAACGTGCGGCGGATCTACTCCGAGGGCTACTACAGAAAGAACAAATGGCTGGTGCCGGTCATGGGTAAGCTGACGAAGCCCAAGTCCTATGACCGCTTCCTGATCCAGGCGGATGCCTGCCTGCGCCATGATGCCTATGAGAATCTGCCCCTGATCCGGACGAAGACCCTGGTCATCGGCGGCGGAAAAGACCTGGCCCTGGGCGGTGACGCCTCCCGCGAGATCGCCGCCCGGATCCCCGGCGCACAGCTTCGGATGTACGACCAGTGGGGCCACGGCGTCTATGAGGAGGCCAGGGATTTCAACAGGACGGTGCTGGATTTTCTGACTGACAAATAAATTGTGTGCCGGAATCGTGAGATTCCGGCACGTTGTCGTTATTCCAGTACGACGGTAGAATAAAAATAAAATGAACCTTTGGGCGGTGTATCCCGTCTATATATGTGAAACCGGTTTTGATCCTGATATGAAGGAGGTGAGGATATGGATGAATTTGAGAAACGGCTGTCTGAAGTAAGCAGCGGTGTGGAGCGGTTCGTGCGGTATCGTCTGCCGTCGCAAACGGATGCAGACGATGTGCTGCAGGAAGTGTACTTAACTGCATATCGGAAGTTTTCAGGGCTGAAGAACAGGGATGCTTTCAAACCCTGGATCATCAGCATTGCCCGAAATAAGTGCAATGATTATTTCCGTTCCAAGGCGGCGCAGATGGAAATATCCATCGAAGAACTGTCGCAGCAGGAACTGTCTGCCGGACGGCTTGGCCTTTCTGTGGTGCATACCGTGCGGGAAACTTTAGATCGGCTTGGCGATAAAGACAAGCAGATTCTATACTTGTATTTCTGGAAAGAGCTGCCCCAAAACGAGATTGCCAAGCTGCTGGATATTCCCCTGGGAACGGTGAAGAGCAGGCTTCACACAGCCAAGCAGCGTTTCAAAAATAAGTATCCATATCAAACCCGGAAACCGAAAGGAGATTTGGTTATGCAAAAACTGCCTGAATATATTCCCGACTATACCATTGAACGTTTGGATGCAGAACCCTTCAGTGTCCGCTGGGAGGAACTGCAAGGCTGGCTGATCGTGCCTCGCGTGGGACAAAAGCTGACCTGGGGCATGTACGATTTCCCGGAGCGCAGGCGCACGGAATACACGGAGATGGAAGTCATCGGCAAGGCGGAGGTCCATGGCATTGAGGGTGTGGAAGTGGTTGCCATACAGTTTGATTCCGCCGATTATCACCGTACCGGTGCGCTGGACCGGGTGGAGCGGCGATTTGTGGCGCAGCTTACGGATACCCACAGCCGCTACCTTGCGGAAACCCACATGGAAGATGGTGTGCGTAAATGCTACACCTTCCTGGACGGCGAAGCGTTCCTGAATAACTGGGGCTTCGGCGCGGACAACTGCGGCAACGAGGTGGATCTGCATCCCAAAGGATTGCTTCAGCGCAGTGGCGACTGTATCACCGGAACGATCCCCAGGGAAGTGGTGGATGTGGTAGGCCGCTATCGTGTGACCATTGCCGGAAAGACTTACGACACCGTCTGCGTCATGGATATCGAATGCTACAATGATGCGGTGGCATCGGAGCAGTTTGTGGATCAGAATGGACGCACCGTTCTGTGGCGGCGGTTCAACCGGGACGACTGGGCTGTTGAAAAGTTCGGCGGCAAACTCTGGAGTCAGAAGCTTCCGGATAATGAGCGCATCACCATCAACGGTGAAACCTATGTCCATTGGTACGATTGTATTTCGGACTACATCCTCTAATGAAAGAACAGTCCAGGAATCGATGCTTCGATTCCTGGACTGTTGTCATTCTGAAAGCTCCGCTGCCGGTTGGATTCCGATTTGTACGCCGTGGATGAAACCAGCACGTTCGTGATCTCTGCAAAGGGTACAGACGGGATAGATGATGCGGTCCATCTCCTGCAGCGGTATGCAGTTCATGTTCTCATGGAGATCGAAAAAACATGAGTATTTGCAATAAAAACCTATACTGCTTTAGTCCTTTTACAAAGCGAAGTAGCTCAGTATATGATGACCCATCAACCGCATAATCTCCAACTCATCCACCGCGTCGAACATGGCATTATGCGTCTCCCGGTATGTACGGTCCCCGGACAGCATGCGCAGCATGGGTTCGACGCCGTAGCCGCGCAGATCGCTCATGGCCTCGGCGCGGGTGCAGAGGATGGGCTTCACCGGCGTGTCCAGAAACAGGGCATCGTAATATATGCCGCCGATCTGGCATTCGATGGGCAGGATGTGGTATTTCATTTCGAGGGGCGTGAAGGTGTCTGCATCGGCGAGACAACAGCCGATGGACATGACCTGGTCAGCCCAGTTGGTTTCTGTATCAATGACGGCGAATTATCCCATTTTCGTTCTCCTTGGCGGTCTTTAGGGATAGTGTATCGGAAGAACGCCGTGTTTGCAATGGAGGATTTTTCGTGGTATGATGGAAAAAAGAAAGGGGTGGCGGTATGCTGGAGAAGATGGGAGCGTTTTTTGACGCCCGGCTGGACGGATATGACGAACACATGCTAACCAATATCGATTCCGCGCGGGAGTTCTATCCGTTCACGGCCCGGTGCCTGCCGACATCGCCGGGTGCCAGGATCCTGGATCTGGGCTGCGGTACGGGGCTGGAACTGGAAGAATACTTCAGGCTGAACCCGACTGCCAAGGTGGCAGGCATTGATCTGGCGACGGGAATGCTCCGTGCGCTGGAAGTGAAATTTTCGGACAAGGACATCACACTGATCTGCGGCTCCTATTTCGATGTTCCCTTCGGGACAGGGTTCGATGCGGCGGTGTCCGTGGAGTCGCTGCACCACTTCACGAAGGAGGAGAAGCTCCCCCTTTACCGGAAGCTGCGCAAGGCCCTGAAGGCGGGCGGATACTTCATCCTGACGGACTATTTCTCCCTGTCCGACGAGGAGGAGCAGATGCACAGGGCGGAACTTCTCCGCCTGAAAGCCGAGCAGGGCATTACCGATGACGAGTTCTATCACTACGACACGCCCCTGACGGTGGAACACGAAACCGAAGCCCTGGTTGCGGCGGGATTTTCCAGCGTGGAAGTGCTGAGCAGCTGGGGCGCGACGTTTACGGTCAGGGCGATCTGTTAAAGAGGTATCGAATGGAAAAACTGACATACAGGAATATTACCATTCGGCAGGCTGCGGCATCGGATGCCGGGCAGCTTGCTGCGTGGTGGAATGACGGCGCAGTCATGGCGCACGCAGGATTCCCTGAAGGACTCGGAACGACAGCGGAAGAAGTCGCGGCAGGCTTGCATCCCGGCAGCTTGGTGATCGAAAAAAACGGGCAGCTGATCGGTGAGTGCAATTACCGCAGAGTCGGTGAGAAAACTGCGGAGATTGGCATCAAGATCTGCGTGACCGACTGCCAGAACCGGGGCGTGGGCAGAATCGTCCTGAGCATGCTGATCCGCTGGCTGTTCGAGAGCGGATATACCAAAATTGTTCTGGACACGAATCTGACCAATCAGCGGGCGCAGCATGTCTACGAATCCCTGGGCTTCCGAAAACTGCGCACCAATATCGATTCCTGGACAGACCAGCTTGGCAGGCTGCAGTCCTCGGTGGACTATGAGCTGACGGAAGCTGATTTCGTGGATTTTGCAGGCATCCGTTAAGGAGGAATTCTGAATGGAAAACGAAAAGGTATTTGCCATGCCCTTTGCAAAGGTCTACCCCCTGCTGATCGCCAAAGCGGAGCGGAAGGGGCGCACCCGTGCGGAGGTGCTGGAAGTGACGGCGTGGCTCACGGGTTACAGCCCGGCGCAGATCGAGGAGCTGATGGGCTCCGATATTTCCTACGGCGATTTCTTTCGCCATGCCCCTGCGCTGCATCCCAACCGCAGGCTCATCAAGGGCAGCATCTGCGGCATCAAGGTGGAGCTGATCGAAGATCCGCGGATGCAGGAGATCCGCTATCTCGACAAACTGGTGGATGAGCTGGCCAAGGGAAAGGCCATGGAGAAGATCCTGCGGAAGTGAAAATTGATACGCCATAAACAAAGAAAGGCCGCCGGAGTACTCCGGCGGTCGTTTATGCCTGTGGGGACACAGCGGGGAGGTTGCCCAGGTTGTTATTCTCACTGCCATCGGGGATGGATTTCAGGTATTCGGTGTCACCCCGGTGGGCGATGCCGACACCGGCGATTTGACCCCGCTTTGCCATGTCCACCGCCTGCTGCTTTTCCACGATGGAATTGTCGGAAAGCTGATACCCGGTAATTCTGCCGCCCTCTTTCACCAGACCGACGATGCGCTTCGCATCGGGCGCAGCCTGGGGGATCTGATCCAAGGTGTTTTTGACGAGATTGTGTTCTTCCATTTTCAACGCTCCTTTGGGGTAGTTTCTTCAATAAGATAAAGAATATGCAGAGTTTACAAGCAACGATTTAGCGTGGTATAATAACCCAAAGGAGGAAGTTGTATGGAAAAGGACTGGATCTTCAGAACAGACGAATACATCTGCGATCTGCGGACGGTTGGCGTTCTGGTTCGCGACGGCAAGCTGCTGGTGCAGCGTGACCGGGATGGGAGTGAGTACGCCCTGCCCGGTGGTCATGTTAGGATCGGCGAGACCACGGCGGCTGGCCTTGTGCGGGAATACAAGGAAGAAACCGGGGCGGACATCAGGGTAGGGAAGCTCCTCTGGACGGAGGAATGCTTCTGGGAATGGAACGGAACCCAGGCCCACAACATTGCGTTCTACTACCGGATCGAGCTGGCGGATGGATCCGATATTCCGGATACGGGGGCGTTTGTGTCTCATCAGGATAACCGTAAGGTCGTCCTCGGCTGGATGCCGATTGAGAAACTGACGGAAGTGACGATCTATCCCGCGTTTATCAAGGAGCAGATTCACGATCTGGATGCACCGCCGCAGCATTTGGTGACAAGAGCTTGAGCAATACTGAACCGCTATAAACAAAGAAAAGACTTTTGAAAATGTCAAAACCGCCAGTTTTCGTACTGAAAACTGGCGGGGTTTTGGTCCGGGCTGCGGGATTTGAACCCACGGTCTCTTGATCCCAAATCAAGCGCGATACCAAACTTCGCTAAGCCCGGATGAGAAGTGATTTATAGATGCAAAAAAGTGAATTCGTAATGGTAAAATACGTGGTCAGGAGAAATTCTACCACAAATGATCGCAACTTTCAAGAGGGTAAA
>JAFTVM010000040.1 GCA_017465745.1 Oscillospiraceae bacterium
ATGGTACACCAATGTAGGGGACGGGTTCCCCGTCCCGTGAACCTTCCGATTACGAATTCGCCGATACAAATGTCAATTCGCCAGGTTTTACCGCCGGGACGGGCGACCCGTCCCCTACAATTGAAAACGTTAAGTGTACGATAAACTACAATTCATCTTCCTCCCATTCTACACGTTCCATTTCATATCATCAAGGAAAATTTCGCCAGTTTCCCCATGTCGGCCCTGATTTCTCGACATTTTCAGCGGCTAAAGAAAATCGGGGCGGCGAATATTAAGAGGGCAAGCAAAGGAGGTCAGCTATGTTGAAACGAATCGCCAATCGTTTGTTTATTTCATTCGCTTTTTTCGTGGTCTGTGCGGTACCCGTCTGTGCTGCCCAGACACTGGTGCCCGTGGGGGAGGTCATCGGACTGGAACTGCGGGGGGACGCCGTCACCGTATCCGCCTTTGACCAGGCCCTGCCTGCCGGGAAGGATGCGGGACTGCGGATCGGGGATGAGATCCTGGCCATCGACGGCTACACCATCGATTCTGCCGCCGATATCCGCCATGCCCTGAACCGGGCCGACGGGGATGTGGATGTGGTGGTCAGCCGGGACGGCCGGGAGACCGCGCTGCGGGTGGAGCCGGATGTAACCCCCGACGGCCCCCGGCTGGGGGTCTATCTGCGCCAGGGGGTGACGGGCATCGGCACCGTGACCTTTTATGATCCCGCCACCGGAGCCTTCGGCACCCTGGGCCACGGGGTCAACGATCCAAAGGGCAATCTGCTGGCCATGACGGCGGGCAATGTGTATCCCGCCGGAGTCGCCGCCATCGACCGGGGACAGGCGGGGCGGCCGGGGCAGCTGCGGGGGAGCCTTGCCAATGACCGGCTGCTGGGTACCATTTCGAAGAACACGGAGCAGGGGGTTTTCGGGCAGCTTCACGGCATTTTCGGCGGCGAGGCCATTCCGGTGGGTACGTCTGACTGCGTCACCGCCGGAGCCGCCACCATCCGTTCCACGGTGGACGGCAGCGGTCCCCGGGATTATTCTGTGGAGATCCTGAAGATCTATCCCGAAACCCGCGCCGACGGCCGGAACCTGCTGCTGCGGGTGACGGATCCGCAGCTGCTGCAAGCCACCGGCGGTATCGTACAGGGGATGAGCGGTTCGCCGATTATCCAGAACGGCAAGCTGATAGGGGCGGTGACCCATGTGCTGGTGAATGAGCCGACGACGGGGTATGGGATCTTTATCGAAAATATGCTGGACGCGGCGTCATAAGGGGACAGAGGCATTTGCCTCTGTCCGATTTTTATGCTATCATATAGAAAATGGAAGGAGGAACGGGATGTGATCAGTAAGGCAATCAACAGAATCCGCCGGATGGAGGGGATTTTCGACGCCCTCCGGGCAGATACTTCCCGCTCCGATCTGATGCGGGAACTGACCGAATATTACGAGGGCGGTCAGTGGCTCCGGGACTACGAGCTGGATGAACAGGGGCTGCTGCCCCCGGATCTCAGGCGGGGCGTTCTTTCCCAGGACGCGGTATTTGATTTTCTGAATGATACGGAGGAACCATCATGCAGGTGACCATCAAGAATCTGGAGGACTACCTCTGCCATCAATACGGCGGCCGGGCACCGGAACAGAGCCTGTTCATGAAGCTCGTCGAAGAAATGGGCGAAGTGGCGGAGGTCCTCAACAAGCGGGCCGGCCGGAAAGCCGGGGACGGCGCAGACCTGGACGCGGAACTGGGCAGGGAACTGGCCGACATGATCCACTACACCGTGGCCATCGCTGCGGTGAACGGTCTGGACCTGAATGAGATCATCCTGGAAAAGGACCGCCGGGCATCCGTCAAATACCATCACGATATCAACCTGGAAACTTTTATCAAGGAGGCAAATCATGGATAACCAGCACATCATTTTCATCGAGGAAGAAGACCAGCCCTACAGCGACATCGTGGTCACCGAGGGCAGGTATCTGTTTCTGTCCGGCCTGGTCAGCGAGGAACTGTCCACCCGGGACGAGGCCTACGGCACCATCGAATTCGAGACGAACCGGATCCTGGACAACCTGAAGGTGATCCTGGAGCGCCACGGATCTGACATGGATCACGTGGTGAGGGTGGATGTCCTGCTGTCCAAGTGGGAATATAAGGACGCCATGAACGCCGAATATGTCAGGCATTTCAAGCGCGCCAAGCTTCCTGCCCGGATCTGCTTCGGCGACGTGGCCATTGCAGGGCAGTGCAAGGTGGAGATGGCCGTCATCGCCACAAAGAAATAAATCTGCCGCCATGGGGCATCCTGTAAACGGAGGTGATCCCATGGATCTTACAAAAGTGCCCGCAGGCTTTGCGCTGGCGCTGGCGCAGAGCGAACTGGCGATGGGCGTCTATGCCGATCTGGACGGGAAGCAGAAACAGATGGTGCTGGATAAGGCCCGCCGCGCCCGCACCAGAACGGAAATGCAGCAGATCGTGGACACGCTGGAAAACAGTCCCATGTAACGGGGACGGCTTCGGCTGTCTCCGTTTTTCTTGCATTTTTTCTCCGCTGTGGTATGATGGTGCAAAAGGAGGGACCGCCCCATGAAAAAAGGATCCTTCGCCGACAAGATGGCGAAAAAAGCATTTGAAAAGGAAGACGTCAAAAGAAGCTGGGAGACCCATATCAAAGCCTTCGGCCCGATTCTGGAGCCTGCGTTTGAAAATAATCTCCAGGCCCGCATCCATCTGACTGCCGCCCTGAACATGATCTCCAATCGAAATCTGGCGGGCGCGCTGATGAAGCTGAAGGCGCTGCAGAAAAGTGTGGTCACCGAGGCGGACAAGGCTGCCCTGCTTTTCTGCTTCGGCCTCTACGCCGAGATGGCCGGCAGCCAGGAGCAGATGCTGGCATACTACTCCATGGCCAATCAGTGCGGCCACAAATTCTATCTGCCCTACCTGAAGGTGGCAAAATTCTATCTGAACGGCCGCATGTGCCGGGAAGCCGAAGAGAATTTCCGCAAAGCCATCGACTGCTTCGAAGCCAAGCCCCTCAGCGACGGCGACAAGCTGATCCTGGGCTCTGCCTATGCCAATCTGGCATCCTGCCTGACCACCCAGCACCGCTATGACGAAGCGAAAACCGCTCTGGAAAACTCCCGTACCTTCTGCCCCGACGCTTCCGGACGGGCAGCGGTGGAAGCTGTACTCTTCGCCCTGGACGGGGATGAAGCCAGGGTCACCGCATGTCTGGAAGCCCTGAAGCCCAAGGGCGAGCAGGTGGTGGCTGCCGTGAAGAAGACCATTGACGGCATCCTCAGCCGCACCGATCCCATGTTCTTCGAAGTCCCCGTGGAAAGCAACCGGCTCACCGATTTCTGGGAGTGGTTCGCCGGCTATGAAGCGGAGATGAAGAAGTTCCTGGATAAAGAAAAGTACGACGACGGCCTGACCCCCGTGGCAAAGCAGCTGCTCACCACCTTCCCCTTCCTGGAGGAGATCCCCAATGTGGGCCTGGGTAAGAACGCCAAGGGCTATGTGGTGGAGCTGAAGGACTACTACGCCGTGGGTATCGCGGCGGCCTATGAAAAACTGATCGAAGTATGCCCGGAGGATATTCTGACCCGGTGGCAGTTTGTGATCGCGCATTGAGCGGGAAATTGTAGTTTGTCGTACACTTAACGTTTTCAATTGTAGGGGACGGCGAACCCATCCCCTACATTGGTGTACCATATCGGAACGACAAACTACAATTTGAAACACCTTTATGAAAGGCACGGCTTGGCCGTGTCTTTTTCTTTTGGGGTTGACATATGGGGATATCGTGCTATAATTTACTACACCGCTACATTAGCACACTAAAGCGATGAATTGAGGAATGACCATGAAGAACTGGTATGACCATACGACCGACGAACTGTGCCGGGCGCTGCTTTCGCTGCAGACCACCCAGGAATGCTACGCATTCCTGGAAGACCTGTGTACCATCAAGGAGATCCTGGGTATGTCCCAGCGGCTGGAGGTGGCCCGGATGCTCCATGCGGGAGCCAGCTACGCTGTCATTTCCAAAACCACCGGTGCCAGCACCGCCACCATCAGCCGGGTCAGCAAATGCTGCGAATACGGCGAGGGGGGCTACCGCACTGTCATCGCCCGTCTCAATGAGGAGAATATAACATGATCGATTCATCCATCCTGAAGCCCGAGGAACGGGCCGTCTTCGCCCTGCGGCAGCTCTACCGCCGCTATGGCTATCTGCCCTACAAAATGAGCAAATTCGAGGAATTCGAATACTATATCGCCAACAAGGATTTTCTGCTGTCCGACCGTTTCATCACCTTCAACGACATTGGCGGCCGGCTGCTGGCGCTGAAGCCCGATGTGACCCTGTCCATCGTCAAGAGCCGGGAAGCCGCGCCGGGCTGCAAGCAGAAGGTCTACTATAACGAAAATATCTACCGGGTCTCGGGCAGCACCCACCGCTTCACGGAGATCATGCAGACGGGCCTGGAATGCATCGGCGACATCGATCTGTATGATATTTACGAGGCCGTGTCCCTGGCGGCACAGAGTCTGGGGCTGATCTCACAGGATTTCATCCTGCAGGTGTCCCATCTGGGCATCCTGGCCGCTGCCCTGGATTCTCTGGATGCCGACGCGGAATTCCGCCAGGCCGCCATCGGCTTCATCGCCGGGAAAAATGCCCACGATCTGTCCCGGCTGTGCGAAGACGCCGGTGTGGATGCGGAAAAACTGACAGGCTTCATCGAGATCTGCGGCAGCCGTGCCGATGTGATCGCCAGGCTGGAAGCCATGATTCCCTGCTCCGCGCTGGAAGAGCTGAAAGCCCTGTCCGCGCTGCTGGACGGCTCCCCCTATAGTGAGAAGATCATCTTCGATTTCTCCGTGGTGGGCAATCTGAATTACTACAACGGCGTCGTCATGGGCGGTTTTATCCAGGGCATTGACCAGCGGCTCCTGTCCGGCGGCCAGTACGATAAACTCATGGAGAAGCTGGGCCGCTCCGGCGGCGCCATCGGCTTCGCCCTGTATCTGGATCTGCTGGAGCAGCTTCCAGGCACCCGCCGGGGCTGCGATGTGGATGTGCTGCTTCTGTATGATGATCCCGCCGCCGTTCCCGCGGCTGTGGAAGCCCTCACCGCCGACGGCAAAACCGTCTCCGCCCAGAAGGCCGTTCCCGACCGGCTCCGCTACCGGGAAGTGCTGGATCTGCGAAAGGAGGCCGCCAAATGCTGAATGTTGCACTGCCCAAGGGCCGCCTGGGCGATAAGGTCTACGCCATGTTTGAAAAGGCGGGCTTCGAGTGTCCCGCCATCCGGGAGCCGGGCCGGAAGCTGATTTTCGAAAACGAAGAAAAGGGCGTCCGCTATTTTTGGGTCAAGCCCTCGGACGTGGCCATCTATGTGGAACGGGGCGCCGCCGACATCGGTGTGGCGGGCAAGGACATTCTGCTGGAATACCGCCCCGACGTCTATGAACTGCTGGACCTGGAACTGGGCAAATGCCGCATGGCGGTGGCAGGCCCCCGGGATTTCCACGACGACGGTGCGCGCACCCTCCGGGTGGCCACCAAATTCGTCAACATCGCTTCTGAATACTACGCCGGTCTCGGCCGTGAAATTGATATCATCCAGTTAAACGGCTCCATCGAGATCGCCCCCATCCTGGGGCTGTCCGATGTGATCGTGGACATTGTGGAGACCGGCTCCACCCTGAAGGAAAACGACCTGGCGGTGCTGGAGACCATCGTCCCCATCTCCGCCCGGCTCATCGCCAATAAATCTGCCTTCCAGTTCAAGGGAACGCAGATCAGACAAATCCAATCTTCCCTGAAAGCGCAGGTGGAAAAACGTGATTAAGATCATGAATTACGGTGAGGTTCCCAATGAAGAGATCTTTGCCCGGGACAATATCGCATCCAATGTGGAGGGCGTGGTCAGCGCCATCATCGCCGATGTCCGCGCCCGGGGCGACCAGGCGCTCCTGGACTACACTGCCCGGTTCGACAAGGCGGCACTGACTTCCCTGGAAGTATCCCAGGCAGAGATCGAGGATGCCTTCGCTGCCGTGGAGCCGGAATTCCTGGAGATCCTCCGCCAAGCTGCCGCCAACATCCGGCTCTTCCATGAAAAGCAGGTGCGGTCTTCTTTTATCATCAATCAAAACGGCGTCACCATGGGTCAGAAGGTCATCCCCATCCAGCGTGTCGGCCTTTATGTTCCCGGCGGCACCGCTGCCTATCTCTCCACGGTGCTGATGGATTCCATCCCCGCCAAGATCGCGGGCTGTCCCACCATCGTGATGACCACGCCCCCCGGCGCGGACGGCAGGATCAATCCAGCGATCCTTGCTGCTGCCAGGATCGCGGGCGTCGACCGGATCTTCAAGGTGGGCGGCGCCCAGGCTGTGGCTGCCCTGGCCTACGGCACCGAAAGCATCCCCCGGGTGGACAAAATCGTGGGACCCGGCAACGCTTACGTGGCCGAAGCCAAGAAGCAGGTCTTCGGCCAGGCGGCCATCGACATGATCGCAGGCCCCAGCGAGATCCTGGTGGTGGCCGATGCGACAGCCAACCCCAGGTTTGTTGCTGCCGACCTGCTGAGCCAGGCAGAGCACGATAAAATGGCCAGCGCCGTGCTGGTGACGGACTCGGCAGAATTCGCCGCCGCCGTCAGCGCCGAACTGGAAAACCAGATCCCCCAGTTGCCCCGGGCCGAAATTGCCCGCCACTCCATCGACCACAACGGCAAGATCATCGTGGCGGATACGCTCATGAAGGCCATCGACATCGCCAACGAGATCGCGCCGGAGCATCTGGAGCTGTGCGTGGACAATCCCTTTGACTACCTGGACAAGATCCTTCACGCAGGATCCATCTTTATGGGCAAGTACTGTCCCGAAGCCCTGGGGGACTATTTCGCAGGCCCCAACCACACCCTGCCCACCTCCGGCACCGCCCGGTTCTCCTCGCCGCTGAGTGTGGACGATTTCGTGAAGAAATCCCAGTTCACCTATTTCACCGCCACCGCTCTGGAAACGGTGGCGGACAAAGTGGCAGCCTTTGCCGAAAAAGAGGGCCTCACCGCCCACGCCAGAAGCGCCACTATCCGCTTTGAATGAAGTGTAAATTGTAGTTTGTCGTTCCGATATGGTACACCAATGTAGGGGACGGGTTCCCCGTCCCGTGAACCTTCCGATTACGAATTCGCCGATACAAATGTCAATTCGCCAGGTTTTACCGCCGGGACGGGTGACCCGTCCCCTACAATTGAAAACGTTAAGTGTATGACAAACTACAATTTACACATTGCATCCCGCCGCATTATGGGTTATACTGGACTTACAGATTATATGCAAAGGAAGTGTTTTTATGTCCGTTGTGAACATTACGAAGGAAAATTACCAGTCCGTGGTATCCGCCAATCAGACCGTGCTGCTGGATTTCTGGGCCGTGTGGTGCGGCCCCTGCAAGATGATCGCTCCCATTGTCGCCGAGATCGCTGAAGAGCGCCATGATGTGGTGGTGGGCAAGGTGGATGTGGACAGCGAAATGGAGCTTGCCATGCAGTTCGGCATCTCCAGCATCCCCACCCTGGTGGTCATCCGAAACGGCGTCCCCGCCGTCAAGAGCGTGGGCTACCGCCCCAAGGCAGATATTGAGAAGCTGCTGGATGCATAAAATAGGAAAAGCGCCCCGGCGGGGCGCTTTTTTACGGTTCAGATCTTTTCAGTCAGCGTTTCCACAAAGCGCTGGATGGCCTCGAAGGTCTCGTCACTGATGGCGTGTTCCATGCGGCAGGCGTCCTCGGCAGCAGTCTCCCGGCTGACACCGATGCGCTCCAGCAGCGCAGACAGCACCGTATGGCGCTGGTAGATCTTATGGGCGATCTCAAAGCCGGTATCCGTCAGATGGAGGTAGTTATCCTCATCCATGGTGATATAGCCGGCATTTTTCAGCAGGCTCACCGCCCGGGACACGCTGGGCTTGGAGTACCCCATATATTCGCTGATATCGATGGAACGAACATTGCCGCTCCGCTGACCCAGAACATAAATAGACTCCAGATACATTTCACCGGATTCCTGCAGACGCATACAATTCCCCTCCTGTTGCGCTCGGTCCCTAATATGATACCATATTCCGGCCCTGATTGCAAGCGGCAATCAGCCGGCACCGGCGCTCAGTTCCTTCTGTCCCGGTGCGCAATGCTGTACAGACGGTGAAGGGGCTGCCGCAGGGGCACCACACGAATCCAGATTTTTTCAAAAAATGCCCACCAGAAGCTGCCGGGAGTCAGCTTTCTCCCTTTTCGTTCCACGGCAGTGACGACAGCGATGATCTGGTGGTCCCGGATCCCCGGCTCCAGCTCCTGCTGGGCGTCGCCCACCATGGTATAGCTGTCCGGGCACACCTTCCACACCCGGTGGAGTACATAGGCGCCGTTTGCGCGCTGATACAGCAGGATATCGCCCCGCCGCACGGAGCGCTGCAGCCGGGACAGCCAGACCGTATCCCGGCCATGGATCAGGAACGGACTCATGGAGCTGCCGCTGACCACCAGGGGCAGCGCCTGGACCCGGGGATCTTCAGCCAGGATCTTCCGGTACTCCTCCAGCAAAACCTCCGGCGGCAGGGTGGTTCTGTTTGTGCGCATCGTATCCGCTTCCTTTCTGTGCGTTGCCGGCTGCCAGCAAATGAAAACCGCCGGAGAACCCATACTCCGGCATTATAGTTTATGTTCTTTTCATTCTATCACAGCCAGACAGGGGGCGCAATCCGTTTTTTACTTAAAAATGTCCAAAATCCCCATCATTCTTTTCAGCATTACCACGAAAAATCGATTTATTATCTATTTTCTGTTTACAAATCTCCGCCTCCCCTTTATAATGATTTCATGCGGGGACTTGCCCTGCTTATTTTTCTTTGGAGGGATTTCCATGAATTATGACGTGATCATCATTGGCGCAGGCCCCGGCGGTATTTTCTCCGCTTACGAGCTGGCCAAGCTGAACCCCGAACTGAAGGTGGCCGTATTCGAGGCCGGTCACGCCCTGAATAAACGCCACTGCCCCATCGACGGCGAGAAGGTCAAGACCTGCATCGGCTGCAAGAGCTGCTCCATCATGAGCGGTTTCGGCGGCGCGGGCGCTTTCTCCGACGGCAAGTACAATATCACCAACGATTTCGGCGGCACGCTGCATGAGTACATCGGCAAGAAGAAGGCTCTGGATCTGATGAAGTATGTCGATGACATCAACATGGCCTTCGGCGGCGAAGGCACCCGCCTGTTCTCCACCGCCGGCACCAAGTTCAAGCGCGAGTGCATCATGCACGACCTGCACCTGCTGGACGCTTCCGTCCGCCACCTGGGCACCGACATCAACTATGTGGTTCTGGACAATCTGTACAACTTCCTGAAGGATAAGATCGACTTCTTCTTCGATACCCCCGTGGACACCGTCACCCGTATTGAAGGCGGCTACCAGGTCACCTGTAAGGGTGAAGTCTACACCTGCGAAAAGTGCATCATCTCCGTCGGCCGCATCGGCTCCAAGTGGATGGAGAAGGTTTGCAAGGACATGAAGATCCCCACCAAGTCTAACCGCGTGGACATCGGCGTTCGCGTGGAGCTGCCCGCCGAGGTCTTCTCCCACATCACCGATGAGCTGTACGAATCCAAGATCGTCTACCGCACCAAGCAGTACGGCGACCGGGTCCGTACCTTCTGCATGAACCCCCGCGGCGCAGTCGTCAACGAGAACACCAACGGTATCATCACCGTCAACGGCCACAGCTACGAGGATCCCGCCCTGCAGACCGGCAACACCAACTTTGCCCTGCTGGTTGCCAAGCACTTCTCCGAGCCCTTCAAGGACTCCAACGGCTACGGCGAATCCATCGCCCGCCTCAGCAACATGCTGGGCGGCGGCGTCATCGTCCAGCGCTTCGGCGACCTGATCCGCGGCCGCCGCTCCAACCCCGTCCGCATCGAGGAAGCCTTCATCACCCCCACCCTGAAGGCCACCCCCGGCGACCTGAGCCTGGTGCTGCCCAAGCGCATCCTGGACGCCATCATTGAGATGATCTACGCCCTGGATAAGGTCGCCCCCGGCACCGCCAACGATGACACCCTGCTCTACGGCGTGGAAGTCAAGTTCTACAACATGGAGGTCGAGGTGGACGAGAATCTGGAGTGCTGCTACGACGGCCTGTACATCATCGGCGACGGCTCCGGCATCACCCACTCCCTGTCCCACGCATCCGCCAGCGGCGTCCACGTGGCACGGAACATCTGCAAGCAGTAAATACCCTGGTAGGGGGCGATGCCCACATCGCCCCCTATTTTCATACCCATAAATTGGGGCGATGCAGGCATCGACCCCTACGCACATCATTTTGGAGAACTCCCATGACCAAATCAACACGGCTGCACCTGTTGGACGCCCTCCGGGGCCTGACCCTCATCAGCATGGCGGCTTATCACGCCATGTGGAATCTTGTCCATCTATACGGTATAGATGGAGCCTGGTTCACAGGCTCCATCGGCTACGCCTGGCAGCAGAGCATCTGCTGGACGTTCATCCTGCTCTCCGGCTTCTGCTTCTCCCTGAGCCGCAACCACATAAAACGGGGTCTTCTGATCTTCTCCGGCGGCGTCATCGTCTCGCTGGTTACCCATCTGGTAATACCCGCCGCCCGGATCACCTTTGGCATCCTGACCTTCACCGGCAGCGCGGTGCTGCTGATGATCCCATTGGAAAAGCTTTTGAAGAAAGCCTCTCCCCTGCCGGGTCTGATCGTCAGCGCTATGCTGTTCGCCCTGCTGCGCAATGTGCCGAAAGGCAGCCTGGGCTTCGAAGGTCTGGTGCTCACCGCGCTGCCCCGCGGGCTGTACCGCAATCATCTGACCGCCTTTTTGGGCTTTCCCCAGCCGGCGTTCTGGTCGGCAGATTATTTTCCGCTGCTGCCCTGGCTATGCCTGTTCGTCTGCGGCTATTTCCTCTTCCGCGTCTTCCATGACCGGGGCTGGAACGAAAAGCTTTTCGCCCGGGGCAATTTCCCGCTCCTGAACTTCCTGGGCAGGCACTCTCTGATGGTGTATCTGCTCCACCAGCCTGTCATCTATGGCCTGATGGCGCTTTTACTCCAATAAAGGCTTCACCCCCGGTACCAAGGTACCGGGGGTTGTTTTATGCAAAAACCGGCCCGCTTCCGCGGGCCGGTTCTGCTTTGGGGAAATGATTTATACCTTCAGGGCTGCTTCCACCTCTGCCCGGTAAGGGATGGAGGGGACAGCGCCTTCCCGGGAGACAGCGATGGAGGAAGCCTTGGCGCTCATTCTCAGACAATCGGGAATGGGCAGGTCTTCCGCCAGGCCGGCCAGGAAGTAACCGGTGAAGGTATCACCGGCGGCAGTGGTGTCCACCGCCTTGACCTGGAAGATGGGCTGGAAGTGCTTCTGGTTTGCGTCGGCGTACACCGCGCCGTCCTTGCCCAGGGTCAGGACGATCCGGGCATGGGGATACAGCTCCAGAAGCTTTGCGATGATGGCATCGGGGTCAGTCAGACCGGTGATCTGGGCGCCTTCCACCTCGTTGAGCAGGAAGATGGAGATCTTGCCCATATCCACCGCATCCAGCTTCTCGTTGAAGGGGGAGGGATTCAGGGCGATCTTCATGCCCCGCTCATAGGCCTTTTCCACGATGTAGGGCATCATGTTGACCTCATTCTGCAGCAGCAGAATGTCATCGGAGCCGAAGTCCGCCAGGACGGAATCCACATACTCCTCGGTCAGGCACTGGTTGGCGCCGCCGTAGAGCAGGATGCAGTTCTGGGCATTCCTGTCGATCTGGATGATGGCATGGCCCGTGGGGGTGGTGATGCGGCGGATATAGTCGGCGTTGACGCCATACTCAGCGCATGCATCCAGGAAGGGCTGGCCGTCGGGGCCGATCATGCCGCCCTGGTAGGTGGGCACGCCGGCCTTGGCCAGCGCCACGGACTGGTTCATACCCTTGCCGCCCAGGAACACATTCATGTCCAGGGAAGCCTCGGTCTCGCCGGGCACCACAACATGGTCCACGCTGTACACATGGTCCAGGTTCATGGAGCCGATATTCAGAACTCTCATGGGTTTCTCCTTTTTAGCCGGCGTTGGCGGCGGTGATCAGGGTGACCTCAACGGGGATGGAGGGAGCAATGCCCTCGCCGCTGATGAGCTTGAACGCGTTCTCGATGGCGGTGCGGCCGATCAGGTCGGGCTGCTGGGCGATGGTGGCAGCCATGCGGCCCTCCTTGATGGCCTCGATGGCATCATCGGTGGCGTCGAAGCCCACGACCATGATGGTCTTGCCGGCACCGTAGATGGCCTCGACCGCGCCCAGAGCCATTTCGTCATTGGCGGCGAAGACGGCCTGGATGTCACCGTGGGCCTGGAGCATGTTCTCCATGACGGACATGCCCTCGGTACGGTCAAACTTGGCGGTCTGGTTTGCCACCACATTCAGCTTGGTGTCAGCCACATTGTGGAAGCCCTTGCTGCGGTCGATGGCAGCGGAAGCACCGGGAGTGCCTTCCAGTTCCGCAACCTTGACGCCCTCACCCAGGGTGTCCACGATGTACTGGGTAGCCAGCTCGGCGCCCAGTACATTGTCAGAAGCGATCTGGCAATCGATGGTGACACCGTTGACGGCACGGTCCACAGCGATGACGCGGACGCCCTTGGCCTGAGCAGCTTCCACGGCGCCGGTAACGGCGTCGGAGTCAACGGGATTGATGACCAGGACGGAGATGCCCTTGTTCACCAGGTCCTCGATGTCGGCGACCTGCTTGGTCACGTCGTCACCGGCGTCCACCACGCTCAGACTCACGCCCAGCTCCTTGGCAGCAGCCTCGGCACCCTCGGCCAGGGTGACGAAGAAGGGGTTGTTCAGGGTGGAGATGGACAGGCCGATGGAGCCGTTGCCCACGATCTCCACGGGTGCGTAGGTGGGCTGCTGGACAGGCTCTTCCTCGGTGACGTCATTGTAGGTGTCCACATTGTCGATGGTGACCAGGGTGACTTCAACGGGGATGGAAGCGGGGATCTGCACGCCGTGGGTCAGATTGAAGGCATTCTCCACAGCGGTCTTGCCGATGAGGGCAGGCTGCTGGGCAATGGTGGCAGCCATACGGCCGGCCTTGATGGCCTCAATGGCGTCGTCGGTGGCGTCGAAGCCAACGACCATGATGTTCTTGCCGGCACCCAGGATGGCTTCCACGGCGCCCAGTGCCATTTCGTCGTTGGCGGCAAAGACGGCCTGGATATCGCCGTTGGCCTGGAGCATGTTCTCCATCACTGCCATACCCTCGGTACGGTCAAACTTGGCGGTCTGGTTTGCCACCACGTTCAGCTTGGTGTCAGCCACATTGTGGAAACCTGCAGAGCGGTCGATGGCGGCGGAAGCGCCGGGAGTGCCTTCCAGTTCCGCAACCTTGATGCCCTCGCCCAGGGTGTCTACGATGTACTGGGTAGCCAGCTCAGCGCCCAGGACGTTGTCGGATGCGATCTGGCAGTCAATCTCCACGCCGTTGACAGCGCGGTCCACAGCGATGACACGGACGCCCTTGGCCTTGGCAGCCTCCACAGCGCCGGTAACAGCGTCGGAGTCAACGGGGTTGACAATCAGAACGGAGATGCCCTTGTTCACCAGGTCCTCGATGTCGGCGACCTGCTTGGTCACATCGTCACCGGCGTCAACGACGCTCAGGGTTGCGCCCAGCTTGGCAGCGGCAGCCTCTGCGCCCTCAGCCAGGGTGACGAAGAAGGGATTGTTCAGGGTGGAGATGGACAGGCCGATGGAGCCGTCGCCCACGGTGGCGACAGGTTCTGCGGTGTCGGCGTAGGTCTCCACGTTGGTGATGTTGACCAGGGTCACCTCAACGGGGATGGCGGTGGGGATGGTCTGGCCGGCGATCAGCTTGGCGGCATTCTCAACGGCGGTCTTGCCGATCAGAGCGGGCTGCTGGGCGATGGTGGCGTCCATGCGGCCTGCCTTGATGGCCTCGATGGCGTCGTCGGTGGCGTCGAAGCCAACGACCATGATATCCTTGCCGGAGGCGGAGATGGCCTCAACAGCGCCCAGCGCCATTTCGTCGTTAGCGGCGAAGACAGCCTGGATATCACCGTTGGCCTGGAGCATGTTCTCCATGACGGACATACCCTGGGTACGGTCGAAGTTTGCGGTCTGCTTGGCAACGACCTCCAGCTTGGCGTCAGCCACGTTGTGGAAGCCGGCGGAGCGGTCAATGGCAGCGGAAGCGCCGGGGGTACCCTCCAGCTCCACGACCTTGACACCCTCGCCCAGGGTCTTGACGATGTACTCGGTGGCCATCTCAGCGCCCTTGACGTTGTCGGATGCGATCTGGCAGTCGATCTCCACGCCGTTGACAGCGCGGTCCACAGCGATGACCTTGACGCCCTTGTCCTTGGCGGCCTGGACGGCGCCGGTGACGGCATCGGAGTCAACGGGGTTGACGATCAGGACAGAAATGCCCTTGTTCACCAGGTCTTCGATATCGGAGACCTGCTTGGTGACGTCGTCGCCGGCGTCCACCACGCTCAGGCTCAGGCCCAGGTCGTTGGCTGCCTTCTCAGCGCCTTCCACCAGGGTAACGAAGAAGGGGTTATTCTGGGTGGAGACGGACAGGCCGATGGTGCCGGAGTTGGTGTTATTGTTCACGAGGCCTTCCTCACCGTCGATGACGATGCGGCAGGCGGTGAAGGACAGGGCCATGGCGAAGCAGAGCACCAGGGCCAGGATCTTTTTCATGTTCTTCATAGTTCCATTCCTCCCTCAGCGCTTTCTGTCGGACAGCACGGCAACCAGGATGACGATTGCCTTGATGACGTCCTGATAGTAAGAGGTGACGCCCAGGATGTTCAGACCGTTGTTCAGAACAGCGATGATCAGAACACCTGCGATGGTGCCCACGATCTTGCCGCGGCCGCCGGACATACTGGTGCCGCCCAGAGCGACAGCAGCGATGGCGTCCAGCTCGTAGCCCTCGCCCAGAGTGGGCTGGGCGGAGTCAACGCGGGAGATCATCATCAGGCCTGCCAGAGCGGACAGGAAGCCGGAGATGGCGTAGACGGACATCTTGATCTTCTGGGTGTCGACGCCCACCAGCTGCGCGCACTTGGCGTTGGAGCCGGTGGCGTAGATCTTACGGCCGTAGGTGGTGTGGTTCAGGATGAAGTAGAAGGCTGCGAACACCAGCACGAAGATGATGGCAGGCAGGGGGATCTTCACGGTCTCGAACAGCAGCACGTTGCCCTTGCCCAGAGCCTTGAAGAGGAATGCGCCGCCTTCGCTCTGGATGGAGCTTGCCAGGCGGGAGATGGGCTTGCCTTCCGTCAGGATCATAGCCAGACCGCGGTATGCGCTCATGGTGATCAGGGTGGCGATGAAGGCCTGCAGACGGCCCTTGGTCACCAGAATGCCGCTGACCAGACCCAGCAGGGTGCCGGCCACCAGGGCGATGATGATGGCAATGGGGGCTGCGATGCCGGCCACGATCAGCTCGGCGCAGATGATGGCGGCCAGAGCGAAGACGGAGCCGACGGACAGGTCGATGCCGTCGGAGAGGATGACGCAGGTCATACCGATGGCGATCAGACCATTGAAGGTTGCCTGACGCAGCAGGCTGGTCAGGTTGCTGAACTGACGGAACTCGGGGCTGACGATACCCAGCACCAGAGCCAGGAACACCAGGGCGATAAACGCGCCGTACTCACCGACCAGCGCGCCGATGTTTCTTTTTTCAGGTTTAATTCTGATGTTAACATTCATACTAAACTTCCTCCCGTGGCCAATGTCATAACTTTTGCCTGATCCGCGCCTGCGGCGTCGATGATGCCGGTGACGTGTCCCTCGTGGACGACCATGATCCGGTCGCTCATGCCCAGAACCTCGGGCAGCTCAGAGGAGACCATGATCACGGCGACGCCCTTGGCGGCCATGTCATTGATGACGCTGTAGATCTCCTTCTTGGCGCCGATATCGACGCCGCGGGTGGGCTCGTCCAGGATCAGGATCTTGGGGTCGGTGGCGACCCACTTTGCCAGGACGACCTTCTGCTGGTTACCGCCGGACAGGTTGCCGCACTCGTGCTCCGGGCCGAAGCACTTGATGTGGAACTCCTCGATGCCGTGCTGCACCAGCTTGGCCCGCTTGGACCTGGAGCGGACGCCGTGGTTGGAGGTCTTGCCGAAGTTGCAGATCTCGATGTTCTCGGAGATGCTCTTCTCCAGCAGCAGGCCCTCGGTCTTGCGGTCCTCGGTGATGAAGCCGATACCGGCGGCGATGGCCTGGCGGGGATTGCGGATGGTGACTTCCTTGCCGTCAATGTAGAGCTTGCCGCCGACGATGGGCAGGTTGCCGAAAATGGCCTGCATGATCTCGGTACGGCCGGCGCCCATCAAACCTGCCACGCCCAGCACTTCGCCGGCGTGGACGGTGAAATTGACGTCCTTGAAGATCTTCTGGTGGCTCAGACCCTCCACCCGGAGGACCTCGCCGCCGATGGCACACTCACGCTTGGGGAAGCGCTCGCCGATCTCGCGGCCGATCATCATCTGGACGATGTCGTCCATGTTGACATCTTTGATATAGCGGGTGCCGATGTACTGACCGTCGCGCAGGATGGTGATCCGGTCGCACAGGGCGAAGATCTCCTCCATACGGTGGGAGATATAGACGATGGAAACGCCCTTCTCCCGCAGGGAGTTGATGACCCGGAACAGACCCTCGGTCTCGCTCTCGGTCAGCGCGGCGGTGGGTTCGTCCATGATCAGCACCTTGGCGTCTGCCATCAGTGCCTTGCAGATTTCCACCATCTGCTGCTGGCCCACGGACAGGTCGCCCATAACGGCGTTCACGGGAATGTTGACGCCCATGCGGTCCATGACTTCCTGCGCCTTCTTCCGCATGGCCTTCCGGTCCACGATGCCGAAGCCCTTGGTGATCTCCTTACCCATGAAGAGGTTCTCCTCGACGGTCAGGTCGAACAGGGAGTTGATCTCCTGATAGATAAAGACGATACCGGCCTTTTCGGCCTCCTGGGGATTCTTGTAGCACACTTCCTGACCGTCCACCAGCACCGTGCCGGCGTCACGGGTGTAGACGCCGGTGAGAATCTTCATCAGGGTGGACTTGCCGGCGCCGTTTTCGCCCATGAGGGCGTGGATCTCGCCATCGTTCAGGACGAAGCCGGCGTCTTTCAGGACCTGGTTGGAGCCAAAGGACTTGTCGATGCCCTTCATCTCAATATTCATTCAGCTGCTCCTCCTTTCAGGCGAAGATGCAGCCGGACTGCAAAATGATATTTGCGTACGGCGTGGTCTCGCCCGTTCTGATGACTGCCTTGCAGTCGTAGGTCAGAGCCTTCAGTTCGGCATGGCTGACGAACTGAACCTCGATGTTCTGCCCGGCGAAGAGTGCCTCCACCTCGCCAAGCACCTTGGGATTCTGCGTTTTGATTTCCTCGGCCAGAACGATCTTCTCCACCTTCATGTCACCGACCACCGTTTCCAGGGTCTCCATGAAGGAAGGAACACCAAATTTCAGAGCCAGGTCGATCCGCTCCACCTCGTCGGGGATGGGCAGACCGCAGTCACCGATGGCGATGCAGTCCGTGTGTCCCATGTAGGACAGCACCCGGGAGATGTCGCTGTTCAGGATTCCTGCTTTTTTCATTGTTTCACTTGCTTCCTTTCCTTGTCGTTTCTCGTACGGTGAGCTGCACAGGATATACGATCTCTACCCCCTTTTCTCCAGTGGTTTTATGATCGATGATCAGTTCCATGGCACGCCGTGCCATCTGTTCGATGGGCTGGCTGACGGTGGTCAGCGCCGGGGTGAACAGACTGGACCAGGCGATGTCATCGAAGCCGATCAGCTGAACCTGTTCCGGAACGGAGATGCTCTTGCGGTGCAGGATCTTGTAGGTGGACAGGGCGACGACGTCATTACAGGCAATGATGCCGTCCACGTCCGGATACAGCCGCAGCAGCTCCTCCGTCATGGAAAGTCCCGCGTGGAAGTCGTAGTCACAGCAAACCGTCCGCTCCGTGATGCCCCGCTCCCGGCACACATCCCGGTAGCCCTCGTATCTGGCCTTGGCGGAGAAGATACGCTGGGGGCCCTTGATGCAGACGATACGCTCACAGCCACAGTCAATGAGGTGCTCCATGGCCACGCGTCCGCCCTGATAGTAATCGCAGCAGACATAGGCTTCTACCCGGGAGGTGGCGAACATGGAGTCGATGGCCACCACGGGGATCTGGCACATGTCCAGATAAGGGGCGATGGACTCATTGGTGGAGGCAATGATGATGCCGTCGGCATTCATGGATACCAGGGTCTGGACAGCCGCCTGCTCCTTCTCCACATCATCTCCAGCCACGCACAAAAACACCCGGTATCCGTGTTCGGAGGCGATGCTCTCGATGATGCTGGCTACCTGGGTGAAATAGGGGTTTGTGATACTGGGAAAAATGAGGCCGATGAGCTTGGCGGATTTGCGGTAGAGGCTGCGGGCCACTTCGTTGGGAACGAAGTCCGTGGCGGAGATAGCCTCCAGCACCCGGGCACGCTTCTCTGCAGAGACCTTGGCGGTTCCGTTGATGACCCGGGACACGGTTGCAGGCGAAACCCCGGCCAGCTTGGCTACTTCTCTGATATTGATCATAATAATCACCTTTGTTTCAGATTTTGAAACATTTCAAACTTTGAAACGGGTTTCAAATCACTAATATAATAGGATTTTCTAACAAAAATGTCAATATTCAGTAATTCTTTTCTCCATTTTGAATATATTAGAAACGGTTCACTTGTACAGTTTTACTACGATTTTTCGGGATGTTTCGTATCATTTTCTGAAACACATTTTTCACCTGCAAATTGTAGTTTGGCCCCCGGTGTTTCGGCACCGGAGCGCCTCAAAATCTCCCCTCTGCGTGGGTGCCTTGTGTGTGTCCCGACGCGCAAAAATGGCGCTGCTTTCGCAGCGCCATTTGCCATGTAATTTATGCGTTGACGGCTTCCACAAACTTCCCGAATGCAGCCCGGCCGGCGGGGGTATTCTTGTAGACGCCGGCGTCCTCCAGGACGGCGGCAAAGACCCTGCCGGTCTCCCGGAGCAGGATGTCCATGGCATTATCAGCAGTGAAGGCATACTGCCTCTTCAGTGCCTCCACCCAGTCGGCGTGCTTGCTCAGACGCTCATCAGACGCCACATCCCTGCCCTCGGCCAAGGCGGCAGCCAGATCCGTCAGCTCGCCCTTCAGGCGGCTGGGCAGGACGGCCAGACCCATGACCTCGATGAGACCGATGTTCTCCTTCTTGATGTGGTGCTTGTCGGCATGGGGATGGAAGACGCCCAGGGGATGTTCTTCCGTGGTAATATTGCAGCGCAGCACCAGATCCAGCTCGTAGTCCTCCCCTCTCCGGCGGGCGATGGGGGTGATGGTGTTGTGGGGTTCGCCTTGATCGAAGGCGATGACACCGACAGACTCATCGGAATAGCCCCGCCAGGCATTGAGGATCTTCTCGCCCAGGTCGGCAATTCTCTGGCGGTCAGCGCCCCGCAGGCGGATGACACTCATGGGCCACTTGACGATACCGGCGGTGATGTCCCCATAACCGTTGAAAACCACTTCCTTCTCGATGGGAGCGGTCTCCATGGCGAAGGTGTAGTGGCCCCCCTGGAAATGCTCATGGCTCAGGATAGAGCCGCCCACGATGGGCAGGTCGGCGTTGGAGCCTACGAAATAATGGGGGAACACCCGAACAAAGTCCAGCAGCTTCTCAAAGGCAGCGCGGTCGATCTTCATGGGGATGTGCCGGGAATTGAAGACGATACAGTGCTCGTTGTAGTACACATAGGGGCTGTACTGCAGGCACCAGTCAGCGCCGCAGACCTCGATGGGGATGATGCGGTGGTTGGCCCGGGCGGGGTGGTTCATCCGTCCGGCGTAGCCCTCGTTCTCCCGGCAGAGCTGACACTTGGGGTAGGCCGTCTGGGGGGCGTTCTTGGCGGCGGCGATGGCCTTGGGATCCTTCTCAGGCTTGCTCAGGTTGATGGTAATGTCCATCTCGCCGTAGTCGGATGCGTACTTCCAGCGCATGTCCCTGGCAATGCGGTAGCGGCGGATGTAGTCGGTATCGCAGCTGAACTGATAGTACCAGTCGGTGGCCTCCACGGGAGACTGCTGATACTTGTCCCAGAAGGCGCGGATGATCTCGCGGGGCATGGGCGTCAGGGCGCCCATGATGCGGGTATCGAAGATATCACGGGCGGTGACGCCGTCGTCACACAGGCCCTTGGCAACCGCGTAGTCCAGGATCCCCGCCAGGATCGCTTCCAGATCCTCGGTCTGGGGCTCATCGGAGGGGATGTAGTCATCCAGGCGCAGCAGATCCAGCAGCCGGTTCATAAGCACCTGGTGGTCGGCAGGCTCCGCCAACCGGGTGTTCATGGCATAGGAAACCAGGGAATCAATATAAGTTTCGATCTTCATACTCTATCACTCCAAATTACATCAATGCAACGAATCGAGCAGTGCACAACGGCGTAACGCTTTCCGGCCAGGGTGATCACGCATTGTCAGCCGGCACTGCCGGCACGCCGCCCTGGGGACGGATGGACAGCACGTGGCAGGCGCCTTCGCCGAGAGCGGCGTCGATACCGGCCACGAAATCATCCAGAATATCGTGGGGTACAAAGGCCTGGACGGTGCCTGCAAAGCCGCCGCCGTGGACACGGTAGGCGCCCCGGCCTGCCAGGTAATGCTCACACAGGCCCAGAGCCACCGCCATGGCCTGCTGCTTCACATAACCAGCAGGAATCACGTTCTGCAGATACATCCAGGAGGAATAACCGGACTCCTTGGTCAGCCGCAGGAAGGTGTCGAAATCACCGCTTTCCAGCGCGGCAACCTGCTTCACCACACGGCGGTTCTCGTTGTACTCATGAATGGCGCGCATGACGGCCCGGTCGCCGCACTTCTCCCGCAGGACGGGGATGGCGGCATAGAACGCATCTTCGGGGATCTCGTTGGTGACTTCCCTGCCGAAATGGCGGCAGATGGCCTTCAGCTCCAGGGTAACAGCGGCGTATTCGTCGGTCAGGTCAGCATGGTCGGCGCGGCTGTCGATGATGCACAGAGCGTGGCCGTAGGCGGAGAAATCCACGTTGACGGGACGGATGTCAGGATGGGCCTTGTCGGCAAAATCGATGGTCACCAGGCCGCCCACGGCAGAAGCCGTCTGATCCATCAGGCCGCAGGGCTTTCCGAAGAACACGTTCTCGGCATACTGGCCGATCTGGGCGATCTCGGGCTGGCTCACCTTTGCCTCAAAGAACAGGTGGTTGATGATGGTGCCGATGAGGACTTCATAGGCGGCGGAGGAGCTGAGGCCGGAGCCGGGCAGCACAGTGGACTCGCAGTAGGCGTCAAAGCCCTGCACCTGGCAGCCCAGCTGGACAAAACGGGCAGCGACACCCCGGATCAGGGCGGGGGTGGAATTGATCTCATCGGCCCTGGGCTCCAGTTCGGAAAGGCTGACCTCGCACATGGGATAACCCTTGGACTGGATGCGGATCTCATTGGTGCCGTTGACCCGGACAGCGGCAACGGTATCCAGATTCACGGCGCCGGCCAGGACGCGGCCCCGCTGGTGGTCGGTATGGTTGCCGGAAATTTCAGTACGGCCGGGAGCGGAGAAATAGCGTACCGGACTGCCGCCGAAGACGGATGCGAAGCCGGCATCCAGCGCAGCCTTGGTTTTGGGGTTCAGAATCAGTGCAGGGACAGACATGGATTGTTCCTCCTGTACAAAAATTATTAAATGGTATACCGTTACTTTACCACAATGCGCTGTGCATCGTCAAGGATTTCGGGATGTTTCGAAAACGCAAGCCCCCGCTCGCGGGAGCGGGGGCAGATCACGTCAGAAAATATTGAATTCCCGGTCCAGCGTGAACCGCAGGTATTCCATGGTGGTGTCGTTATACTCGAATTCACCGGCATCGAAGAGGAACACCGCGCCGAAAATCAGGGAGCGGAATACCATGAGCTTGCGCTTCCACACATCCGCCGGCAGGCCGGAGGTGGCAAAGAGCTGGGCCTCCATGGACTGGGAGAGGCTGCGGAACTGGGTGCGCTTCTTGTGGTAGAGATTGTCGAATGCCTCATCCTTGAGCATCAGCACCGCC
Organism: Oscillospiraceae bacterium; assembly: GCA_017465745.1. Lineage (GTDB taxonomy): Bacteria > Bacillota > Clostridia > Oscillospirales > Oscillospiraceae > Faecousia. Next base: position 22,268 of record JAFTVM010000040.1, read on the forward strand.
CGGTAGTGGGGCTTCTCCATGAGGAAACGGATATAGCTCAGGCTGATCTCGATGATCTTCTGCCGCAGGCCGTAGTCCGCCGGGCAGGCCGCCAGAACTTCCTCCTGCCGCTGTGCCCACTGGTCGTTGACATAGTCGATGATGGCGGCGATCAGATCCCGCTTGTTGGCGAAATGCCGGTACGGCGCCGCGCAGGACACACCGCAGCTTTCCGCCACACGGCGGATGGAGAATCCGGAAACGCCGTGAGTATTGACTTCAGCGATGCCTGCGAGGATCAGGGATTCGCGCAGATTGGCATTTTTTTCCGTCATTGCATTTCCATCCTCTCCATGTAGTTAACAATGTTAATATAATACAAAACGTACCGAAAGTCAAGATACAGACCCAGTCCCGCCGGAAAAAGAGGCTGCCTGTGCAGGCAGCCTCTCAATGTGTGGTTTACAGCCGGCCGTAGCGCTGGGTCGTATCATAGATACGCCGGGTGAGTTCTTCGGTGATGAAGCCCGCCTCAGCCCGCCAGGTCCAGTTGTTGGTGGACAGGGTACCGGGGAAATTCATCCGGGCGATGGCGCCCAGTTCCAGATAGTCCTGCATCTGAATGATGCACAACCAGCTGGCGGAGCTCATACAGCCGCGGATCATTCCGCGGACCAGCCCCTCTTCCTCGTGCAGACCCAGATATTCCTTCGCCATGGTGATATCCACGGGGGCGGCCTCGTCGAACCATTGCTGCATGGTCAGGTTATCATGGGTGCCGGAATAGCAGACGGAATTCACCGGATAGGTATAGGGCAGGTAGTTGCCTGCCTCCCGGGAATCGAAGGCAAACTGCATGACCTTCATGCCGGGATAGCCGGAATCTTCCTGGAGCTTACGGACTTCCGGGGTCACGTAGCCCAGATCCTCGGCAATGAAGTCCAGCTCCGGCAGTGCCGCCTGGATGGCGCTGATGAAATCCATACCGGGGCCGGGCTGCCAGGAACCACCGGCAGCGGTGCTATCCCCCGCAGGGATGGCCCAGTAGCTCTCGAAGCCACGAAAATGATCCAGCCGCACCACATCGTACATCTTCGCGGCGGCGGCCAGACGGCGGATCCACCAGGTGTAGCCGTTTGCCTTCATCTTGTCCCAGTCGTACAGGGGATTGCCCCAGAGCTGGCCGTCTTCAGAGAAGGAATCCGGCGGGCAGCCCGCCACCATCTTCGGGCGGCAGTTTTCATCCAGCTGGAACAGCTCCGTATTGGCCCAGACGTCGGCGGAATCCAGGGGCACGTAGATGGGGACATCGCCGATGATGCGGATGCCCTTTTCATTGGCATACGCGCGCAGCGCCTGCCACTGGCGGGAGAAGATATACTGCAGGAAATACTGGAAGGAAATGGCGTCTGCCAATTCCCGGCGGTAGCTTTCCAGGGTAGCCGGATCCCGCTTCACCAGTTCCGCCGGCCAGTTCTGCCAGGGCTGGCCGTGGTACATTTCCTTCAGGGTCATGAACAGGGCGAAATCCTCCAGCCAGCCGGCATTCTCTGCCGCATAGCTTCGGAAATCTTCGTCCGGGGTGAACCGCTGGTACGCCAGGCGCAGGAGTCTGGCCCGGTTGTCATACAGGCAGCCGTAGTCCACCCGGGTCTCGTCCCCGCTCCAGACAACGCTGTCCGCCTCCTCTTGGGTCAGCAGCCCCTGCCCGATCAGCATATCCAGATCGATCAGGTAGTGGTTTCCGGCGAAGGTGGAGGTGGACTGATAGGGTGAATCACCGAAGCCCGTGGGGCACAGAGGCAGGATCTGCCAGTAGCTCTGCCCCGCCCGGGCAAGGAAATCCACAAATTCGTAGGCGCACTTTCCCACGCTGCCGATGCCGTAGGGATTGGGCAGGGAGGAAATGTGCATCAAAATGCCGCTTTTTCGCATAAATTGCTCCTTTATTTTGATCTTCCGAAAATCATCCATCCCGGAAGACCATTCCGAAACGGAATTATTCGCCGAGACGGCGGGTGCTTTCGCGCTGCGCCAGGGAATACTGGATGTATTCGTGGCATGCGCCTCCCCCGTTCTCGATCCGGTCGATGAGGATCTCCACGCCCCGCCTTGCCATCTCCTGCCGGGACTGGATCACCGTGGACAGCTGGGGTACCAGGAAGGAGCCCAGGGGCAGACCGTCGAAGCCCATCACCGACACATCCTGGGGCACCCGCAGGCCATTGTTGTGCAGGGCCCGGATGGCGCCGATGGCCATGACGTCCGCCGCCGCAAACAGGGCCGTGAATTCCCGGCCGCTGGCGATGAGGCGCTGGGTGGCGTCGTAGCCGTCCTGATAGGAGAAGCGCACGCCCGCATAATCCAGCTGCTCGTCAAAATCGATGCCGTGCTTGCGGAAGGAATCCAGGCAGCCGGCGTAGCGCAGGCGGCCGATATCGGTGGTCTCCCGGTCGCCGCCGACGATGACGAATTTCCGGTGTCCCAGGGCGATGAGAGAATCCATGGCGCACCGGGTAGCCTGACGGTCATCGGTGGTGACGCTGGAGAGGTTGTCAAAGGGCAGCCCCGAGCCATCACTGGAGACCAGCACACAGGGCACCTCGATCCTGGCGAAGTCCCTGCGGAAATTCCGGTCGTTGCCCCCCAGGAAAATGATGCCCAGGGGCTTCTTTTCCGGGCAAAGCTGGATGGCCCGCAGGACTTCGTTGGAATCCTCATCCATATAGTCCACATACAGCGGATAGTGGGTCTGGGCCACAAGGCTCTGGATGGTCTCCACCATCTCGCCGAACATTTCGTTGGCGGTGCCCTTGACCACCACCAGGATGGACTTGGCGGCAGCCTTCAGCTGCTGGGCGTTGGAATTGGTCTGGAAACCGCTCTCCTCCACCGCCTTGAGGATCGTCTCCCTCGCCTTCCGGCTGACATTGGGGTGGTTGTTCAGCACCCGGGACACGGTGGCCACACCGTAGCCGGTCTTTTCGGCCAGATCCTTGATGGTCATAGGACACCTCCTTTCATGGTTTTGCTCGGATTAACCCTTCACAGCACCGGCGGCAACACCCTTGATGATGTGCTTCTGGCAGGTCAGGTAGAACACGATGACGGGGATGATGCTCAGCAGGATCAGGGCCATGGTGGCGCCCAGATCCACGGTGCCATAGCTGCCCTTCAGGTACTGGATGTGGATGGGCAGGGTACGGTACTCGGTGATGTCGAGGACCAGGTAGGGCAGCAGGTAGTCATTCCAGACCCACATCATCTCCAGGATGGTGACGGAGATCAGGGTGGGCTTCATCATGGGAAGGACCACGCTGAAGAAGGTGCGCAGGGGGGTGCAGCCGTCGATGGCGGCAGCTTCCTCGATCTCCACGGGGATGCCCTTGACGAAGCCCACGAACATGAATACCGCCAGGCCGGCGCCGAAGCCCAGATAGATCACAGGGATGGTCCAGGGGGTGTTGAAGCCCAGGGTGTCCGCAGTCTTGGACAGGGTGAACATCAGCATCTGGAAAGGAACGACCATGGAGAACACGCACAGGTAGTAGACCACGCGGCAGGCGGGAGAGTCCACACGGGTAATGTACCACGCTGCCATGGAGGTGACCAGCACGATCAGCACCGTGGAAATGACAGTGATGACCACGCTGTAGAAAACGGAATTGACGAAGGGATAGCCGCCGAAGGTCATACCCTTGATGAAGTTGTCCCAGCCGGCGAAGGACTCGGCGTTGGGCATGGAGAAAGTGTCGGTCTTGACGAAGGTGTTCTGCTTGAAGGAGTTGACCACCACCATGACCACGGGGAAGATATAGGCGATGCTCACCAGGGCGAAGAGCACAGTCAGGGCGGATTTGCCCATTTTCTTATTCTTAATCATTATGCAGCGACCTCCTTATCACGGGTGGAACGCAGCTGCAGGATGCTCAGTGCTGCGACCAGGACGAAGAACAGGACAGCCTTGGCCTGGGCCACGCCGCGGGAATTGACATTCTGGCCGTAGAAGGTGTTGAAGATGTTCAGAGCCAGCATTTCCGTGGTATGGACGGAAGAGCCGTCGGGATTGATGATGTAAGGCTGACCGCCGGTCAGGGCCAGGTTCTGGTCGAACAGCTTGAAGCCGTTGGTCAGGGTCAGGAACATGCAGATGGTGATGGAGGGCATGACGTTGGGGATGGTGACCTTGAAGAGGGTCTGCCAGCCGTTGGCGCCGTCGATCTTGGCGGCTTCCAGCATGTCCTCAGGCACCGCCTGGAGGCCGGCGATGTAGATGATCATCATGTAGCCGATCTGCTGCCAGCACATCAGGATGATCAGGCCCCAGAAGCCCCAGGTGGAATTGGTCAGGATGGAGGTATTGTAGGCAGCCAGCAGGCCGTCGAAGATCATGCTCCAGATGTAGCCCAGAACGATACCGCCGATGAGGTTGGGCATGAAGAAGACGGTACGGAACAGGTTGGCGCCCTTGATCTTCTGGGTCAGGGCATAGGCCACAGCGAAGGCGATGACGTTGATCAGCACCAGGCTCACCACGGCGTAAACGGCGGTGTAGCCGAAGGAATAGCGGAAGCTCTCGTCACCGAAAGCCTTGATATAGTTGCTGATACCGACCCAGGTCCACTTGCTGGTGGTCTTGAACTCGGTGAAGGACAGGAACAGACCCTGCAGGAAGGGCCAGATAAAACCGATGCAGAATGCGGCCACCATGGGCAGCAGGAAGATCGGCGCGCAGCGCTGGATCGGTCTGCGGAGGATGCTGCTGTTGATGGCGGCGGCATCGCGCTTGTAGTTTTTCATTTTTTGAATCATCTCCTCAATTGGATTGAACAGAAAAGAAAAGGCGGGGCGAGCGTGTGCTCGCCCCGCTTGCTATAGAGGGTATCCGGATCTGTTTCGTTAATTAGCCGTTGGCAGCCTGATACTGAGTAGCCCAGCCGTCAACGAATGCAGCAACGACGTCCTCCCAGTTGGCGTCGGTGGGATCGGCGTTGTAAGCGTTCAGAGCGGAAACAGCGGTGGCACGGTAAGCGTCAACATTGGGCTGGAAGCCGTTGACACAGGCCATGATGGAGCAGCCAGCGTCCAGGTACTCCTGAGCGGAGCCATAGAAGGGGTTGGGGGACTGGACAGCCTGCTTGTAGGGCATGACACCGAAGGTGCCGACAGCGATCTCGGAAGCCTCGGGATCGGTGACGACCCAGTACATGAAGTCCAGGGTAGCCTGGATGTCAGCCTCGGAAGCCTCAGCGTTGACAGCCCAGTAGTTCTCGGTACCGGCGTTCAGGCCGACCTTGTCTTCGCCCTCAACACCGCAGTAGTAGGGGTACATGTGCAGCTGGTCAGCAGTCATGCCCTTGCCTTCCAGGTTGGACCACTCCCAGTTGCCGTTGACATAGAACAGAGCCTCGCCGTTGGCGAACTCAGCACCGGCGTCGAAGCCGCCGTTGGCCAGGTCAGCACGGGGGGTAGCGGAGTTGACGACCATCAGGTCGTACAGCTGCTTGAAGTTGTCCATGTAGGTGCCCTCGATGGAGGGGGGGCAGGTGACCCATGCATCGGGGTTATCAACGGACTCCCAGTAGTAGGCAGCGTTGATCAGGTGGCCGGTGTAGCGCCAGGAAGAGGAGCCGTCCATGCCGGCGGAGGTGAAGGCGTCGAAGCCCAGCTCAGCAGCGCGGGCGTGAACGTCCTCAGCAACTTCCTTCAGGGTAGCAAAGTCCTTGATGTAATCCTTGGCGTAGCCAGCCTGCTCCAGCAGGGTGGTGTTGACGATGATGCCGTAGCACTCGTAGCAGTAGCCGATGGAGCACAGCTTGCCCTCATCGTCATACAGCATGTACTGGTCGGTGGACAGTTCCTTTGCCACAGCGGTGTCGGTCAGGTCCAGGCAGTAGTCGCCCCAGTTCTTGACGGCGGCAGCGTTGCCGACGACGAACAGAGTGGGAGCGCCTTCCTTGTCCATCTGAGAGGTCAGGGTCTGCTCGTAGGTGCCGGAAGCAGCGGTGACGATCTTGACGTCCACGCCGGTCTCTTCCTTGTACATTTCGGCGATCTGCTTCAGAGCTTCGTCAGACTCGGGCTTGAAGTTCAGCCAGTAGACGGAACCGGTCTCATCAGCAGCGGGAGTGCCGCAGGCGCACAGGCCCAGGACCATGACCAGAGCCAGCAGCAGAGCAATCAGCTTCTTCATTTTGTTTCCTCCTAATTTTCTTGTTGATTTATGCTTGTTCGGCGTGATGCCGGAAAAGCCGTTGGAACAGATATGGAAACGATTTCATTTCCGACAATTCAAATATAAATCAAATTCTCTAAAAATTCAACCGAAAAATGTACATATTCTGAAAGTTCCACACATCCGACAACTGACAGCCCGACTTTTTGTTCATTATTTCAGAACCATTTATTGAAAACGATTCCATTTCGTTCCAATGCCGTTTCCCTTTCAGATTGGGAAGGCGCACCTCTGCTTTAGCAAATGCACCCGGACAGCTCTTTTTTCCGGCGGCGCACCAAAATCATTTCACGGAGCTTCACCTCCGGCTTATTCATCAAAATCCGCAGGACGACGTGCCATGATCTGTCTTTCTTTCCGCAAAGCACCATTCATATCAGCGGTCATCCGGGGCATGATATGTTTGCGGAAAGAAAGACGTTTTCCCCGGAAAATGTCGGACTTTCCGGGGAATCTGATTCAAGGAGAGAATGAATTATGAGCAACAATTCCAACAACCTCAACATCCCCCAGGCACGTCAGGGCATGGAGCAGTTCAAGATGCAGGCTGCCCAGGACCTTGGTGTCCTTTTTACCTATTAAACTCCCCCCGTTGAGGGAGTTTCGGCTGTTTCCGTTGCCTTCAGACCGGCAGCCGTCATCTCCCGGACTGGTTCATTCACGATTTCGCCAATGAACTTGTAGAAGATTCGGATGCTCTGCTGATAGCTGGCGTTCTTCCGGGGCATCTTCTCGTAGCCCTCCGGGAGAATCTTCTCGCCAACTTCAATGCGGTCAATGAAGGTAACAAGGGTGTTACGGTCCAGAGTTTCGATATAGGTGTACTGCTTTGCCAGCGCAAAGAACCGCTCGTAGTTTTCCTGGATTTCATCCGCAGGATCATCCACATCCAGTTCTGCAATTTTGGCTTCCAGGGCACTGGCCTCTTTTTCCAGGTCAGGGAGTACACGGGCAAGCCGATCATCGGAAATCTTACCTTCTGCATTATCCATATACATTTTGGTAATCATCCGATCAATCGTTTTCAAGCGGGCCTTGGCCTGTTCAATCTGTGCTTTCTTGTCAGCCAGATTCATTCTGGAATTTTCATTGGCAATCACTGACTGAACCAGGACATCGATTTCCTCATCAGTCAGGCCGATCAGACTGTTCAGATCGTTCCGAACGATTTCGCAGATGTCTGCATAGCGGATGTTGACACCGGTGCAGGGATTGGCTAGGTGCTTCTTCGTGTGATTGCAGGACAAAAACCAATATTTTTCCCGTTCCCCTTTGTGAACCGTTCCGGATGAGCAAAGGGAGTAGCCGCATTTGCTGCACACTGCGATTCCACCGAAAATGCTCTTGCGAACATGGTCGTACTGGCGATAGTCGCGGGAGGCTTTACCGATGTTGGTCTGGGCTTTTTCAAAGGTGTCTACATCGACCAGAGGTTCATGGGTTCCTTCGGTGATGGTCCAGTCCTGCTTCGGGACCGGAACTTTCTTTTTCGATTTCACACTGACCTTTTTGGACTTTCCCAAAATGGTATCTCCCAGGTACACCCTGTTTTTCAGGATTCGCTTGACCGTCGTATGGTTCCAGATATCGGATGCCCTTGCAGCACCTTCCGGCGTGAAATTATCCCGGCACAACGCCCGGTATTTCAGTGGAGGCATGATACCCTCTGCGCTCAGGTCCGTTGCAATCTTGATGCAGGAATCACCGGCTGCAGCTCTTTCAAAGATTCGCTGAACGACAGGAGCGGTATCCTCATTGGGTACTAAAACATCTTTTGTCTGCGGATGCTTCATATATCCATAAGGAGCGCAGGCGCAGTATTCACCACGCTGCCGCTTCATCTTCAGGACATCCTTGATCTTTCTTGAACCGTCCCGGAGATAGACCTCGTTCATTGCAAACTGGAATGGAGCCATCACATTTTCGGTTTCGGAGTCAAAATTATCTGCAATGGCAATATAACGGATCTGATTTTCCGGAAAGAACTGTTCCGCATAGTAGCTGGATTCTCTCATGTCACGACCCAGTCTGGAAAGGTCCTTTGTGATGACCACATTTGCCTTTCCGGATTCCAAGGCACGCATCATCTCCTGAAAACCGGGCCGTTCAAAGTTGCCGCCGGACCAGCCGTCATCCACAAAGGATTTCAGAATGGTGATACCGTACTGGTGACAGTAGGCTTCCACGATCTTCTTTTGGTTGGAGATACTGGTGGACTCACTTTTTTGCGCTTCTTCACGGGACAAGCGGTAGTAGGCATAGGCAAGCAACTGAACTCTGCTGCCCATACCACAGCTGGCTCTGGAGAAGGTGGGAGAATTGGTTCTGACAGTGGAATAGGATTGAGTATAATTACGCATGGTTCCTCCTCTAACCAGCGTTTCTTCCGCCGCTATTATAAGAGGCAGACGCCGAGTTTGTCAAAGGTAAGACCTGGGAACGGTTCGCCTCTATCCTTTGCTGAATCAACTCAGATACATTCTTATTTCCAACAAAAACCCGGCTAACAAGATACGTTGCATTGCCGATCACAATATTTTCCATGGTGGTTCCTCCCTGAACTGGAAAGCTGTTTCATCTGCAAAGAGTATTTACAAAAATACCAGCTTATATGCTTTTTATTCGTGTAACGTAAATGACCAAAGTTACATGAATGCGCTGGAGAATATGCCCCAGCGCATGGTATCTAACTTTGGAAACGCTGCACCTACCCATTTGCTGATCCGAAACATGGAACTCGTGGTGCAGCATTGTCCTGCCGTTTTGTTGGTAAAAGCAATGATTTACTTTCGCCATTTTTGCCACGCCCCCTGACGATAGGCGTATTACAAGTCGCCCCTGGCAGGGCTGTCATAACTCCACAACGCCGTTATTCTCGTGCGCCGCAGGGTTCCCCCTCAAGTCTGTGGGAGGTCGTGAGAAAGTATCGTTAGCCCCTGCGTTTGTCATCGCAACCGGGATGCCACTCCCGGCTTTAAGACTTCCGTGGGTCGCTCGGACAGCTTGGGCTATCACCTCCTAAAAGCTATCGTCTTGGCGTCGGGTCTTGTGCCGCTCGTCACGCAGGTTTCGTACTTGTAATACGGTGTATTCTGTTTTCAATGTGCCTGAAGGTTGAGAAATGTCCCCCTCACTTGTTTCCTAACTAAAAGGTCAAAAGTGTAGTCTGAAATCCAATTTTTTTAGATTTTTTCTTTCAGCTTTCGCAGGGCCAGATCGACACTGAATTTCACGGCTCTTTTGGTACAGCCTTCAATTGTTGCAATTTCCTCATAGGTATATTCTTCAAAGAAATACAGCTTAACACGCCTGCGCTGTACCTCTGGCAATGTACCAATGGCAGCGTGTAACCTGACGTAATCCATTCCGCGAAGTGTTGTTTCCTCCAGATCTTCCTGCTGTCCAAAAGCCCGTGTATGGAGTGATATTTCCGTCAGCTCCGAATGTTCATAATGATTATCCACCTCATTCAGAAAAGAAAGATCGTCCAGTTCAAACTGATCGAACTGGACGAACAGCTCCCGGCTTATTTCCATGCAGTGACACTTCCCTTGTCCATCCCGGAATGATAGATAGTAGTGCGGCTCATCCGAGTCAGCACCAGTAGAAAAGATAGTATATGGATTATCACGATCTTTGCGCCGCTTCGGGCGAGGATCAATATTTTCAGGATGCTTTACATCCATTTTGTTTTCCTCCTGTCAGTCTGAAATGTGAGAATTTCAGATCGACAGGAGGGCTGCGGCACCGGCACTCTACTGGCGCATAAAAAGAATAAGAGCGTCCACTTCTGCGGTAAATTGCAAAAGTGGACACTCTGCCATAGGTAGCTGGATACACAAAAAGTACCCCCGTAGGATAAGAGTCAAGGCAAGCGATTTGCTCTTGCCCGGACACCTTATCCTACGGGGGTGTTTTGAAAGTTTTTGAGCGTTGGTTCAGCGTGCGATTTGCCCGTTCTGCGTTTGTTGAGCGTTTGCACGGCGTTGTTTCAGCGTTTACAGGATGAAATTTGTGTTTGCGAAGCGTTTACAGAGGGATATTTTCATCAAAAAGTTCTCTTGGCGGCAGTTCCGGACTGTCTTTCAAGTACTTGACCAGGGTGGCGTATTCATCGCCGGTCAGATCGTTCTTTGCCCGTGTCATTTCACCCTTTGCCATCTCCACAGCACCCATCTGGTACATGGAGAAAATAAGCCAGTAATATGCTCTCATATTTCCGGGTGTCAGTTCTAGGGCATGGGTGGCGTATACCTGAAGGCAGGGATAGTCCTTTTCCGCAGCCAGCACTGCAAGCAACTCATTGACAAGGCCCACATAGCGAAGGCTGTAACTGTTGACCAAGTTGATGATCCACGGCTCATCGCAGGCGTTCTCAAAGATATGGCCCTTATAGAGCATATACGCCTGTTTCAGCAGTTCCTCTTTATGTACGGCATCCAGCGGTTTCTGGGCAGCTTCGTACAGCTTATCGAACTGCTGGAGGTCTGTCATGATCCGCAGCTCCGGGTTGATGCGGTAGCCGTTGGGCGTGGATTCTATCAGCTGATAATCAGAGACCAGCGAAAACGCTTGGCGGAACCGGTAAATGAAGCCACGAATATTACTGCCGATGGCATCCGGATCATAAGTATCATCCGGCCACAGGGCTTCCGCAATCTGTATCGGAGGATGTGCCGCTTTGCGGTGTAGCATGAGGTAGGTAATGACACGAGCAGCTTTCGGAGACTTGAAATCCTGCTCCCGGAGTACACCTTTGGATGTGATGATTTCCATATTTCCGAAAAAGTTAATGATAATATCCTTTTCGGTTTGGATGGAATCCGGTGCCATAATCAGTTTAACGCTGTCCAGCAGTTTCTTCTCATTCACTGTGGTAAGCACCACAAAAGCCAGCATTTGGAGCATACTGGTACGTTCAATGTATCTCTTAGGATTGCGAACTACCAGAAATGCCACAGGACGTGGCTTGACAGGGACACCGATCACAGACCTTACATCCAGCCGTTTGTAAATATCATATTCACCGGGCCACTCATCCTTAATGGCTCCTGCGTCCGGGACAACAATAGCGTGATTATCCCGCATGGCCGCAACCCAACGGTATAAATACTCAGATGATTCAAATTCGTGCATCGCTTCTATCGTTTTATCATTCGGATGTGTGTTGTACCACCAAAACGGCGTCCAGATATTCAGATCCAGATCCACTTCCAGAATGCCTGCCCAGTCGCCCTGGTAGAATTCACAGGCAGCTTTCAGTGTCATCTTGGCAATTTCCTCGGGGTCATCACTGGTATGCAAGCGTGCTTCCAGGCTCGTCAGAGTACGTTCCACCTCCATTGCGTACCTTGTGTATTCCCGTTCTTCATCGTGTAAAGTCTGTTCACCTGAGGAGGTCTTTTTCTTAAACAGCTTATCAAACATTTCCGCTTTCTCCCTTACTGAAAAAACATAGAGCGGCAGTAAGATACACACTTACCGCCGCTCCAATATGCATTGAGAACATAAACAGCGGCATCTTATGGAAAGAGGATGCGTATTTATGCGTTTTCGGTTTCGTCCTTTTTTCTGCGCTTCCAGAAAATCAGGAAGAACAGAACGATTACGGACAGGATCAGGATACCGACCCACAGGAAGATATTGCTTGTATCGCCGGTTTCGGGAATCCATTGGCTTGCGCCGCAGCGGACGCACTTACCGTCCTCGAACTTATGGCCCAGCTTGCTTCCCTTGTCGGTTCGGGTATCGGTCTTGCCGCAGCCGTGGTCACACTTGGCGGTTTCGGTGCCGTCCTTTTTGCAGGTGGCATTGTTGTCGGATTCGTACTTGGTGAAGCTATGTCCAGTAGCGGGTTCCGCCTTGGTGTAGGTGTGGTTCTTATCCCGCTTACAGGTGAATGTTCTGACACCATCCTTATCACAGGTGGGCTTGGTGGTTACGGTGCCCTCGTCCCAGTCGTGGCCCAAAGGTTCGCCTACGGGCACGGTTTTTTCAGTGGTATGCTCCTCACAGTTATCACACTGGACATAGTAAGTAGCAGCTTCGGTGCAGGTTGCATCGGTGGCCTTTACATCGGATGCCTTATTGGTAAAGCTGTGACCACCGGGAGCAGTAGAGGTCGTGTCGGTCCAGCCAACCATGATGGGAGAAAGACCTGTCACATAGAACTCAATGTGTCCATCCCGTTCCGTAACTGCAGGATACTCCACGTCACCAGCCTTCTTGCCGAAGGCATCCTTGCTGAACATATGCACCACATAGTAATCATGCTTCACAGGATCTGTGCCAGCGGGAACAGGCAGGGAGACCAGCAGCTTACCATTCTCCGGGAAATGTTCTTCGTCTGCTTTGGTCCAGGTTTTTCCGCCATCGGTGCTGTACATCAGCACCACATCATACAGTGCTGTATTGCTGTCATCCAAATCACAGTTCAGCTCATTGATGGCAACTCTCAATGTCGTTTCCACCTTGGTAACGGTATCATACCCTGCATCCTTCAAGTCATCCGTAACATCTTCATCCCCGAAGTTCTCGATTTCAACCTTGGTCTGAGTTTCATAGTTCTCTGTCAACACATAGTAATGACTACCATCTGTGGTGAAAGACACCTTACCACCAGCAAGTTCGCTCGTCAGAGTCTTATCCGCACCGGAGGCGGTAACAGAACTGACGGACAGCTTTGTGCCAGAAACGGCAATACTCACTTTTGCACCGTTGGCATTGATGCGGTTGCCCTGGGCATCCCGGAAGTGGATGTCAAAAGCGGCAACAGCATCCCCATCCACGCAGCCGTCCGCCCAGGTCAGAGCTTCGCCCTCCATGGGGATCACCACAAGGGTCACAGCATCGGTAGGGGTGTTGGTTACGGAAACTGTACCATCCGGGGTGGTGACGGATGCGGAACCGTTTTCTATGGGAGCAGTGTATTCTCCTTCAATGCTACATTCCGTTTTTGCGTACACACCGATTTCTACGGGATCATCTTCTGCCGCAAAAGCGGTTACGGTGCAGGACAGGAGCAGCACCGCAGCCAGCGATAAGGAAATCAATTTTCTCATTAGGCAGCACCTCCTATTTGGGTGTTCAGGACAACAGAACCTGCGCTTAAATATGTGTCAGGCTCGTAGCCCATGATCTTTAGTTTGATGGGAGTGCCAGGGGCAAGTTCCTTGTTCAGTTCCACATACTGCACATACTCACCGGGCTTTATTAGGCCGGTCTCTCCAAGAACATTACCATTTTCATCGTAGATCCGCAGCTTCGTCCAGGTTTCATTTTCAGCCGGGTTGGTGAAGTACACCAGCGCCTGTCTGCCATTCATCGTCACATTGCCGCAGACTGCGAAGCGGTACGCCATGCCCTCCTGGAAGGGGGCGGAGTAGCCTAACCCCTCCGGCACCTCCGGGGTTCCTTCAACGGCAGAAGCATCAAAGGTAGGGGGGACAAATTCGCCACGCTCTGCCTCCTTGGGAGCGAGCAGCGCCACGATCATTATGATAACGGCAACGGCAAATACTACCGCCAGCACGGTCACCTGCTTGTTTTGTTTGGGTTTATTCTGTTGGGGTGTTTTCTTTTTTGCTTTGCCCATGGTTACACCTCATTATTAGGAATCAGATCTCATATTGCGCCACTATCAGCCGATGGAGCAATATCAAAGCTGATTTCCGGGCGGGGGCTGTTGCCAGCCCCCAGCCGAAGATCTCTAAGATTGGTTATTAGTTAGCCTTTGCGATGGTCACAGTGATGGTGCCCAGGGTATCCTTGTTTTCGGTGATAGCGGCACCGGTAATGCCGAACTCAGCAGTAGCAAAGGGGGCAGCATCGACCTCAGTGCCGACTGCGGTAGCAAGAGTCAGAACATTGTCATTTACGGTACCGCTGGACTCTGTGAAGGTTCCGACAACACCGGTAACAGCAGGTGCGAAGCTCAGAGTAGCAGTCACAGCAGCATTGGAGTGGTTGGTGACGGTAACAGTGCCCTTGTTGGCAGACCATGCGCCTTCGCCATCTTCTGCGTACTTGTGTTCGCCGGGGAGCCATTCACCGGCTTCGCCCTCGGTGTAGGTGAACTCCATGCCTCCCCATGCCACATCAACGGAAATCTTCTCACCGGCTGCGCCAGCGGTCTTGAAGGTACCCTTAACATTGATGGTAGTATCGCCACCCTCGTTGGTTGCAGCAAAAGCGGTAACAGACAGGCTCATGACCATAACCAGAGCCAGAATCAGAGAAAAAATCTTCTTCATAGTCAGTTCTTCCTTTCAGATAATCAGTTCTGAGCGATGTTGATAACAACGGTACCGACCTGACCGGCATCTTCTGCGGTCATGGTGCCGCCCAGGGTCAGGGTGACAGAGCCGGAGGGAGCGTTCTCAACGGTGGTATCCACAGCAGAAGCCAGGGCGATCACACCTTCGTTGGAGAAAGTGCCGGTAACGGTTTCAACAGCCTTGTTGTAGGTGAAGGTTGCCTTGATGCCGACATTGGAGTGGTTGGTGACTTCGATTGCATTGTCGGATGCACTCCATGTGCCGTTGCCCTTTGCGCCGTAGGTATGGGTAGCGGGGTCCCATTCGCCATCAGCGCCATCGGTATACTGGAAAGTCATAGCGCCCCAGGAAATATCAACAGAAACCACATCATCAGCTGCAGCGCCTGCCTGGTAAGCAGCGGAGATATTGATGGTTGCGGCTTCGCCCTCACCGTTGCCGTTATCTTCGGCGGCGAAAGCAGTGACGGACAGGCTCATGACCAGAGCCAGGGCCAGGATCAGGGAAAGAATCTTTTTCATATTTCGTTTCTCCTTTCAGAATTTCATAAATTACTGCTTGGTGATCTTAACAGTGATGGTGCCGACCTTGGTGGAGGTCTTGACAGAATCAGCCAGAGTGCCGTCCAGGGTCAGAGTAGCGGTGTCCTTGTCGGCATTTGCATAGGTCAGGCCGTCGCCGGAGTCCAGCAGCAGCTCAGCCTTGTCGAAGGAGCCGGTGACGGTGTTGTAGGCAGTGTCAGCGGTGAATGCCAGCTCAGCCTTGACAGCGATATTGGAGTGATTGGTGACGGTGACAGTATTGCCGGTTGCAGTCCAAGCGGAATTGATGTTGGTGGTGTACTCATGCTTGGTGGCATCCCACTGCTTGTTGCCGCTGACGGAATAAGTGAAGCTCATTGCGCCCCACTCAACGTTCACGGAGATCACATCAGGGGTGGAAACGCCGTCAGAGTACATGGCGTTGACATCGATGCTGGTATCGTTTTTGCCGTCGTTGGTCTCCGCGGCGAAAGCGGTGACGGACAGGCTCATAACCAAAGCCAGAGCCAGGATCAGGGACAGGATCTTTTTCATTGGTCATTTCTCCTTTGCGTTTTGTTTTGAAATTACAAATTATGTTCTTGCCTTACGGCAGTAAAAAGGGGGATTCCTCCCGGTGGTGGATCATTCCACCACCGTCAGGGAGAGCTGGCCTTTGGTATCCACCATGGCCTTTTCGCCGGATTCCGGGTCATAGGCCCGGATGACCAGTTCCGCGTCATAGCCGCCGACGCCGAGCTTGCCTGCGGCGTATTCATCCAGAGTCAGGGTATCCACGCCGTTGCCGGGGCTGATCAGATCGGACTTGGCGACCACCAGATCGTCGATCATAATGAGGATCGCCACATCCTGATTGGATGAGCGGGGATTGGCATAAAGCAGGCTGACCGTTCCTTCGGACAGGTCAACAGTTGCGTTGACATTGTAAGTAACGTTGATGGAGCCGCCGCCCTGGGGACTTTCCATCTTCTCGCTTTCGTCACCCTCCAGGGGCTTCTGATTGGCTTCCGTTCCCTGGGGCGGGTAGTCCGGGGCGATGGGCTTGCCGCCATCCCGGAAGAACAGGGCCCACATGGTCACCGCCAGGCACAGCACGATGCCGGTGCAAAGGACCGGGACCAGCCATTTATTCTTGTTCATGTTCTGTTCCTCCTTTCTTACTCTGCAAATTCAACGTCCCAGATGTAACAGTAATATAGGTATACTGTACGATCGGAATAAGAAGGAAAATAAGAGCGCTGATTAAGCTTCCAAGACGTATCGTCTATATATCCTAGACGATATAAAATTTTACCATCATTTGTGGAATACGAATATACTGCCGCATACCTAACAGTTGCGTTGCCAGAACTGTTATTGCACACAAATTCATCGGTTCTTGCCCGGTAATACTCGGCTGTTGCTTCTTCTGGACTGGGGTATCTTGCGCCAACGGAAATTACCAGATTCCTTACCGTGTTGTCATTCCACTTATCCATTGTATATGTTGCTTTGTTCACGGTATCCCCGATCAGCACCATCTTACTGTCTGAGACCTCACCGACCGTAGTTTCATAAGCCTTGCCATTCTTGGCATAGAAGGTTACGCTGTCACCTGCCGCCCAGCCGGAGCTGCCCAGAGATACGGTGACGGTGCCGATCTGCTCGTCCACAAATCCGGATTTCCGGGGGCCGCCGCTGACGGTGAGGGTGGTGGTCACCGCTCTGCCCGGGGTCAAAGCCGCCTTTTCTACATCAAACTGGCCGGTGACTTCGCCCATGGTTCCGGCAAATGTGAAGCGCACAGGAACATTGGCAGCGCCGACATTTTTGACGGTGATCTGCGCCGCACCATCATCCGCCGTCCAGCTTCCGGTATAGGTGTGGGTTTCGGGGTCCCATTCACCGTCGGTGTAGGTAAAGCTCATTTCCGTCCAGGAGATGCTCACGTTTACGGTATTGCCGTTATGATATGTATCACTTTCGGTGTTGTAATTCACAACACAGCCCACAAACTTGGGGTAAGCATCCATACCAATGTTCTGATACCACACCAGGTCGCCCTGATCTGTGGAACCGTTCAACAGCCATGCAACCTCGCCGGAGGCAAACTGGTCAGCGGTCTTATAATCGCCGCAAGAGCCGGTGTTTTCGCTTTCTGCCAGATAGTAGCAGTTGGTCACAGCGTCAGCATTACTTGCTGTCAAGCAACCGTAAGTGGTAAAGCAGTTTGTCAGTGTGCTGTCTGCACACTCTCCGGCGATGCCGCCCGCCTGTGCATGGGTCGTGGTAACAGTGAGATTGCCTGCACTGTACACATTGGCAACGGTACACCGATGCAGCTCACCGGCAACGATACCAGCCCGGTAGCCGGTGCCATTCACAGGATCGCTGACCACGGCAACATCCACGACACCGAAATTCGACAGGGTTGCGTCTTGTGCTCTGCCGAACAGGCCCGCTTCACGTCCGTCAGTCACGTGGATGCTCAGATTTTTGATTACATGGCACTGTCCGTCGAAGACACCCATATAAGGCACCTTTACATTCGGGCTGACGGATTCGTTCTGGGTGCCGATGGGAGTCCAGTTCCGGTTTTCCAGATCAATGTCGGCAGTTAACACGGCATTGCTGGTATTATTGCCGCCGTTGACAAGCTCTGCAAACCAGAAGAGCTTACCTCCATTGTCGATTACATAGTATCCGTCCGCGTTCTGCACAGCTTCTTCATACCCGCCGCAGGCACAGAAGCCATTGGTGTATTCATGCGGGATGACAACTGCTTCATTCACATTGGAATAAGCATATTCCCCCTGTGCCGAACAGCCGGTCTTTGCAACCTGATAAACCGTTGCGCCGCCAAAGACAGGGCAGCCATCCGTTCCAATGGTCTGACCCCAGCCGTTGCCAAGGGCGTAAGCGATCTCGCCGGAGGCGAAACGTTCCGCACTGACGCCTGCTTCACAGTTTGTAGTTGTGCCAGCCTCAGAGCTTGCCAGCGCAGAATAATCGGTATAGCAGTTTTCCAGTTTGCCGCCCGAATAGTCGCCGCTGATGCCGCCGAAACGATTGTTGTAACCGGCAAGGGTCATATTGCAGGTATAACAGTTTTTAACTGTGCCTTTGTTCATGCCCACGATACCGCCGACAACTCTGCTGGATGCTTTCACAGTAGAGTTGATCACAAAACAATCGCTGATGGTACTGTCCGCCAACAACTGACCTGCAATACCGGCTGCACGATGGTCATAATCGTTATTATCAAAGGTAAGGTTCTCAACACCCAGGTTTTTCACTGTGCCGCCGGACTGAACGGTACCGAAAATACCTGCCGCCATCGCCGAAGCAGGTGCTGCAAACGTAACATTGCTGATAACATGACCCTGTCCGTCGAAGGTGCCTGTATAACCATCCGTGACACTCTCACCCATAGCCGTTACGCCAATCGGTGTCCAGGTATGGTTTGTCAGATCGATGTCATTCATCAGAACGGCATTTATGGACTTTTCGCCACCGTTGACCTGTTCGGCAAACCAGTAGAGCTGACTTGCATTGTAAATTTCGTAATAGCCATCGGCATTCTGCGATGCACGCTCATAGGCATTGCAGATACCGCCGGAAAGCAGGGTGTTGACACATCGGAAATCCTCGCCTATGTTATGTTCCTTCGTTTCTTCCGCATCATTGGAATAAGGAACACCGCCGCCGCAGCTACTGTGATATACGGTTCCGCCTGTAAAGCCGGGATATGTGTCAGTGCCGATGGTCTGCTTCCAAATACCCTCTGCGGATTCGCCGTTCAGCAGCCAGGTTATTTCGCCGCTGGCAAAAGCCTCGGTGGTCTTGCCCTCCACTTTGGTGAGGGTGGCGCTGGCGTAGCTACCGCCGTTTACACCTACGGGGGCATAGCCGCAAACAGTGTTATCGTGGTAACAGTTGGTGATTGTGGCATTCGTAGTGGAATGGTTCAAGACATAACCTACCACACCACCTGCCTGCGACGAACCCTCAACGGTGCCAACGCTGATGCAATTACTGATATTCGAGGTGTCTTGCATCGAGCCGGCAATACCGCCCACGCTGCTGTCAGCTTTAACAGAGCCGGTGTTGTAGCAGTTATTGATCGTTCCGCCGGATGCACAGCCGCAAATACCGCCGGCATGAGTAGTGCTGTTGACCGTGCCGTAGTTCGTGCAATTTTCAACAAGACCTGCGATTATGCGTCCTATGATACCACCGACCTGGTTACCACCGACCACAATGCCGTAATTGCTACAATTACTGACGGTACCCTCATTCAAACCGGTAACGGAACCGGCTCTGCCGTCGGAATGGGTGGTATGGATATAAGTGTCCGCAATGGTCAGATCCCGGATGGTTCCGGCAGAATAACCGAACAGACCGGCATATCTGGCAGTGTCACCGTAGTGATACAGGCCGCTGATGGTTTTTCCGTTGCCGTCAAAGGTTCCAGCAAAGCCCAGATTATCGGTATCGGAATTATAATGTCCAATGGGGGTCCACTGGCGCAGACCGGAGGTGTCGCTGATCAGATTTCCGTCAGCATCCAGCACCTGAGAATTGATCACAATGTCATTCATCAAAATGGCACTGATGGTGGTTTCGCCGTTGTTGACCTGCTGCGCGAACCAGTACAGCTGACCGGCATTGGAGATTTCATATACCTCGCCATTGAGCACGGCAGGCTCATAGCAGCCGTTGGTGCAGAAGCCATTGCTGTCGAAGGCAACGGTTTCGTCGTGGTTGGTGGTGTCCACTTCGCCGTAGCTTGCGCCGCAATATTCACAATTTGCCTGCGTGGTGCAGGAGGTTGCGGTGCCGCCGGTGTGATCCTCGGTGACAGTGCCGCAGACAGTGCAGGTGTAGCTGTGGGTGCCATCGCCGTTATCGGTGTAGCCAGCTGCATCGGGGGTGTGACTACTCACTTCGCCGTAGCTTTCACCGCAGACGGTGCAGACTGCAAGTTCGGTGCAGGTTGCGGTGCCGCCGATGTGGCCAATATCTTCATTGGTATTGCTGTAGGCGACTTCGCTCTTGCAGTTGGTCACCTGATACACGGTGCCGCCGGTGAAGTTGGGCGCTGCATCGCCGTCTTCGCCCAGAGTCTGCTTGAAGACGATGGTGCTTTGGTCGCCGTTTAAGAGGTACGCCACCTCACCGATCTCAAACTGCCCGGCAGTCTTGGCGGTGGTGCCGTCAAAGCTGTCGGTTTCGCTGTCTGCCAGATAGTAGCAGTCCTTCAGTGTGTGGCGATTGTCGCCCGCTATGCCGCCGTAATAGGCAGCACCGCCGGCAAAACCGGTGTTGTAGGCGTACTGTAGGATGTAATTGTTATAGCCCGTCACGCCGCCTGCATAGTCCATGGCGAATACTGTGCCGGTGTTGTAGGCGTACTGAACGATGTAATTGTTCTCGCCCACCACGCCGCCTGCATATTTGCTGCCGTTGACGTTTCCGGTGTTGTAGACGGACTGCAGGGTGCCGCGGTTACATCCCGCCACGCCGCCAACATACGAGCCGGCGTAAAAGTAGGAGTCGATGACACCCACATTCTCCACGGTGCCGCCGCTGCCGACATAACCAAACAGACCCACATAGTCTGCGCTTCTGCTGTTGAAGTACAGACCAGAGACGGTATGTTCGCTGCCGCGGAACTCGCCGGTGTAGGCATTGTCCTCGGTGCCGATGGGGGTCCAGACTCTGAAAGCAGAGCCGTCGCCGTTTAGCGCGCCGTCCGCAGTCAGCACGTTCTCGTTGACCACGATATCGGCGGTCAGCTCACCGTTGATTGCGGTACTGCCGGAGTTCACCTGCTGGGCAAACCAGTAGAGCTGGCCCGCATTGGTGATCTCGTAGTAGCCGTCGCTGTCGGAATCGGTGGCAGGCTCATAGCCGCCGCAGACGGTGCATATGCCGTTTTCATACTGATGGCCGTCTTTTTTATAGGTGTTGGAATACTCCCTTTCATTCTTACAAGTGTCGAATCGATAGACCTCCGCGCCATACAGGACGGGATAAGGATCGGTGCCGATGGTCTGACCCCAGGGGTCGCCCAGCAGGTACGCTACCTCGCCGGAGGCGAAACGTTCCGCACTGACGCCTGCTTCACAGTTTGTAGTTGTGCCAGCCTCAGAGCTTGCCAGCGCAGAATAATCGGTATAGCAATTTTCCAGTTTGCCGCCCGAATAGTCGCCGCTGATGCCGCCGAAACGGTTGCTGTAACCGGCAAGGGTCACATTGCAGGTATAGCAGTTTTTGACTGTGCCCCTGTTCATGCCCACGATACCGCCGACAACTCTGCTGGATGCTTTCACAGTAGAGTTGATAACATAACAATCGCTGATGGTACTGCCCGCCAGCAGCTGACCTGCAATACCGCCTGCACGATGGTCATAATCGTTATTATCAAAAGTAAGGTTCTCAACGCCCAGGTTTTTCACTGTGCCGCCGGATTGAACGGTACCGAAAATACCTGCAGCCATCGCCGAAGCAGGTGCTGCAAAGGTAATATTGCTGATGACATGACCCTGTCCATCAAAGGTGCCTGTATAACCATCCGTGACACCCTCGCCCATAGCCGTTACGCCAATCGGTGTCCAGATATGGTTTGTCAGATCGATATCATTCATCAGAACAGCATTTATGGACTTTTCGCCGGAGTTTACCTGTGCCGCGAACCAATAGAGCTGACCTGCATTTGCGATCTCGTAAACGCCGTCGGCGTTGGAATCGGCGGCAGGCTCATAGCAGCCGTTGGGGCAGAAGCCATTGCTTCCGAAGGCAACGGTGCTGTCGTGGTTGGTGGTGTCCACTTCGCCATAGCTTGCGCCGCAGTGTTCACACTTTGCCTGCGTTGTGCAGGTTGCGGTGCCGCCGGTGTGATCCTCGGCAACGGTCTCTTTGCAGTCGGTGCAGGTGTAGCTGTGGGTGCCGTCGCCGTTGTCGGTGTAATCGGTATTTTCTGCGGGGGAATGACCGCCCAGCTCGCCGTAGCTTGCGCCGCAATGTTTGCACTTTGCCTGTTCGGTGCAGGTGGCGGTGCCGCCGGAGTGTTCCTCGGTGGCGGCGGTGCCGCAGACGGTGCAGGTGACGCTGTGGGTACCGTTGCCATTGTCGGTGGGCTTGGTGGTGCTGCCGCTGTGGTCGCAGACTTCGCCGCAGGCGGTGCAGATGCCGTCTGTGTAATTATGGTCCAGGTCGCTCTGGGTGTTGGCGTAGGCCTCTGCGCCTTCCGTGCAGGTCACGCCGACCCGGTACACAGTGCCGCCGGTGAAGTTGGGGGAGGCATCGGTACCGATGTCCTGTCCGAAGGGACTGCCCAGCAGATAGGCCACCTCGCCGCTCTTAAACTGATCGGCGGTCTTGGCTTCCGCCTGACCGGCCACATCCCCGCCCTTGATGCCGCCGTCTGCGGCGGTGTCGAGGTAGTAGCAGCTTGCCACGGTGCCCATGTTGTCGCCCACCACGCCGCCGACATAGCTGCCGGTACCGCTGACGGTGCCGGTGTTGTAGCAGCCGGTCATAGTGCCGTGGCTGTTGCCCGCCACGCCGCCGACTAAGTCATAGCCGCTGACGGCGCCGGTATTGTAGCAGCCGGTCATAGTGCCGTGGCTGTTGCCCACCACGCCGCCGACATAGTTGGTGCCGCTGACGGTGCCGACGTTGGAGCAGCCGGTCACAGTGCCGTGGCTGTTGCCCGCCACGCCGCCTACATGGTTGCCGGTGCCGCTGACGGTGCCGGCGTTGGAGCAGCCGGTCACAGTGCCGTCGCTGTTGCCCGCCACGCCGCCTACATGGTTGCCGGTGCCGCTGACGGTGCCGGCGTTGGAGCAATTCTCCACGGTGCCACCGAAGACGCGGCCCGCCACACCGCCGACAGCGTAAGTGGCGCAGATGTAGGAGTCCGTGATGCGCACGTTCTTCACGGTGCTGCCGCTTTCAAGACAGCCGAACAGGCCCACATAATATGCAGTGCTGTCATTGAAATACAGACCGCTGATTGTATGCCCGCCGCCGTCGAAGGTGCCGAGGTACGCATAGGTATCATTGCCGATGGGGGTCCATGCCCGTGCACCGGTGGTTTCGGCGGTCATGGTGCCCTCGTTGACCACGATATTGGCGGTCAGCTCACCATTGATTGCGTTGTCGCCGCCGTTGACTGCTGCCGCAAAGGCGTACAGCTCGTCGGCGGTGGATATTTCGTAATAGTCGTCGCGGTCGGCGTCCCGCAGGGTAACGGATGCACCCGTGTCAATGGTGACGGTGATGTCGTCATAATAGGTCAGGAAGATGCCTGTATTCTGCCAGCTTTCAAGACTCTGCAAGTCATTGCAGTACTGAATCTCAAAGTTATCGCAGGAATCAAACCAGGAAATGTTTGCGGAGAGATCCAGGGTAGCTGTATTGGCTGCGGTGTCAATGGTCCAGTAGCCGCTGCTCAAGATGCCTCCGGCGCCGTCAGCGTACTGTACATAATTGTCATTACTTGCATTGGCAAAATTGGTGCCGGTGGCGGTAACGATGATGGACTGGGTATCAGGGGTGATGGTCACATTGCCTTCGGTGTAGGTCACGCCGTCCACGGTGATGCTCACGCCGGTAATCTGGGCGGGGGTGGTGTCCTCTTCGCCGCCGGTACCGTCGTCATAGGTCAGGTAGATACCGGTCTCCACGCGGGTTCCATCGTCAGTAACATAGACAATGGGGTATTCAGAAAGACCTTCAAGCCATTCTGGAGGAAGGTAGATATCGATCGTACCGTCATCACTTAAGGAGCCGGCTGATTTCATATACACAGGCGTATAGGGAATATCGAAATAATACTCCTCGGACAAATTTTCAAGGTTTGTTCCATTTACAATAAGAAAAATGGAATTTTCAGAAGTGACGGTAATATGACCGCTGTTTATCGTAGTATCACCGTCTAAATGAATGGAAACGCCGGTGATCTGCGCAACATCGGCATAGGTCACACCCTCGTCCGTTCCGCCGGCGCAGGCGGCATAGCCAAAGCCGCAGACATCGCAGTATTCGTTGAAGCTCTCAGCGGTGCATTTTTCCACACAGTAGCAGACAGGAGCAGGCTCGGAGGATTCCTCAGATGCCGCACATTCCGCGCACTCGTAGTGGCAGTCGTGAGCCTCCACAGCTTGCGCGTAGCCGCAGGCATCGTCATGGCCGCCGTCTGCATGGGAGCAGAGGAGCTTGTAGCAGCTATCGGCGCTGTCCACCTTTACCGCATGGGTATGGGTGCAGGGAGTACCCTCGGTAGCTGGGGTATAACCGCAGGTATCATCGCAGGCGGTATGTCCGCAGGGCTGACCCTCAACCGCTGCCACAAAACCGCAGTCCCCGGAGTGGTCACATTCGGGGTCAGTCTCGGCATTGGCGCAGGGGTTACCTGCCACGGCTTCTACATAGCCGCAGCTCTCGTTATGGACATGGCCGCAGGGAACTTCAGCGGTTCCCTCGCTGTAGCCGCAGTCGCCATGGACATGGTGGCAATCCAGCTCCAGGCGTACGCACCCGTTATCTACGGTGCATTCATGGTTGCAGCCATCAGCACATTCTTCACCGCAGGTATGTAAGCACTCCAAAATAGCATAGCAATCCTCGCTATGCTCATGGGTGCAGGCACTTCCTGCGCTGCCCTCGCGGTAACCGCACTCGGCTGTATGCTCGGTGTGATGCTCACACAGATTGTCCGTAGTGGCAGCAAAGGCCGGTAACGGCACGCTGGACAACACCATATTCAGCGCAAGCAAAGCACTGATTCCTTTCTTAATCCATTTCATCTTTTCCATACGCATTTCCTCCTTGGGGAGATATGAGAAAAGGGACATTCCCTCGTTATTTCAGCAGTTCTGGATAACTCACCCTATTTTACACTTTGCATTTTATTTCAAGGGTTTCCAAAAAACAATGGGCCTTGCGTGAGATGTATCAAATCCCGCATGAAATGTCAGCGCGGAAGATTGACACTATCCTTTTTCCTGATTATGATTTATAATATGGAATATTATAAATAGGAGGTGACCCCTATTGTGCGATAAACTCATACGGCACGGACCGCTGATCCTGGCGCTGATCCTGGCGGTTTTCTGCGCCGGTGTTCTTATGATGTATGTAGAACCTATGGAGGATGTTTTTCTGGATCTGTCCCTGATGAGTCTGGAGGATGGTGCAGCCCCCTCCCCGGAAGGTCCTGACACCAAGGGCTGGACTGTCTACACCCAGGAGGGCAGCACCCGAACAGAGTTGACTCCCGATGGTTTTGGCGGTTACACAGGTCTCCAATTAGGGCAGACCTTCTATTTTTCCCGTGTCATGGAAGAAGACCTGGACAGCCCCACCTTGCAGCTTGGAACTGCGGAACGGCAGTTTTCCGTCTGGCTGGATGATATGCTGATCTATACCGACTGCCCAGATCTGGACAACCGTATCGGCTATGTGCAGCTGCCCATGAGCGAGTGGTTCCGGGATGACCCCATTACCATCAGTCTGCCCGCCGACTACCAGGGCAAGACCCTGACCGTCGCCCAGTCTTTCCCGGAATGGGCGGAGACCAGCTCTGTGGTCGCATGGCCTGCATCTGTCCGCCTTTACTGCGGCTATGCTTACGAAAGCGGCTTGATCTCCGAGACTTTCCAGACCGCCCTTCTGTCAGCAGTTGCCTTCGCGTTGACCGTGAGCCTGCTTGCGGCCTTTGTCCGCAGCCGGGACTGGAGCATTCTCTGCCTTGCTGTGGTCGCGTTTCTCTGGATGGCACAGAAGCTCGCAGGAACCAGCTACTTTTTCCGGTATTATGCAATCAATTCCAACTCGCTGATCACCGAAGTTCCGCGGATTTCCGCTCTTGCGCTGCTGTGCTATCTCACACTTCAAGGTGGGACACGCCGGAAGTTCCTCTGGATTCCGGTGGGAGCCTTCGCCCTGGTGGTGATCGCCGATGCCATCATTCTGAGCGTATTCCCCGGTGCTTCGACAGGGCCGGTTCAGTTCTCTACCGTGATCCTTTATCTGCCCCTATGGTTTGCCGTTATCAGCCTGACAGTCTTGCTGGTGATGGGAACCATTTGGTGGAGAAAGGAAAATCGATTCTACCGGCTCTTTATTCCGCTGGCCTTTACCGGGATCGCTGTCAGCTGGGTAATGCAGTTCTTCCTGGAGGGCGCAGACTATGTCTGGCAGCAAATCACGGCTAACCTGCTCAACTACCAGATACACTATGTCTATACCCATACGCTTTCCGGTGTTACAGTTGCTGCCCTCCTTGCCGCTTTTGCGGAGGCGGTCAGAGCAGAACTGAATCGCCGTACAGAACAGCAACTGATGCAGCAGCGGCATGAGCTGGCCATGTCCAGTTACGAAAACCTCCGCCGCCAGCATGAGGAAGTCATGATGCTGCGGCATGATATGCTCCGTCACTACCACACCCTCCACGATATGGACAGTGATGAAAAACGGACGGCTTATCTTGCAGAGCTGATCGGTCAAAATCAGAAAATCCGCCCCATCGTTGAGAGCGGAAATGAAATGCTGGATATTATTATCAATGGCAGACTTGGCGCTGCCGTAGATGCAGGTATCCATGTTGAGATTCCCCATGTAACTGCTCCTGCTGAATTACGCCTGTCCAATCCGGATCTATGTGCCTTGGTTATGAACATCATGGACAATGCCATTTCCGCAGCCGCCAAAGCAAAAGCTCCATTTGTGAAGCTGACCATTCACGAGAAGGCAGGTTATCTTGCTGTCTTCTGTGAAAACAGTTTTGATCCGGAGCAGCAAAACAGGTCAACAAAAAAAGAAACCGTGCCGAAGCACGGTTTGGGATTAAAAATTATTCGCAGTATCGTTGCAAAATATGAAGGTGTGGTCCTGGATGAAGTGAGGGACGGAAACTTCGTCGTGGAGATCGTGATCCCACTCAGCTAATCCCGGAAGAAAGACACAAACTGACGGTTGATCTCGTTATAACGCAGACGGCTGATGGGAACGGTGACACCGGATTTCATCAGAAACTCATATTGATTGATACGCTTGGTTTGGGCAAGGTTGACTATGTATGCCCGGTGGCAAAGAAGGAAACTCGCCTTGGGAAGCATTGCTTCCACCTCGCTGAATTTCAGTTTCGTTTCCACCGTTTCATCGGTCAGAACGAACCGGGTACCACGGTCAAATGCTTCCACATATTGAATATCTGCAAAAGAAGTCCTGTACTGCCCCTTATCGGTTGGCAGCAGGATTTCTTTTTTTGCCAATCTTTCGCGGCAATACAGCAATGCTTCCTTCAGTTCCTCTTTGTCCAGAGGTTTCACAAGGTATCCGGATGCCTCCACATGATAACCCTGGCGGCACAGCTCCTGGCTGATGGAGATGAAGATGATCATGGTGCTGTCGCCCTGGTCACGCAGAGACTTGGCAAGGGCCATACCGTCCATTTCGTCCATCAGAACATCCAGCAGGATGAGGTTATATTTTTTGCCACTGCGCAGATCATCAAGGAGGGATTTACCATCCGCATAGCTGTCAATGCTATGGGAGATCTTTTCATTGCACAGAATACACTTTGCCATGTCTGCGATTTGAACACGATCCTTTTCCATGTCGTCCACGACAGCGATCTTCAGTTCCGGATGTGCAAGCATGATACAACCCCCTTTCCAGCGCAGTCGTAGTTTTCCAAAACTAAATTATACACCTTTGGGTTGGAAAAGTCTATCGCTGTTTAGAGATTTATTTTTACTTCAGGATAACGGCAACAGAATCACTCATACCGATTGGGACAGTAATGGATCAGCAGGTCGATAGCACCATTCTCCTTAAACTCACAGTCAATGCCAAAGTTTCCGGCTGCAAACCACGGGTGAGCATTCAACAGCGGCTGGATCGTCCGATCCTCAAAGCAGATTACTGCATACTCTGCCAGGGGCTGATCTGTAAACCACAGGTCATTTATGGAATTAAGGCAGTTCTGACACAGCCGATTTTGTACAGAGTCCCGGTCAATCGCGTACTGTACCCCGGTTATCTGAACGCTGGCATAGGCATTGTCCGGGAAGCAATAGGCATGAGCATAGGTGTCTGCTTCCTTATCGATCAGACCACTGCTGGACATATAACCAGCCGGTTCTTCAATCAGTTCCCCATGATCGCCGTAGCGGTTGATCTCCAGCCGCATCATTTCAAAGGTGTTCAGGTTGACGATACCCACATTATCCTCGCCCCAATGGAGGCTCACAGGATCTTTGGTGCTGTTCCCACAGACGAAGCATTCATCCTGGGTGATGGCAGACACATAATCGATGTGTTCGTATTCCTTATTTTCCTGTTTGTTGGCTGCACTGATATTTGCGATTAGGATCAGAGCAATGAGCATTATAATGGCTCCTCCGATTGCAGACAGAATATATTTTTTCATTGGCCCGACCTCTTATAGAGAACGATGCTTTTCTTTTTCTGATTTGCATATTCCAGCGTCTGGGCTGCACCACCCCAACTGTGCAGAACATAAGCCACAACAAAATTTGCTTTGTCTACCATATAGCGGTTTCGGTGGGAAATCGCATACCGCTTTGGAACCGTTTCAAGACCGGGATACACAGTCCAGTCATATTTGCTTTCGTCCATCTCCCGGTCAAGATAAGGCTTCACGAGGACAGACTGTATCTGCGGGTATTTCTGCTTCAGATCCCACACGACGGAAGCTGCCATGCGGTCAAAGGCTCCGTACCCACCAAGCAGAAACATATCCGCATCCAGCAGGATCAACTGCTCAACTTTCTCATACAACCATGCACGAACTTCCTCTGGATTAGACACATCACTGTGTCCGCAAAAGGTCACGTTCATTGTTACCCTCCTTTAGTACAAACCTAAAAAATAAGCACCGGGTGTCTGCATTACTGCATCGTCCCGGTGCTTTATCTTTCCTGGCTCCCTATCTGTTATAAGCGGTTCTCATAGAACCGAACAGGACTTACCACAGCCATCCATTTGCGCCATAAAGTGCTGGACACACTGCGGGCTTTTACCTGATGATCATATGTGTATAGCGGCCACCAAAAGATAAAATAGACTTCATTGTGCATTTTTGGCGTAGCACACAGCCGGACACCCAGACTGACTGCCTATTTAGAAATATTATACCCAGTAATTCTGGGTGTGTCAACGCAAATTCACGGATGGACTGGGCAAAATTTAGCACACTGTATAGTAGAATTGGTTACAAGATCAAAGGAAAGGTGGTGGTCTGCGTGGAAAGAGAAGAATTTTGCAAACGGTTGACGCAATTACGGATGAATAAGGGCGTGTCCGCCAGAGATATGAGCTTATCCATCGGTCAGAGTCCCAACTATATCAATGGCATTGAGTGCGGTGACAATTATCCGTCAATGGCGACATTCTTTTATATCTGCGATTACTTCGGGATCACCCCACAGGAATTTTTCGACATTGATTCCACCAATCCGTCGAAGGTAAAAGAATTGACTAACCTCGCAAAGACTTTGCCAAATGACCAGCTGGACAATATTATTTCACTGGTCAAAGCAATCAAGAAATAATCTGAGTAGCAGCCCTGCGGGGCTGCTATTTTTACGTTGAAACGAAGGAACTGAGAGAAACGGTTGAGAAACCGGCAAGCAATGCTTGTGGCTATCCACATAGCCACAAACGCTTGTTGAGGGTAATCCCCCAAGCCCCCTGAGAACGCATAATTTCATTATGCGGCTGCGCATCCTTCGGACGCTTTTCTTCCTGACGCCAAGGTGTCAGAATACAAAAAGAACAGGCCGGTAAAGTCGTAATGACAATACCGGCCCGTTTCTTGTGGAAGCATGATTATCGCCGTTCCTGTTCCTGTTTCTTTTCAGATTTCTCCTGTTCCTGTCTGCCCAACAGCTTGTCGATGTTATGCTTGATGATGCTCAGTTCCTTCATTTCCTCACGGGCCTGCCGATATTCGCCGTAGGCCGTTTTCTTTTCTGTCAGCAGCTGCGCATACTCCGTGTCCAAGCTTTTCTTTGTCGGGATCTTCGATACGCCCAACTCGTCAAAAGCTTTCTTTGCCGCCTTGTGCAGAATGATTTCCGCTTCATGCTCCGCAAAAAACTTTTTGGAATAACCGGACTTCCGGTAGGTCACATACACATCATGGGTCTTGGAATAATTGATGATGTGCTTGCGCAGAACATCAATCTCGCCCATGCGTTTCTCCGCTGCCTTGATCTGCGCCGCCAGCGCATTGTATCTTGCGGTTGCAGAAGATACTTTCTCCGCCAGCTCATCGTATTCAATGTTATGCTCCTGAATATAGTTCATGGCTTGGGCCATCTGCTTCAAGTTAAAGACAGATGCAAACCGGGCATACCCAGCACCCTTGCCCTCCTGCAGCTTGGCCTGAATATCAATGGCCAGCTGGAGCCGGGGCTTCTCCTGGGTAACAGTTTTTCGCTTGCGGGGTGTATGGGTTTTCTCGCCTTTCAAGACTGCAAGCAGATCGTCTATCATGTATCCTTCGCCCAGAGTATCCATACGAAGGAACCGCTTCTGACCGGCGCACCGGAAAGAAAGCTGCTTGCCGCTTTTGATCTCATAACCGGCATCCTTTAGCAGCTGCAATAGCGCATCCAGATCGTCAGGCTTTTGCGCCAGAGCGTTGTCAATGGCGATACGCAGCAGCTCCCGATGAGAGGGCTTTGCCTGATCGCCCAGCCATTTATCATAGCTTTTGCCGTGGCCTTTGGGGTTCTCCACGATGGAGTATCCGTTCTCAATGCAAATGGTATCGTTGAGCCGCCGTACCGCTTTGGTGCTGCCCCAAAAGTTACGGAACTTCCGGTCACATTCCAACGTGGTTGCCGTCCAGATTATATGATTATGGATATGTGCTTTGTCGATGTGGGTACAAACGATAAAGGCATGATTCCCCTTAGTAAATCTTCGGGCCAGTTCACAGCCCAGCCGGTTCGCTTCTTCTGGTGTGATCTCGCCGGGAACAAAGGACTGCCGCAGATGGTAGGCAATCACATCATCCTCCCCCCGGACACGGCCTGTCTTTTTGATGTACTGCTGCTTGGCAAACAGAAACTCCGCATCGGCAATCTGGCTGTTGCAGCCATGACTGGTAATGAGCCTGCCATGATCAGTTTTCTCCGGATTCTTTACATAGTCGATAATGTCAGAAATGGCCTTGCCCACAGTCCTGCCTTTGCCGCAATGCAGGGGCATGATCCTCGTAGTTGCCATGATGTTTCCCTCCCTTCCAACGAAAAAGGAGCAGCCATAACAGCTGCCCCTTGGTGTTTATGATATTGTAACTGCGGATTTAGAAATCCAACAGCTTTGCTACTTCCTCCACGGTGTCCATCACCTCATGGAAGGCAAGCTCTCCAATGTATTTGTTATCTGCCACATAGTTGTCCCACAGCTGATACAGCGCCGGTTCCTCGCGGATGTCTGTCAGAATATCTTCCCAGTCATGGATGTCCTCAACAGAGTCCCGCTTCTGTGCCGTGTGTGATACTGCCGCTTTCAGAATCTCCGGGCGAATCTCATGCTTGCGACTCCGGTACAGGGTATGCAGGTCATAAAAATCTCTGGCTCTGGTGGTTCCGATGTTTCGGCGGATAATCGTTTCGTACTTCTCAGCCAGCACCGTTTCCAGTGTATAGGCCATGACCGAAACCGTCTTATCATCAAAGAGCATAGGAAAATCATATCGGATCGCAGCAGGCGTAATCACATCTCCGGTGGTAACATCGATCTTCATGGGGCTGTCGATTTTGCCGTACTTCGCCCGCAGATGCACACGGAAATTATTGTAGGCATCTTCTTCCCGGATCGGCTCAATACCTTTATATTCAAAGGCAATACCATCGCCAACATCAATGGACAGAATTTCATTTACCGCAGCAACAATTTCATCTTCTTCCATCTGGATGCCGCGAACGGTTGTGTCCATATCCATCGTAGTTCGCTCACTAATTCCGATCATGGACGAAATCAGCAGACCGCCTTTCAGGATAAAGTTATTCTGATATTTGGATGCGGCCAGCCGCTCCAAAATGCGTTCAAACAGGAACATTTGCAGCACTTCCTGGGCACGAAGATTTTTCTTCGCCGCCATACTGCGAATGGAGCCTTTTAACTGTTCAGGTGTTTTCATTATAGCACCTCCATATAGGTTCTGATTTTTTCTTCGATACCGAACTTTCTGCCATACTTGAGCAGTTTTCGGTTATTGGGCTTGGATTTGAAATAGTCTTTTATTGCCTGGGCGTAAAGCTGCATATCCACCTGACCCTTATCCCGGATCAAGTCACAGATACACCGCTCCCGGTCATAGACTTTAACCATAGCCCCCTGCGGGGACTGGACCTCTGTTATCCCCAGGTCATAGATGTCCTGCTGCACATAATGACAGCGGAGATTGGAAACATCCTTTTTCAAAGAATTGATGTTCGCTCCCCTGGGCAGGGTAATATCATATACATGGGGTACTCGATCAGAAAGCCCCCATAAATACAATGCCGTTCCGTAGGAGAATACAGCGAATTTGCTTCTGACTTGCAGCAGCGCATATTCATCTGCAATCTCACCGGCCAGAATATACAGCCCTTTGCGGATGCGCTCCAACTTTCCCGCATCAGAATACTTTTTCAGCATGGGTCTGCTGATCCCCAGCTCCTCAACCTGTGCAGTCTGGATGAAACCGTTATTTGCTTTTGCGACTTCCTCTATACGATTCCATATCTGGTCCATGGTGGCACACCTCCCTAAAACGCATTTACATTCACTCTACACAATATAGCATATTGCAGAGCAAATGTAAACGGGTATTTTCAGAGCATAGTATGTCCAGCCAGGGAAATTTTATAAGCTGACCGCAGAAACAGCCGGAGCAAATGCCCCGGCTGTCCGGCTTGATTTGTTATTCAGATGGACTGGATTACATACCGCAGATCCTGCATCTTTCCCAGCAGCCACGTAGCTGCTGTAGGGATGCCCACCGGACTAACCAGGAACGCAATCACTGCCAGAATCAGGGCATTGGCTAGATGGCCGGAGAACAGCACCAACAGGGCCAGTATTCCAATCAGGGTGCCTGCAAGTCCAAACACGAAAGCAGAGCAGTACAAGATGGCGGAGCAGAACCAGACGAACAGGGTCAGAGCCAGAACAACAGGGGTGGTCAATATCTTCAAAAGCACTCTCATAGGGAACCTCCTTGTGACGATCAGTTGTTTTCTCACTTCATTTATACAACACTTTGGCCCTAAAGCCAAGGATGCGGCTGGGCAAAAAGAAAAGACGGAGGGAGCGACGGTGCCAACACCGTTCCTCCCTCCGCTGAATGGGTTTTATATCCCTGTTACGAAATCTTTCCCAGCTGGGTCAGTATCTCTTTCAGCCCATCCCAGAGGGCATCCTGTTTTTGGAGTATATCTTCCAAATCCGCATCGTAAATGCGCCCTGTTTCATGCACACGGCGTGTCAGCTGATTGATGTTGTTACTGGTGTAGCGCATGAGCGACAGCAGTTCCTTCAGTTCCGGAATTTCCAGATTGACCACGATCCCGTCAATGGCCATCTTTCTGAGATAGGCTTCCCGATTTTTTGTCCCAACTTGGGACATTTTTTTCTCGATCAGTTCCAATTCATGGGGAGATACCCGGAAATTCAGCTGTACATCACGGGTTCTGTTCGCTGCCATAGGGTTATCGCTCCTGCGTATGCTTATGGGCAACAGGTGGCTTTACGGCATCCGGAGCCGGTTTCAGCTTTTCGATAACGGAGGGCTTCTTCTCTCGTTCCTTTTCTTTACGGACTTGGGACAGGAAAAGGTCTGTCAATCCGGGATGACTGCCGACCACAAAATAGCGGTTTCGGTCAGCGCCCCAGGCATCCGGATTCTCCATCACAGGGATCGTCTGCGCCCAGGCTTTGTTATCACGGGATATACGGCCATCCCAATCCATGTGCCTGACCGTATTAGCCAGCACATGAAATACTCGGTCATAGCCGAACTGAGAGATCACCTGCTTGGCTGCATCTGCATCCAGACGGTTATCGTGGTAGTGGTCACGAATGGCAGCTTCAATCGCTTCCTTGCAGGCGATATTTACCTTGGTGGACGCACGGTAGACAGGCAGTTCGTCATGTTCTTCGGCATAAGTGCCGGGATATTTGTAGACGGGTATCTCTTTCATATTACAGCACCTCCTCATGGTGTTTTTGTTTTTTCTCTGCAGAACGCTGGGGAACAGGTTTGCGCAGGCTTTCCAGAATGGATGGTCTGACACTCTTTGCGATTTCCCGATGCGCCGACGGTTGCTTTCTGCCATCCATATTCAACTCCATGTCCAACTGAACCAAACGGGCAGTTTTCGTCCGTAATTCCTCCTCAAAGGGGAACGGCTTGCCAACCTCGGCCTTTGCCGCAGTCTGCTGCTGATACAGGTTGTCCAGTTGGGCATGAACGGCATCCAACCGGGCCTGCATCTGCCCCAGGGCGTTGTCGATGCGGATAAGGTTACCACGGGGGTCTGCACCCAGCGTGACCTTGTGGGTCATTTCTCCACGCAGGGACAGTTCATATTCCTGATGGAACGCATCAAATGCCACATACATATCGAAACCACGGTAACTGCCGATCTGCACCGGCTCTTTGCCTTTCACTTCTTTGCAGGCATCCAGCAGAGCGGCACCGGCGTTCTCCTTGTCGGTCAGCATATCCCCACGGACTTCCATCCCGGCAAACCCTTCCTCCGGATGGGGATGGGCTGCGAGTGTCTGCATATCCGTTTCCAGACCACGGATAAAGCCCTTGTTCTTCTCGATCTGTTCCGGGAAGTAGGTCAGCAGATTGTCCTCCAGACGGAACTGCTTGCTCTGATGGTCTGCTTTCATCAGTTTCAGACGGGCCACTTCCACATCCAAGTCCATGCGCTCCTTGATACGGGGATCACCGGCGCACAGGGCCTTGATTTCCGCAAAGGACAGTGCGGTTTCATCCACATCGTCGCAGGAACGTACCGGGGATTTGGAGGTCATAATCTGGCTGATGAATTTCTGCTTGTTCTCCACGGTCTGCCACAGGTAGGCATCAAATGTACCCTCAGTGACATAGCGATACACATGAACCAGTTCATTCTGATTACCCTGACGCTCGATACGGCCCTTGCGCTGCTGCAAGTCACCGGGACGCCAAGGACAATCCAGATCATGGATTGCCACAAGCCGGTCCTGGACATTGGTACCGGCTCCCATTTTGGAGGTACTGCCCAACAGCACACGCACCTGTCCGGTTCTAACTTTGGCAAACAGTTCTTTCTTCCGAACCTCGGTATTGGCTTCATGGATGAACGCAATCTGTTCCGGGGGAACTCCCTGGGCAATCAGCTTGCTGCGAATATCATCATAGACGGTAAAGGCAGGTTCCGGGTCAGGCAGCGGCACCATCGCTTCAATGGCATGAAGTTCCGGATTATCCAGATTGCCGCTGGCTCCCTTGGCTACCTTACGGCTGGGTGCAAGTTTCGGAGTGGAAATATCACAGAATACCAGCTGCGTCAGCTTTTCAGCTTCGCCGTCCCGCCATACCTGCATAATGTTAGATACACACTGGTTGACTTTGGTGCCTTCCTGATCGGGCAGCATGGGATTGATGATACGCTGGTCAAGTCCCAGCTTTCGGCCATCGGAGGTAATTTTCAGCATATTATCGACGGAAGGATCGACGTTACCGGCATGGACTTCGGCGGCTCGTTCAGACAGAGCGGCAACCATATCCTGCTGATGCTCGGTGGGTTTTGCGACCACTGTATGATACTCCACTTCGGGAGTGGGAAGATTCAGATGGTCAGCTGTCTTAATATCCGCCACCTCTTTGAACAGGTTCATCAGTTCAGGAAGATTGAAGAACTTGCTGAAACGGGTTCTTGCCCGGTAGCCGGTTCCCTCCGGAGCCAGTTCCAGAGCGGTGACGGTTTCACCAAAGCGGGATGCCCAGCAGTCGAAGTGGGTCATACCCATTTGCTGCAAGCGTTCATATTGCAGATACCGCTGCATGGTGTACAACTCCGTCATACTATTGGAAACAGGGGTGCCGGTGGCAAAGACCACGCCACGACTTCCGGTGACCTCATCCAGGTAACGGCACTTGGCAAACATATCGCTGGACTTCTGCGCATCGGTAGTGGAAAGACCGGCAACATTCCTCATTTTCGTATAAAGGAACATATTTTTATAGTCGTGGGCTTCATCCACGAACATCCGGTCAACACCCAGCTGTTCAAAGGTGATAACATCGTCCTTTCGGTGATCGGCCTGGAGTTTTTCAAGTCTGGCTTCCAGACTGCGCTTGGTACGTTCCAGCTGTTTGACGGTGAACCGTTCGCCGCCGCTGGCTTCCACCTCAGAAATGCCCTCAGTGATCTCCCAAATCTGTTCCTGAAGCAATCGCTCCTGCCGCTCCTTGCTGATGGGGATACGCTCAAACTGGCTGTGTCCAATGATGACCGCATCATAATCTCCGGTAGCAATTCTGGCACAGAACTTCTTTCGGTTATGGGTTTCAAAGTCCTTTTTGGTAGTGACAAGGATATTGGCAGAGGGGTACAGCCGCAGGAACTCAGACGCCCACTGCTCGGTCAGGTGGTTCGGCACAACAAAGATGGACTTGCTGCACAGGCCCAGCCGCTTGCTCTCCATGGCAGCGGCGACCATCTCGAAGGTCTTGCCCGCTCCCACTTCGTGTGCAAGCAGTGTGTTTCCACCATAAAGCACGTGGGCAATGGCGTTTTTCTGATGTTCTCTTAGAGTGATTTCTGGGTTCATACCAGAAAAAACAATATGACTGCCATCATATTCACGGGGCCGGGTGCTGTTCATTTCCTCGTTGTACTGACGCACCAGGGCTTGTCTGCGCTCCGGATCACGCCAGATCCAATCTTTGAACGCATCCCGAATGGCCTGCTGTTTCTGCGCCGCAAGGGTGGTTTCCTTGGCGTTCAGCACCCGGCGCTCCTTGCCGTCTGCATCTTCAACGGTGTCATAAATACGAACATCCCGGAGATTCAGAGAATCTTCCAGGATGCGGTAAGCGTTGGCCCGGTCTGTACCATAGGTGGTATGGGCGGCGATATTGTTGTATGGGATTTTTGTCTTTCCGGTAATCTGCCATTCTGCGGTAAAGGCAGAATATTTTACGTCAATGGCACCACGCAGATAGCGGGGCGTATCAAAGGTTTCGTACATGAATTGGCGAATATAGTCCGGATGAATCCAGGTAGCACCCAACCGCACTTCAATTTCCGAAGCATCCAGGTCTTTGGGCTGGGCAGCTTTCAGGGCTTCCACATTGACTGCAAAAGCCGGGGCACGGTCTGCGGCCCTCTGCGCTGCCCGTAACTTCTGTCGGACATTACCAGACAGATATTCGTCGGCGGTCTGCCAACCGGAAAGCGGGTCATTACCAAAGGCAGGATCTTTGAAGATAACGCCCGTCAACTCAGCAGCAATTTCCTCTGTGGTCTTGCCGGTCAGCTGGGACATATACTCCATATCCACGCAGGCTTTTTCAGCGATGGATACAGCAAGTGCTTCGCTGGCAGTATCGACGCGGGATACGGCTCTATGCTGCTTGATGGTTCGCTTGGTGAACATATCTGCCTTGCGCTCCAGCTTGCCGTCCTCGTCCAACACTTCCAGAGAACACAGCAGATAGTAGGAGGAATCGTCGGAAAATGCCAGACGGTTGCCACGGTCATTGATAAGACCAAACTTGGCAGAAAAAGCATCGTACAGATCGTTCAGTCGCTGCTGTTCCTGACGGATTTCCAGAGGATCAGACTCCCACATCTGAAGGTCGATCAGATGGTGAACACAGTCCCGCAGTTCCACCATGCCCTTTACACGCTCCATAGCGGTAGCGTTCAGATCAGGCTTGACCATACGGCTGTTTTCCCGGTAGTACACCTCACCATCCACAACGGTATAAGAGTAATTCTTCACATTGGGGTCGGCGGGGATGGATGTGTCGATAGCTTCGCCATCGCCCAGGTCAGGCAGCTCCGCTTCCTGATAGGTGCCACGGATATACTTCACTGCATCATGCAGCTGGTCGGACAGCTCCAATGCTTCGATTGGCTCCACCGTGTAGTCCATGCCGTGTGCGGTACTTTCCTCCGTGCTGTTGCCCAGCACCATTTCCGGATGCTCCAGGAAATAGTTGTTGATGGCATAGCCCTGTTCATTACGTCCGGTATGCACCCATTCCGGTTCCTCCACAGATGGATGGTCACGCTTCTGGAGGAAGATAATATCGGAAACAACTTCCGTACCGGCATTGGCCTTAAACGCATTGTTGGGCAGTCGGATGGCACCCAGCAGATCCGCCCGCTGTGCCAGATATTTTCGGACTTCCGGGTTCCTGGAATCCATGGGTTATCACTCCTTTCCTCAGATTTGCAGGGGTGGCAGTACCGCACTAAGGCGGAACCACCAGTCGATGCAGCAGTTTTTTCATAGGCCCCTCCTTTCTCCCGGCAATCCGGGCAGTAAAATAGGCGGCTTATGGATTGCCGCCGTACATATCGTGATTTACAAGAGCCGAATAGTAGTTGCTGATGGTAGTGGGTGCGTTGTACAACACCGTGAGCAAGTACTGCTTGATGTTCCGGATTTTTGTGGTGTTCTCCTTCATGCAGTCCATAGCGAACTGAATGTGTTCCGATTGCAGTTTCAGGAAACGGGATCGAACAACCTCATGGGGGAAGTCGCTGCCAGCGATCCGGGTGGATTTCCGCTTGGCACAGACTATCTCCACAATCAGTTCCGCAATTTCATCCAGGGTATCCCCGTCAAAGGGAAACCGTTCTTTCAGTAGATCGTACTCGATATTTTCGTATATCAAATCCCGATAATCATAAATACTTTGCATCTCATCCGGTTCCTTTCGCTTCGGTTCCGGTGGCACAGCCGCCGCATCTTCCCGGAAGGGAATGGAATCGGTACTTGATCTATCTGTTTTTGATTTTTGGGTATTTGATTTCTTAGTATTTAATTGCGTTGGATTTTCCGCTGACGGTTTTCCCGTTGGCGGATTATCCGTCGTCGGGTTTTCCGACAACGGTTTTTCCAACGACGGATCAGCACCGGTATCCGGTTTTGAAACAGGCACCTCGTAGATGATGTACTCGTTTTTGCTGAACTTGCCGCTGGCATCGGTGGTCTGGCGGCGAACTACATAGCCCTG